>CAJUSL010000035.1:11723-19966 GCA_910589135.1 uncultured Eggerthellaceae bacterium
AAAACGACCACCCATCCACGCCGCTGGTGAACGCCGGCGCCATCACGGCCTGCTCGCTGGTGGAGCCGGTCGGCGACGCAAGCGCCAAGTGGAAGGCCATCGTCGACAACATGACCGACCTCATGGGCAGCGAGCCGCAGCTGATCGAGGAGCTGTACCACTCCGAGTCGCAGACCAACTTCGACAACCGCTCCATCGCGTGGCTGCTGAAGCAGTACGACCGCATCTACGACGCGCCCACCATGTCGCTCGACCTGTACACGCGCCAATGCTCGCTGGGCGTCACCGCCCGGCAGCTCGCCATTTCGGCTGCCACCATCGCCAACGACGGCATCAACCCCGTCACCGGCAAGCCCGTGTTCGACGCACGGTTCGCCCCGCAGGTCACGTCGCTCATGGCAACCGTGGGCTTCTATCAGCACTCGGGCGACTGGCTCTACACGTCCGGCCTGCCTGCAAAGACGGGCGTCGGCGGCGCCGTCATCGGCGTCATGCCGGGCCTGTTCGGCGTGTGTGCCTTCTCGCCTCCGCTCGACGACGCCGGCAATTCCGTGAAGGCGCAGGCCGCGCTCAAGCATCTGATGGGCAGTCTGAGGCTCAACGTTTTCTCGAGCGCACGCTACGACCTCGGGGAAGGCGAGAAAGCTTAGGGGTTGGCCGCACGGAACCGAACCGGGCTGAGACATGCGCCGGGCATCGCGCGTCGGACGCCATGATGCCCAACTTGTTCGGGCACGACACGCGCAGCCAACGTTGCGCTGCCGCGCCCGAACGACGGCGTCCCCGCCCTATATGCCGCGCATACTCCTTGTGAACGTGGCCCACACCGTGATCGCCAGCCAGCACGCCGCCAAGGCAAGCGCGCCTATGCCCACGCCCAGCAACTCCACCACCACCGACGTCGCGAAGACGGCCACCGGAGCCACTACCAGCACGATGGCGTTCTGGGTGCCCAGCGCGCTTCCGCGGTTCTGGTCCGGAATGCGGTCGAAGGCGAAGAACCCCATCAAGGCCGAAGCGGGACCCGCACTCATCCCCAGCAGCAGAGCCGCCGCCAGCAACAGCCACAACGGAGGCAGAAGCCCCATGACCGCCACGCCTACCGCCATGCCCGCCAGCGAAACGACGTACCACGTCCGGCGCTTCAGCCGCGGCGCCAACGCCGTGTAGCCGAGCGACCCGACCAGCAGCCCCGCCGACATCGCCGACAGGACGTAGCCTAGATCGGCCGGCGCGCCCGTCTCGGTGAAATGCACGGGAAGCACCAGCCCTTGGAAGCTGCCCATTACCATGATGATGCCGAAACTCAGCAACATGGACGACCGCAGGATCGCGTCCCTCTTGAACAGCACGCGCAACCCTTCCGCCAGCGACGCACGCGCAGCCGCCAACGCGCCTCGTGGCGAGCCTGCCGCGTCCACGACCCCCACCGAGCGCGGCAACGTCAGCGTGACCAACGCGGCAGCGCATGAGAGCGCCGCTGTCGCCCACAGCGCGGCGATGTCGCTTCCGAACCCGATCAGAGCCGCCGCCAGCGCCGGCCCCACGATGGTCACGAGGGACTCCAACGACTGCGTGACGCCCAGGAAGCGCTGCAGGTCCAACCCGTCGCGCTTGACCACGGCGGGCAGCAGCGTGTCGCGCGCCGTCATGCCCGGGATGTCCCCGATGGCGCCCAGCAGGCCCAGCACGACGAACCATCCGAAGTCGAGACCCCATACCGCATCCACCACCGGAAGAAGCGCCACGCTGGCAGCGGACACGAAGTCGGACACGATCGACACGTTGCGGCGGTTCACCCGGTCGAGCAGCGCCCCGCCAAGCAGGCCCACCACCATCTGCGGCACGGCGCACACCAAGGCCAGCGTTCCAGCGGCCAGCGCGTCGCCGGTGCGGGCCAGCAAGATAAGCGGGATCACCACCGCCGCCACCGAATTCCCCAGCAGCGACAAGGCTCCCGACACCACGAACCGGATGGTCGTCGCAGGAACCTTCCGCGCGCCGCCCGTTGCACGTTCCTTTTCCGTCATAGCAAACATCCTTGCTCGAACAGCCCAGCGTCATGCCAAGCTTGCATTCATTGAAAACTATGACGTTACGTCGTAGTCAAGCGACTATTCTGCAGATTTTGCGAGGACGAGTTCGGAAATGGCCGTCTGAATGCGCCGGCTCACATCCGCCTGCGCTTCGTTCAGCACGACGTCGGAAAGGACGGAGATTAGCTGCGTTGAAGTCTCGTCGGGGCCTTCCTGCCAGTTTGCCGGATCGAAGCATTCCACGAGCGGCTCCAGCAGCTCGAGCGACAACGCCACCAGCGCCCCCCGCTCCTGTTCGCCCGCATCGGCATCGAGGCCGTCGATGCGCGCCTCCACCTCCGCCAGCACGCCGAAAAGGCCCAGGTGCTCCACCTTGTCGACGAAGCGCTCCAGCTCGTCGACGTCTTCCTCGCGGTACGCGTGGGCCGCTATGTCCAAGGCCGCCCTGTCATAGGCGCCCAGGTCGGCCATGCGCGAGGCGGTGCCTTCGAAAAGCCGTTTCACCACGCGAGCGAAACGAGGCGGCAGCGCCGGATCCAGCGCCTCTTCGCGAAGCTGGGCGACGATGCGCCGCTGCTCCTGAAGGCGCTCGATCTGCATGGCAAGCTCGCGGTCGAGCTGTTCGAGCGCGTCCTGCTCGTCGACGAAGGACGCAGAGGCGCCGGAGGCGGGCCTGCTTTCCGCAAGCCCTCCCTCTGACAGGGAACCGCGTGCCAGCGCGTCATCCGTCTCGCAGCCTTCCGCCATCACGCCGATGTCGGCAAGCGAGAAGCCCAACGAAGCGAGGCGCTTGATGCGCAGCACGCGGGCCACGTCGAGCGCACTGTAGCAGCGGTATCCGTTGGGCCCGCGCGGCGGCTCGGGCAGAATCCCCAGAGCGTGGTAATGGCGCAACGCGCGCACGCTCACCCCCGCGATGGACGCCACCTCACTGCTCTTCATAGGCCGCCCTGACTGCTCGCCCGCCCGCTCATCCGTTTGCTTGCCCACTCGCTCGCGTCACAGACGCGAGGCGCGGGCCGCCTCCTCGCGCTCGCGGCACAGGTCCTCCCACTTGGGCATCGCCTCGAGCGCGCCGGCCAACTCGGAAAGCACTTCGGGAATGTTAATACCTTGCGGACAGAGACGCTTGCACGCTCGGCAGTCGATGCAGTCGCAGGCGCGCTGGCCCACCGGCACGGCGTCCATCTGCATGGACACGGTGAAGCTGCTCTGGAACCGCATATCGTTGTAGGTCGCCAGCAACATGGGGATGTCGATCCGCTGCGGGCAGGAATCGACGCAATAGCGGCACGCCGTGCACGGGACGCCGCCCTTCAGCGTCTCGGCGACGTCCATGAGCGCCGCCGCCTCGGCGTCGGCCAGCGGGTCGGCCTCGGCGAACGCGGCGCAGTTCTGCTCGACCTGTTCGAGGTTCGACATGCCGCTCAGAATCACTTTCACGTTGGGAATGCCTTGCAGCCAGCGGAACGACCATTCCACCGGCGCAGCCCCGGGCCGCAGCACAGCCAACACGTCGCGCTGCCTGTCCTGCAAATCGACCAGCTTGCCGCCCCGCAGCGGCTCCATCGCCACCACCGGGATTCCCGCGTCCTCCAAAAGCGCGCACTTCTCGGCGGCGCGCTGCAGCGTCCAGTCCAGATAGTTCAGCTGTATCTGGCAGAACTCCATCACGCTTTTGCCCGCGAACAGAGCGGCCGTCTGCGGGTCGCGCTCCTGCAGCTCGACGAACTTCCGCGCGCCGTAGTCCAGAAACGCCGCCAGGTTGTCGGGCCGCCCGTGGCTGGAGAAGCCCAGATGGCGGATGCGCCCCAGCCGCTTCTGCTCCACGAAGTAGTCGACGATGCGCCACTGCTCGTCGGTGTACACGCCGATGGAGCGCTCGTAGACGTTGTGCAGCAGGTAGAAGTCGAAGTGGTCCACGCGGCACTTGCGCAGCTGCTCCTCGAAGATGGGCGCCGGGTCGTAGCTGTCGGAAATCTGGTGCCCAGGGTACTTCGTCGCCAGGTAGAAGCTCTCGCGCGGATAGCGCGAAAGCGAGGCGCCCAGCGCGATTTCCGATCGGTTGGCATGGTAGGGGTACGCCGTGTCGAAGTAGTTCACGCCCGCGGCGAGCGCCGCGTCCACCATGGCGTCGAGCTGCTCCTGGTCGATGTTCGCCTGGTCGCCGTCCACCACGGGCAGCCGCATGGCGCCGAACCCCAAGCGCCCCACCGCATCGCCAAGAAATTCGTTGGTCAGCATGGATGCCCCCTGCCTCGAAAGCCCTTAGCTGATGCTTGCGCCCAGGTCATACGCCTGCTGCAAGCCCGGGTTGCCCTCGATGGCTCCTCTTTCATACACGCTCTTCACCACCACTTCGCCCAGGTTCTCCAACTTGCAGTAGTCGGCGCACACGCGGTAGCTGTCGACGCTCGGCTGGGCGCGCTCCTCGTTTGCGTCCTCGAAACAGAGCAGCAGCGCAGTGCTTTTGATGGTGAACGGCTTGCCGATCTGGCAGAACATGCGGTCCTGGAACGCACGCAACTGTGCCGGGAAGTTGTAGAAGTACATGGGCGTGGCCCACACCAGCACGTCGCATTCGCGCAGCAGCGGGTAGAACTGCTGCATGTCGTCCTGCTGGATGCACTGGCCGTCGTGCGTGAAGCAGTACTCGCACGCCAGGCACCCGGCGATGCTCGCCCGGCCGACGTCCACGCGCACCACCTCGTTGCCGGCGGCTTGCGCGCCCTCGGCAAACCGAACGGCGAGCATGCTGGAATTCCCGCCCTTGCGCGGGCTGCAGTGGACGAGCAGGATCTTCTTGGCCATGGCGGGCTCCTTGTCCTCGGCGGTCTCTAACTGCATGGTAGCGCATCAGCGCGTCAGTCGGCGTGCTTGGCGCCCTACAGGTAGCGTCCCGTGATGCTCTCGGGGGTGGCGGCGATCTGAGCCGGCGCCCCCTCGGCAATCAGCCGTCCGCCGGCCTCTCCGCCGCCCGGCCCTAAGTCGATCACGTAGTCGGCATTGGCGATTACGTCCAGGTCGTGCTCGATGACGACGACGGTGGCGCCATGGTCGATCAGCCGCTGAAGCACGCCCAGCAGCGTCTCCACATCCAGCGGATGCAGCCCAATGGTGGGCTCGTCGAACACGAACAGCGTGCCCTCCTGGTCGCGGTGCATCTCGCTCGCCAGCTTCAGACGCTGCGCCTCGCCGCCGGAAAGCGCCGGCGTCGACTCGCCCAGCGTGAGATACCCCAACCCGAGGTCGTGCAGCGTGCGCAGCTTCGCCGCCGCCTTCCCAAGGCCCTTCCCCGCCGCCAGAAGCTGGTCCACCGTGCGCGCCAGCAGGTCGGGAAGCGACAGGCACTGGTCGCCCGACGCCCCGGCGGCCGTCGCCTGGGCGTCGGTCCTCCCGTCGGCCACCTCACCAGCCGCATCGCCGCCGTCCAAGCAAAGACGCACCTGACAGGCGTCCTTCGCATACCGCGAACCATGGCATTCGGGACACGGAATGTCCACGTCGGGAAGGAACTGCACGTCCAGCGAAATTTGGCCGGTGCCGTCGCACAGGGGGCAGCGCAGCGACCCGGTGTTGTACGAGAAGTCGCCCGCCTTCAGCCCTCGCTCCTTGGCGTCGGGGGTCTTCGCAAACAGCTTGCGCAAGTCGTCCATCACGCCCGAGTACGTGGCCACGGTCGAGCGCACGTTCACGCCAATGGGGGTCGCGTCCACCAAGTCGACGCGCTCGATGCCCGCCGGGTCGACGTTCTTCACGTGCGCCGGAAGGTCGCGTCCGGCGATGTGCGCCTGCAGCGCGGGAATCAGGCTTTCGAGAACCAGTGTGGTCTTGCCGGAACCCGACACGCCCGTCACGGCGGTCAGCCTGCTGCGCGGCACGTTGACGCTCAAGGGATGCACGGTGTGAATGCGCTCGGTGTCGAGATGGATCATGCGCGTGCCTTCCGCGCCTTCGCCCGCGGCTTCCACGGCGGGACCTTCCGCGCCAGCAGCACCGTCGCCTTCCGCACCCGCGCCAGCGCTAGCGCCACCCGCAGCCCCTGCTTCCCTGCGCACGGCACGCGCACCCGACAGGAACGGCCCGATGCGCGACGACGTCTCGCCCTCCACCTGCGCCACCGTTCCCTGCGCGATCACGCGGCCGCCGTCGGCGCCCGACCCAGGGCCGACCTCGATTATCCAGTCGGCATGCCGCAGAACCTGCACGTCGTGGTCGACGAACACCACGGAATTCCCGTCGGCGAGCAGGTCGTCCATCACGCCCAGCAGCCCCTCCACGTTGGAAGGATGCAACCCAATTGATGGCTCGTCCAGGACATACAGCACGCCCGTGGTGCGCGTGCGCACGGCACGGGCCAGCTGCACGCGCTGACGCTCGCCGTTCGACAGGGTGGAACTTGCCCGGTCGAGGGCAAGATAGCCAAGCCCCAACTGCTCCAGGCGTTGAATCGGCTCGGCGGTTTCCGCGACGATCGACGCAGCCATGGCCTGCATTTCGTCGGGCAGCGAGGCTTGCACCGCAGGCAGCCAGTCGCGCAGCTCGTCGAGCGTCATCGCCGTCGCCTGAGCCAGGTCCATGCCGCCGATACGCGGCGCGCGGGCTGCCTCGGACAGGCGCGTGCCGCAGCAATCGGGACACACGTCCGACTTCAGGAACTTCGCCACGCGCGCCAGGCCCTTGTCGTCCTTCACCTTCGCGAGCGCGTTCTTCACCGTGTTCACCGCGCTGTAGTACGTGAAGTCGAGCTCGGTGGCGTGGTCTTTGCCCTTCGGCACGTACAGGATGTGCTTCTTCTCCATCGGGCCGTGCAGCACGATGTCCTTCTCGCGGTCGGTCAGGTCCTGGTAGGGGACGTCGGTGCGCACGCCCATCTCGGCCGCCACCTGCGGCATGAGCGACCACATCAGCTGCCGCCACGGCGCAACCGCACCCTCTTCGAGCGTCAGGCCGGGGTCGGCAATCAGCGTCGATTCGTCCACGTTGCGCACCACGCCGGTGCCTCCGCACGTCGCGCACGCGCCGCCGCTGTTGAACGCCAGGTCCTCGGCACCCGGACCGTAGAACTCCACGCCGCATGTCGAGCACACGATGGGCCGCTCGGCGGCGACGTTCAGCGTGGGCGGCACGCGGTGGCCGTTGGGGCACACGTGGCTGGCCAGGCGCGAGAACATGAGGCGCAGGCAGTTAAGCAGCTCGGTGGACGTGCCGAAGGTGGAGTGCACGTCGGGGATGCCGGGGCGCTGCCGCAGCGCGATGGCCGCGGGCACGTGCAGCACCTCGTCGACCTGGGCGCGCGTGGCCTGGCCGATGCGACGACGCGTGTAGGTGGAAAGCGCCTCCAGATAGCGGCGCGAGCCCTCCGCGTACAGAACGCCCAGCGCCAGCGAGCTTTTTCCCGAGCCCGACACGCCCGCGATACCCACCAGGCAGTGCAGCGGCACGTCGACGTCCACGTTCTTCAGATTGTGCACGCGGGCGCCCCGCACCTCGATTGCCTGCGGCTCCTCGTACTCGCTCGCCACGACGCCCTTCTCACCCATGCTGCTCGTGTTGGCCGTGTTGGCCGTGTCGGCCACGCTGCTTATGCTGCCCATGCGGCCATCCTTCCGTGTTGACTGGGAAGAATTCTACACCGCAGCCGCAGGACTCACGCCACGCACGCAAGCCGTGCGCGCAAGCGGAACCAAGCCGGCAGCCAAGCGCCACTCCGTATGCATCCTTCCAGGTGCATTGGGATATACTGAGTATCTCGTCAATCTCGTTGATGAAATACTCAGTATCTCGTTAACGAGATTGACGAGATACTGAGAATCGTGTCATATCCATTGGCGAGATTGCTGGTGATACCTCATGGAAGAGAACAAGCAGCTCGAATTCAAGTCCGAGTTCTCGCGGACGTTTTTGAAAACCGTGAGCGCGTTCGCCAACTACGACGGCGGCGAAATACTGTTCGGCGTGAGCGACGACGGAATTCCCATAGGCGTCAAAAACGTCAAGGAGACGCTTCACGACATCGAGAACTCGATCAACGATGCCATCGACCCTACGCCGCAATACACGTTGTCGGCAAGGGAACAAGGCGCCGAGACGATAGTAAGCCTGCAGGTGCTGGAAGGCCGCGACAAGCCGTATTACTACAAAGGTTCCGCCTACAAGCGAAGCCTCACCTCCACCGTCAAGGTCGACAGGCAGGAGCTGCATCGC
>CAJUSL010000036.1:0-4599 GCA_910589135.1 uncultured Eggerthellaceae bacterium
CCGCCGAACAGGTCTTCGAAATCCACGTAGCCGCCGCCGTAGCCGCCAGCACCGGGGCCCGAAGCGACTCCGGGAATGGTGCCGAAGCGGTCGTACTGGGCGCGCTTGTTGGCGTCGGAGAGCACGTCGTACGCCTCGTTGAGCTCCTTGAACTCGTCCTCGGCGGTGTCCGAGTCGTTGACGTCGGGGTGCAGTTCGCGCGCCTTGTGGCGGAACGCCTTCTTTATCTCGGCGTCCGTCGCGTTGCGGTCGACGCCGAGGATTTCGTACAGGTCCTTGGTGGTGGCTGGCATGTCTTCCCCTCGCTAGTCCGTGCTGAGTATGCTTTGCGCGGCCCGCACCGCGCCGATGACGTTTCCGTAGTCCATGCGCCGGGGCCCGATGACGGCCACGACGCCGCGGGCGTCGCCGTATCCGTAGACCCCCGCGACGACCGACACGCAGACGAGGCTGGAGTCCTCGTTCTCGCGCCCGATGCGCACCGCGAAGCCGTCCGTGGCCGAGGATGCCTCGTCGAACGCCTTGAAATACACCGTGTCGTCCTCGAGTATCTCCATGAGCGGGAGCAGCGAGGACGATTCCTGGAACTCGGGCTTGCGCATGAGCGAGCTCAGGCCCAGGCGCTCCTTGCGGGCGAGCGCCACCTCCGCTTCGCCGCAGTCGGGGCCCATGCAGCCGACGATGGACAGGCAGTCCGTCAGGCGCGTCAGCTCCTCGGACACCTGGCGCATGAGGTTGTCCAGCGCGTCGGCGCTGGCGCGCATGCGGGCGGCCATGTCAGCGCGCACGCTGCTCTGAAGCCGGTCCTCGGCGAGCAGGTCGTCGACGAACTCGCGATAGCCGGCGTCGGTCGGAACGCGCCCTGCCGAGGTGTGCGGCTGCGTGATGTAGCCGGCCTCCTCGAGGGCGGAGAGCTCGTTTCTGACCGTGGCGGAGCTGACGCCGAGGTCGTACTGCTCGGCTATCGTCTTCGAGCCGACCGGCATGGCGTGCGACACGTACTCCTCGATGAGCGCGCGCAGTATCCTTTGCCTGCGATCTGAAAGCATCGGTCCTCCTGTCCTGGTTCCCTCTATTTTAGCAACCGGAGCAAAAGAGTGCTAATCGGGACGGAGAAGGCGTCAGTCGGCCAGGTCGAACAGCTCGCCGTAGAGCTCGTTGCCGCAGAGCCAGCCGCGCTCGGTGGGCTTCCAGCGGCCGTCCTCGCCGTCGAGGCGCACGAGCCCGCGCTGCTGCAGGCGCTCGAAGGCCGCAGGCGCTTCCGTCAGGAGCCCGCACTCCCCCAGGGCGTCCACGCGGCCCTTGGGAACGCCGCGCGCCATGCGCATGGCCAGCATCAGGTCCTCGGCGGCCATCTGCGCCGCGTCCAGGTCGTCCTCGACGCGGCCGTCCCGCACGCGCATGCGCCGGTCGCCGTTCTGCGTCATGGTCACCGCGCTCGCCCCCAGCCCCAGGTAGGGCACTCCCGACCAGTAGGCCGTGTTGTGGCGGCTCTCGTAGCCGGGCAGCGCGTAGCTCGCCACCTCGTAGCGGCGAAAGCCCGCCTCGCCCAGCAGCCGGGCGGCCATCTGCATGTGGCGTGCCGCCGCGTCGTCGTCGGGCTCGGGCAGCCTGCCCCGCCTGACCGCCTTGGCGAAGGGCGTGCCGCGCTCGATGGTGAGCGGGTACACGCTCACGTGCTTGGCCCCCGCCGCCACCGCCGCCTGCACGCTGGCCGAAAACGACTCGTCGCTCTGGCCGGGGATGCCGCACATGAGGTCCACGCTCACGTTGTCGAACCGCTCCCGCGCCGCCTCGAGAGCCGCCAGCGCGTCGTCGGCGCCGTGCGCGCGCCCGAGCAGCGCCAGCACCTCGTCGTCGAAGCTCTGCACGCCCAGCGAGAGCCGGTTCACCCCGAGCGCCCACACGTCGCGCACCAGCGGCCCGGTCAGGCTCTCGGGGTTGGCCTCCATGGTGCACTCCACCTCGGGCTCCAGGTGCATGCCGGTGGAAAGCGCGTACAACAGCGAGGTCAGCCTCGCCGCGCCCACGTGGCTGGGCGTGCCGCCGCCCAGGTACACCGTCTCGATGGCGCCAAGCTCCCCTTCGCGCGACTTGCGCCGCAGTTCGAGCACGAGCCCTTCCACATACTCGTCGATGGCAGGCGACGCGGCAGGCACCGCCTCGGTGGCGAAGTCGCAGTAGCCGCAGCGCTTCACGCAGAACGGCAGGTGGATGTAGAGGGCCTTGTAGGGGTCGTGCGGCATGCCTCACCGCCTTTCCGCTGCCGTGGCGCCATGGGCGTCGGCCACTTCCAGCAGCTCGTCGAACACCGCGTCGAAGTCGGCCAGCGTCATGCAGCCGTTGATGCGCCCGCGTGCGGCCGCGGCGCCGGGAAGCCCCGTCAGGTACCATGCGGCGTGCTTGCGCATGCGCACGATGTTGCGCCCCTCGCGCTCGGACAGCAGCCGCGCATGGCGGCGCGCCATGGCTATGCGCTCGGCCACCGTGGGCGGCGCGGGATCGGGCCTGCCGGCCAGCGCCGCCTGCACGCTGGCGAACACCCAGGGGTTGCCCTCGGCGGCCCGGGCCACCATCACGGCGTCGCAGCCCGTCTGCTCCCCCATGCGCACGGCGTCGGCTCCGCAGCGCACGTCGCCGTTGCCCACCACGGGCACCGCGACCGCCTGCTTCACGCGGGCGATCGTGCCCCAGTCGGCCCGGCCGCAGTACAGCTGCTGGGCGTAGCGCCCGTGCACCGTCACCGCCGCGGCGCCCGCCGCCTCCATGCGCCGCGCGAACTCCGGCGCGCACTCGTCGCCTTCGGCCCAGCCGCGCCGGAACTTCACCGTCACCGGATGCTCCACCGCGCCCGCCACGGCACCCACGATGGCCGACGCCAGGCCGGGGTCCTTCATCAGGGCCGACCCGTCGCCCCTGCTCACGATCTTGCGAGCCGGGCAGCCCATATTGATGTCCACATACGCCAGCGCGCAGCCCATCTCGTCTTCCACCCAGGCCGCCTGGGCCGCCATGACGTCGGGCTCGTGTCCGAACAGCTGCACCGCCACGCGGCGCTCGCCCTCGGCCAGCGCCAGCAGGTGGCGCGTCTTCTCGTTTGCGTAGGAGAGGCCCTTGGCCGACACCATCTCGGTGTAGCCCAGGTCGGCCCCTTGCTCGAGGCAGAGGGCGCGGAAGGCAACGTCGCTCACGCCCGCCATGGGCGCCAGCAGCACCTTGCATCCGTCGAACAGGCCGTCCAAGGCAGCCTATCTCCCCAGGCCGCTACCCAGGGAGAAGGCCCCACAGGCCACCACGGCCACGACGACCACCAAGACCACGACCAGCAGCAGCGCCACCAAAACGCCCAGCCGCGAGCAGCCCGACATCTGGGCCTGCTGCAGCTCCTCGGCCGCCTTCTTCTCGTCAAAAGGGTCGTTCAGCCAGTCGTATTCCTCGTGTTTCTTCATGAATGCCATGATACCAGTTCGCATGCGCCGGGCGGGGCGCGGCAGCGTTCGGGACCCGTTCGGCGGGGCTTCCTGCTAGGACAGTCCCCAGAACCGCGCCAGCGCGTCGTTGAAGCGCTCGGGCGCGTCCATGTTGGCGCAGTGGCCCGCGCCTTCCACGACCAGCGTCTCGCAGCCGCCCTCGTCGGCGGCCCACTTCCTCACGGCCTCCAGCTCCATGGGCAGGTCGTGCTCGCCGCAGCCGACGAGCAGCGGGTAGGCGCGCGGGCGCGGCTCGTGCTTGCCGACCAGCTTGCCCAGGGCCGACAGGTGGCGAAGCGAGCGCTTGGGGAAGTCGAGGTTCATCTCGTAGAACTCCCGCTGCGCCTGCTCGGTGTGGGCCGAGATGGCCTTGTTGGCCTCGGCGAACCACTTTATGGACACCAGGGCCTTACCCATCATGGCCATCTGGGCCGACCCGTTCTCCTTGAGCAGCTCGGGGTCGGGGCGCGTTATGTCGTAGGCGCCGAAGCACGCCAAAGATGCCACGCGGTCCGGGTGGGAGCACGCGAAGTCCTGCGCAAGCACGCCGCCGAGCGACACGCCCACCACGTGGGCCGCCTTTGCCCCTTCCGCCTGCAGGATGGCGTCCAGCCACGACGCCATGGACTCCAGGTTGTCGCCGCGTCCCGCGTCAGTGGAGCCGCCATGGCCCAGCACGTCCACGGCGATGACATTGCAGCGCCCGCGGAAGCCCTCGAACTGCGTGCGGAACATGCGATGGTCGACGAAGGCCGCATGGATCAGCAGCACCCACGGCGCGCCGTCTTCGGCCTTCTCGACGTAGTAGACGATGGGCGAGCCTTCAAGCCGCCGCTTCAGCATCCCCTGCTCCATGATTCGACCTCCGTCGCTTACTCGTCGACCTTGAGGATGGCCATGAAGGCCTCCTGGGGCACTTCCACGCTTCCCAGCGCCTTCATGCGCTTCTTGCCTTCCTTCTGCTTCTCGAGCAGCTTGCGCTTGCGCGAGATGTCGCCGCCGTAGCACTTGGCCAGCACGTCCTTGCGCTTGGCCTTGACCGTCTGGCGCGCCAGCACGCGGCCGCCCACGGCGGCCTGGATGGGCACCTCGAACATCTGCCGCGGGATGATGTCCTTCAGCTTCTCGG
>CAJUSL010000036.1:4609-16658 GCA_910589135.1 uncultured Eggerthellaceae bacterium
CGACAGCAGGATGTCGAGCTTCACCAGATCGGAGCGCTGGTAGCCCATGAACTCGTAGTCGAGGCTGGCGTAGCCCTTCGTGTTCGACTTCAGCTTGTCGAAGAAGTCGAGGATCAGCTCGGACAGCGGGATCTCCCACAGCATCTCGACCGTGGTCTGCGACAGGTAGTTCATCGTGACGAACGTGCCGCGGTGCGCGACCGCGAGGTCCATGACGGCGCCGACGTAGTCGGGCGGGATGAGCACCTTGGCCTTGAGGTAGGGCTCCTCCAAATGGTCGATCTCGCCGGCGTCGGGCATCTCCTGCGGGGAGTGCAGCGACACCATCTCGCCGTTGCGCTTGAAGACGTGGTATTCCACGCTGGGCGCGGTGGCGATGAGGTCGAGGCCGAACTCGCGCTCGAGGCGCTCCTTGATGACCTCCATGTGCAGAAGCCCCAGAAAGCCCACGCGGAAGCCGAAGCCCAGCGCGTGCGAGGTCTCGGGCTCCCAGTCGAGGGCCGGGTCGTTCAGGCTGAGCTTCTCGAGCGCCTCCTTCAGCGGCTCGTACTGGTCGCCGTCGATCGGGAAGAGGCCGGTGTAGACCATCGGCTTCGCCTCGCGGTAGCCGGGCAGAGGCTCGTCCGCCCCGCCCTGCGCCGACGTGACCGTGTCGCCGACCTTCACCTGGCTGACGTCCTTCAGGCCCGTGACCAGGTAGCCGACCTCGCCCATGCCGAGGCTGGGAAGGGCGCATTCGGCGGGCGTGCGGGCGCCCACCTCCTCGACGAGCGTGCAGGTGCCCGTCGCCATCATCTTGATGCGGTCGCCCTTCGCGATGGCACCGTCGATGACGCGGATGAGCGCGACCACGCCGCGGTAGGCGTCGAAGTAGCTGTCGAAGATGAGCGCGCGCAGCGGCGCGTCGGGGTCGCCCTGGGGCGCCGGGATGTTGTAGACGACGGACTCGAGCAAATCGTGGATGCCCTCGCCGGTCTTGCCGCTCGCCAGGATGGCGTCGTCGGCCGGGATGGCCAGCCCGTCCTCGATCTCGGCGCGGACGCGCTCGGGCTCGGCGGCCGGCAGGTCGATCTTGTTGATGAGCGGGATGATCTCGAGGTCGGAGTTCATGGCGAGCATGGCGTTGGCCACCGTCTGCGCCTCGACGCCTTGGGTGGCGTCCACCACCAGCACGGCGCCGTCGCAGGCGGCGAGCGAGCGGCTGACCTCGTAGGTGAAGTCGACGTGGCCCGGCGTGTCGATCAAATTGAGCTGGTAGGTCTCGCCGTCGTCGGACACGTAGTCGACGCGGACGGCCTGGCTCTTGATGGTGATGCCGCGCTCACGCTCGATGTCCATCGTGTCGAGCAGCTGCTCCTGCATGTCGCGCTCAGCCACGGTGCCGGTGCTTTCGAGGATGCGGTCCGAAAGCGTCGATTTGCCGTGGTCGATGTGCGCGATGATCGAGAAATTGCGTATATGTGAGGGGTCGGTATGCATGTTGTGATATTCTATCGCATTGTGTCCAACGGACAGCGGAGATGGGCTTCGCCTATCGAATCTGCAGACATGGCTGCGTTAATGGGACGCGTTCGTTGGCGGCTTGAAGCCAGAGGCATGAAAATCCAGCCTGCCTCGACCACGGCGACGCGCATGCGCATGCCTGCGTCCCGTGGCGTCTCGCCGTCCTTCCCATTGCCGTCATCCCTGCAGGCTCGAGGCCACGTCCTCTGCGTTTCCCGGACGCGAGGAAAAGAAGCCACGTGCCAAGGAGGGCCCCATGGCAAACATCAAGTCGCAGAAGAAGCGCATCATCACCAACGAGAAGTCCCGCATGCGCAACCGCGCCGTCAAGAGCGAGCTCAAGACGGCCACCCGCCGCGTGAAGGACGCCGTCGCCGCCGGCAACGGCGCAGAGGCGTTCGAGGCCGCGTGCAAGGCCTGCCGCCTCATGGACAAGGCGGTCTCGAAGGGCGTCATCAAGAAGAACCAGGCAGCCAACCGCAAGAGCGGCATCATGAAGCTCGCCAACACCGTCGTCACCGACGCCGACCGCGCGGCCTACGCCAAGCCCGAGCCCAAGAAGCAGGAGAAGACGGGTTCCAAGAAGGCCGCCGCGAAGGCCGAGCGCCTGGCAGCCATGCAGGCGGCGCAGAAGGAGAAGGACAAGCGCCGCGCCGAGCAGAAGAAGCTCGAGGCCGCTGCCCAGAAGAAGAAGGAGAAGGAGGCCAAGGAGGCCGCCGAGGCGGAAGCCAAGGCAGCTGCCGAGGCCCAGGCCGCAGCCGACGCAGGGGCGGCGGCCGACCCCGAGTCCACCGACGCCCAGGGCAGCGCCGAGGAGCCTTCCGCGGAGGCCCAGGAGGAGGCCGCCGAGTAGCCTACCTGCCCGCTACGAGCAGAACCCAGTCCAAGAAGGCGGCTTCCGGATCGGAGCCGCCTTTCATTTTGCGCTCGCATTCCAAAGACGAGCGCAGGGCGTCCTGGAGCTCGCGGTCGCTGAAGCGGCGCGACCAGCCGATGTGGTTCTTGACGCGCCAGTCCTGCAGGCCGAGTTCGACGGCGAGAGCGCGCTGAGGGTTCGCCTCGCCCGACATGCTGCGCGCGCACATGAGCTCGCGCACGCGCGTGACGCACTGCCTGAGCAGGGCATGGGGCGACGCGGACGGCATCAGCGCGAGCAGCCGCATGCATTCGCGCACGTCGCGGGCGGAGAACGCGTCGACGAACTGCCACGGCTTCGCCTCGTTGATGCGTGCGACGTGCGCGCGCACGTCCGCGTCGTTCACGGAGTCCTTGCCGGCGCACGCCAGCGCGAGCTTCTTCAGCTCCTCGTCGAGGTGCACCGTGTCCTCCCCCGCCAGCTCGACGAGCAGCTGCGCCGCCTTCGGCGTGATGGTGATGCCGTGCGAGGGCGCCATGGCCCGCACCTGGTTGGGAAGGTCGCGCTTCTGCGGAGGCGTGCAGTCGATGACGGACTGTTTCCCGACCGCTGCGACGGCCTTGTACAGCGCCGTGTTCTTGGCGAGCTTGTCGGCGACCAGCACGAGCACGGTGGTCTCGCACGGCGCCTTCGCGTATTCGGCGACCTCCTTCTGCGCGGCCTTCGGCAGCTTGTCGGCGTCGTTGACCACGACGAGCCGCTTCTCGCTGGCGAAGGGCATCGTCTGGCAGGCGGCCGTGATGGCCGTGCCGTCCGCGGAGGGGCCTTCGAACCTGTCGGAGTTGAACGACAGGTCGCCCATCTTCTCGAGGCGGGCCTTGAGCCTGCCGAGCGCGACGTTGCGCTTCAGATGGTCCTCCCCGTTCACCAGGTAGACGGGGAGGAACTGTATGCTTTCCTTTTCTGCCATGCCCCTATTCTACTTGCTTTGGGCGGAAACCGTCACGCCGTCTCGGGCGAAGGACGCCGTGACGGTGCCGCGCTCGTCGGTCCTGAAGGCGAGCGCGCCCGCCGCCTCCAGCATCGCCAGCGTGTCCGGCGCCGGATGCCCGTAGCGGTTGCCGGCCCCGCAGCTGACGAGGGCGGCCTCGGGCGCGAGGGCGGAAAGCGCCTCCTCGCTCAGGGCGGCCTTCGACCCGTGATGCCCCACCTTGAGCACGTCGACGTCCTCCAGCAGGCCCGCCTCGAGCATGGCGTCGAGCTGGTCGCGCTCGGCGTCGCCGGTGAGCAGCGCCCGGCCGTCGATGCGGCCGTCGCCGTCGCAGTCGACGCGCGCCAACAGGCACAGGCTGTCCGCGTTGCCGCCCTCGTCCTCGTAGGCGGAGGGCCACACGACCTCCAGCCGGAACCTGCCGACGGAAAGCACGTCGCCCACGCGCAGGCCCACCATGTTGCCCTCCCCCACGATGGCCTCGGCCTCGCCGACGAGCCCTTCGCACTTCGCGCAGCCGCATTCGAGCAACGAGGCAGCGCACGCGAACGACCCGATGTCCGCATAGCCCGCAAGCGACGCCAGGCTCGCGCAGTGGTCGGCGTCCGGATGCGTGACGGCGACGGCGTCCAGGCGCCGCACGCCCTCCCGAGCGAGAGCGTCGCGCAGCCTGCGGTCCTCGTTGCCGGTGTCGACGAGCAGCGTCCTGCCCTCGCTGCGCACGAGCAGCGCATCGCCCTGCCCCACGTCGAGCATCACGATCGCGTCGCCCGCGGGCGCAGGCATGCAGAATGCGAGCAGCACGTACGCGAAGAGGCCGGCGGCCAGGGCTCCCCCGAACGCAGCCGTCCTCACCCGCGGCCACGCAAGCCAGAGCGCGCAGGCCCCTGCAGCCGACAGCGCCAGCATCGCCGCGGCAGGGAGCTCGACCTCGACGCAGGCGAACGGAAGCAAGGACGCCCACGACACGAACGCCTGCAGCGGAAAGGCCGCCAGGGAGGCGAGGCCTATGGCCGGCGCCGCCACGGCCGGGAACGCGCAGCCGGCGAGCGTGCAGACGAGTCCGCACACGCAGCCCGCCGTGAACAGGGGCGTCGCCACGACGTTCGCCGGGACCGACAGGACGGGCACCATGCCGAACGCGGCGGCCGAGAACGGCATGGTGAGCAGGTTCGAGGACAGCGTGAGGCCCACGGGCTCGGCGACGGAGGCACGCAGGGCGGACGGCAGCGCGCCCAGCCACGAGGACACGAGCGACGCGAACAGCACGATGCCGAGCGTGGACGCGGCCGAGAGGAACAGCGACACCGACACGCACGACGAAGGGTCGCTCACCAGGAACGCGACCATGCATACCGCCAGTGAGTTCGCCGTGGCGTTCCTGCGCCCCGCCACTCCCGCGACGAGCGACATCACCACCATGACGGCCGCCCGCACGGCGGACACCGGCACGCCGGCGAACACGAGGTAGGCGCCCACGAACGCGACGCTTGCGGCCAGCGTGGCCACGCGAGGCGCCCGCAGGCGGCGCAGCGCCCAGCCGAAGACCATCGTCACGATCGCCAGGTGCGCCCCCGACACGGCCACCACGTGGGCGAGCCCGCACGCCTTGAACGCCTCGTAGACGCCGTCTTCCTGTATGGTCCCGCGGTATCCGCAGACAAGCGCCTGCAGCACGCCCGCCTGGTCGCCGCCGTGGCGGGCGATGAGGTCGATCGCCGAGCGGCGCACGTCGCAGACGGCCTGCAAGGGCGCGGCGAGGGGCAGAAGGGAGGAATCGCCCGCGTCGAGCTGCGCCGTCTCGCCCGAATAGTAGCTCCGCGAGCGGTAGTCGTCCGACATCGGCGAGAAGGACGCCTCGCAGGCAAGGCGGCAGCCGGCGAGCAGCCCCGTGGGCTCGTCGAAGAAGACGGTCGCCTTCCCCGAGCGCCCGTCTTCCGTCGTGAAGCGCGCGCTGCAGTACGCGCCGAACGCCGTCGCGCGCTCGTCGGACGCGAGCTCCAGCTCCACCCGCTGCCGCCCGTCCGGGACGTCCTCGGCCGCCGCATGGTACGCGCACGACGCGGAAGCCCCGAGCGCCGAGCCCGCCACCAGGAACGCGGCGAGCACGGCGCCTCTCCGCCGAGCTGCCGCGGCGACGGCGACCGCCAACGCGCAGGCGCCCCCGAGTGCGAGCGCGACCTGCATCGCCTGCCGGGCGCCCGCGCCCTCCAAACCCGCATACGCGGCGGCCGCGGCCGCCCACAAAAGCAGCGCGCAGGGCAGCAGGAAAGGTATGCCCGGCTTTGCGGGGGCGTCGTCGGCCGCGCCTCGCGACAGGTCGTCGGAGAACGCCTTCCCCAAATCGAAGGGCATGCGCTTCATGGCCGGCCGCCGCCCATGCAGTGCCCGCGCAACGTCGGCGCAAGCACCCTGTGCGCCTTCAGACGCACACTTGGTCCCGGATGGACTCGAGCGTCTTCTCCCCGATGCCGCTCACGTCGAGCAGGCCGTCGACGGACTTGAAGGGGCCCGACGCTTCGCGGTGGTCGACGATCTTCTGCGCCTTCGACGGGCCGATGCCGCTCAAGGCCTGCAGGTCGGCCGCCGTGGCCGTGTTGATGTTCACCTTGCCGGAAGAAGCGGCCGGAGACGTGGCCGACGCCCCGGCGGCAGACGTCCCGGACGCATCCTGCGCTGCGGCGCTCGCGGCCGCTGCGCCCTGCACCAGCACCTGCTCGCCGTCCGCGAGCACGCGCGCCAGGTTCATACCGGCAGACGACGCCTCGGCCGTCATGCCGCCGGCCGCCTCGACGGCGTCCGCCACGCGCGAGCCCTCCTCCACATACACGATGCCCGGCCTCGCCACGCACCCGTCGACGTGCACGCATATGAGGGCAGGCACAGCTTCCGGCGTCTCGCCTTCTGCGGCCTCCTGCGCCGCGTCGGCCCTCTGGATGTCCAGCGGCTCCCGCTCGGCGGCCCCCGCCACGTTGACGGCGGCGACGATACCGGCGGCAAGCAGCAGCACGACGGCCCCGGCGAGAGCCTTCGCGTTGACGCTTCCCAGCCTCATCCTTCCCTTCAACGATTCGGAATAGTCCTGAAACGACATGCCGCCTCCTTTGCATCGCGCTTGCCATGCAAGGTTAGCCGCGCCGTTCGAACGCTGGATTGCGCGGACCCGTCGCGAGGACATGCCTCGACCGAAACCGGGACAGCTGCGATCGCCGAACCGTTCATGGGAAGCACGGAACGGAATCTAACGCAGACCTAAAGGGAAATGAAACAGACCGAGGCGCGCCTATGCGCCATTTAGCGCCGCACGGCGTCCTTGCGCGCGCCGAACACGTGCACGTCTGCGGACTCGGCGAGCTCGCGCACCCACTCGTCCACCGGGAACCGCGCCTCCGCCTCGAGCACGGCGGGAAGCTTCGCGTGCGTCTCGGGGGCGCGGGGCATGAACAGGGTGCAGCAGTCGGGGGCGTCCTGCGTGGACAGCTCGAACGTGCCCAGGCGCTGGGCCTCCTCGATGATGTCCTGCTTGTCGGTGCCGATCAGCGGCCGGAACACAGGCAGGTCGACCGCCGCGTCGGTGCAGCGGATGTTGTCGAGCGTCTGCGAGGCCACCTGGCCGAGCGACTCGCCGGTCACGAGCGCGCCGCAGCCTTCGCGGACGGAGATGGCCTGGGCGGCCTTCATCATCAGGCGCCGGTAGAGGATGACGCGCAAGGGAGGCGGTGCATACAGCGATATCTCGCGCTGGCAGCTTCCCAGCGCGATGGTGTATATCTTCGAGATGCAGCCCGTGCGGTCGAGCACGTCGCCGATGTCGCGCACGAGGTACTCCGATGCGTCGGAGGTCTCGGGGCGTCCCGAGAAGTGCACGCCTATGCAGCGGGCGCCGCGGCGCGCCATGCGCCAGGTTGCCACCGGCGAGTCGATCCCGGAGGACAGCAGGCAGCAGACCTTGCCCGAGGCGCCCACGGGCAGGCCGCCGATGCCGCGCATGCTGAATGCGTAGACGTAGGCGGCGTTCTGCACCACCTCGACGCCCACCTGCACGTCGGGTTCCTTCATCTTGACCGCCTTGTCGGGGAATGCCTTGCAGAGCACGGCGCCCACCCGGCGGTTCATGTCCATGGAACAGATGGGGAAATCGGTGTGTGCACGCCGGGCCTGCACCTTGAAGGTCTCAAACGGCAGCGCGTCGGCGAGCGCAAGGAGCGCCGCCTGCTCGATGTCGCCGATCTCGCGCGGCGTCTTGTAGCCGGTGGACACGCGCGCGACGCCGGGCACGCGGGCCGCGAACGATGCGCAATCGAGCGCCGTCTGCGCGTCGGTGCCCTCGCGCAAAAACGCGACGAGGCGGCCCGATATCCGATGGATGGCGGCGATCGGGTAAGCGTCGAGAAGCGTCTCCAGATTCCTCTGGAGACGCTTCTCGAAGGTTGATCGGTTGTGTCCTTTGAGCCCTATCTCGTGATAGTGGACGAGCAGAACCCGCTGGTAGTCGGCCATGTTACCCGGATGCAGGCTATTCCTGGCCCTTGGTGAGGTCGATGGACGACCGGTCGAAGGAGATGTCGTCGCGGGCGATCTCCTCGAAGGCCATCGAAAGCGGCTTGACGTTGGCAGCCGTGGCGATCTCGACCGCGGTCTCCAGCTGGATGGCGCGGTCGCGCTGGCCGGACATCATGTCGTTGATGTCGTGGGCGCGCTTCGAAGCGACGGTGCACAGAAGGAAGCGGTCGTTCTCGCAGTCTTCCAGCAGCACGTCGATGTCGGGCTTGATTATGCTCATATGGTGGTCTCCTGTGACTGTGCGCCGGCGTTGCCGATGCATGCCAGCATTTCCTCGACGGTGACGTCGATGTCGTCGTTCACGAATACGTAATCATACTCCATTTCGTGCGACAGTTCCACACGCGCGGCGTCCATCCGGGCGCGGACGGAATCCTCGCTCTCGGAACCGCGGCCGCGCAGCCGCCGTTCGAGCTCCTCCATGGAGGGCGGCGCGACGAACAGCAGCACGGCCTCGGGAGCGGACTTCCTGACCTGCATCGCCCCCTGCACCTCGATCTCGAGGACGACGTTCTCGCCCGCGTCGAGGTGCGCCTGCACCGACGCCACCGGCGTGCCGTACAGGTTCCCCGAGTACTCGGCCCATTCCAGGAAGCCTCCCCCCGAGGCGGTGCGCTCGAAGTCGCTGCGCTCGACGAAGTAGTAGTCCACCCCGTCGGCCTCGCCCGCGCGCGGAGCGCGCGTGGTCGCCGACACGGACTTCCAGATGGCGGGGTCGGCCTCCATGATGCGCGCGATGACCGTGCCCTTCCCCACGCCCGAGGGCCCGGAGACGACGAACAGGCGTCCCTTTCCCATGGCTAGTCCCCCAACCCGTCCGCAATCCGCCTGAATGCTGCGATGGGGTCGGGCGCGTCGGTGATGGGGCGGCCCACCACGATGTGCGAGGCGCCGGCGTCGAAGGCGTCCTTCGGGGTGGCGACGCGCGTCTGGTCGCCCATGGCGGCGCCCTGCGGACGCACGCCGGGGGTGACGATGAAGGCGTCCGGCCCCAGAAGCTCGCGCAGCGGCCGCGCCTCGCGCGGGGACGCCACGACGCCCGATATGCCCGACTCGCTGGCAAGGGAAGCCATGGCGAGCACCTGCGATTCGACCGGGCGCTCGACGCCCACCTGGTGCAAGGTGTCCTGCGACATGGACGTCAGCACGGTGATGCCGAGCGTCGCGGGGACGTCGGCGCCCGCCTCGGCCGCCCCTGCGATGGCGCCCCGCTGGGCCGCCTCCATCATGTCGCGGCCGCCCACGGTGTGCATGGTCAGCATGTCGGCGCCGGTGGCGGCGGCGGAGCGCGCCGCGCCTTCCACCTGGTGCGGGATGTCGTGGAACTTGAGGTCGAGGAACACCTTGTACCCGCGCGCCTTCAGCATGCGCACGAGGTCGGTTCCGTAGGCGTAGTAGAGGGTCATGCCTATCTTCGCCCACGTCGCCTCGCCGGCGAGCTGGTAGGCGATGGAAAGCGCCTTGTCGGCCTCGCAGTCGAGCGCGATGATGACGCGCTCGCGGCGGGGCGTTTCGTCGAACCTGCTTAGCATTCGAGTGCTCCTATCAACTCGTTCACGTCGTCTACCCCCTGCTCCTCGCAGTAGGCGGCGATCCCGTCGACCACCCTGGCGGCGGCCAGCGGGTCCATGAAGTTGGCCGTGCCGACGGCGACCGCGGTCGCGCCGCACAGCATGAACTCGACGGCGTCCTCGCCGGTGCAGATGCCGCCCATCCCGAGGATGGGGATGCCGACGGCATTGTGGCACTGCCACACCATGCGCAGCGCCACCGGCTTGACCGCCGGGCCGGAAAGGCCGCCGACCACGCGCGCCAGCTTCGGGCGGCGGCGCTTCGCGTCGACCGCCATGCCCAAAAGCGTGTTGATCAGCGACACCGCGTCGGCTCCCGATGCCTCGGCCGCGCGCGCGATCTCGGCGATGTCGGTGACGTTGGGGGTCAGCTTCACGATGAGCGGACGCCTGGTTGCCGCGCGGCAGCGCCTCACCACTTCCTCGACGGAAGGAACGTGGCAGCCTATCGTCATGCCGCCCGCGTCCACATTCGGGCACGAGATGTTCACCTCGTAGGCGTCCACCGGCGCCTCTTCGAGCGCCTCGATCACCTGGACGTATTCGTCGAAGCCGTGGCCCGACACGTTCACGATGACAGGGACGGGCTCGCCTGCGAGCGCCTTCTCGGAAAGCCATGCCAGGTCGTGCTCGACGAGGTGCTTGACGCCCGGGTTCTGCAGCCCGATGGAGTTGAGCATCCCCGAGGGCGTCTCGGCGATGCGCGGGGAGTCGTTGCCCGGCCAGCCGTCGAGCGACACGCCCTTGGTGGTGACGGCCCCCAGCCGCGCGACGTCGTAGAACTGGTCGTACTCGCGGCCTGCGGCGAACGTTCCCGACGCCGTGGTGACGGGGTTCTTCATGGCAAGCCCGCCGAGGTTCACCGCCAGCTTCGGCCCGGTCATCGCCACACCACCTTCCTCGCGTCGAAGACGGGGCCGTCAACGCACGCGCGCCGCCTTCCCTCCACGGTGTCGACGACGCACGAGAGGCAGGCACCCACCCCGCACGCCATGCGCTTCTCCATCGACACCTCGCAGGTGATGCCTGCGTCCGCCATCGTCGCCGACGCCGCCCTCATCAAGGGCTCGGGGCCGCACACCGCGGCGTAGTCGTACGGGTTGCCCGCCGCGACGGATGCGGCCACGGCCTCCTCCACCAAGGGCGTGCAGAAGCCCTCGCGCCCGAACGTGCCGTCGTCGGTCGAGCACGACGGGGCGCATCCGCACGCGAGCGCGTAGCGCTCGCGGCACACGAGCGCGTCCTTGGTCGAGGCACCGAGCACCACGTCCGTCTCGACGCCGCGCCCGACGAGCTCCTCGCAGAGCATGAACAGCGGCGCCGCGCCGACCCCTCCGCCCACGAGGAGCGCATGCGTGGCGCCCTCGGGCACCTGCCAGCCGCGGCCTATCGGGCCGATCATGTCGCATGCCTGCCCCGGCTTCCAGCGCGCCATCTCGGCGGTTCCCTGCCCCACCTTCTGGTACAGGACCTCGATGCGGCCGGTGGCGGCGTTGGCCGCATAGACGGAGAACGGCCGGCGCAGGATGTGCGACGGAAGCGTCGGGATGCTCATGTGCACGAACTGGCCCGGCCGTATGGCCGCCGCCAGGGCGGGCGCGGCCGCAGCCGGCACGTCGGGCGCATCCACCTCGAGCTCCATGACGTAGAGCGCATCCGTCATGCGGTCGTTGCGGACCACGCGGGCATCGTGGACGGCCTGCCTGACGCCGTCGGAAGCGCAAGATGCGCATTCGTTCGCGCGCGCCATCCTAGGCCACTTCCTCTTCCCACTGCGGCAAATCCTGCAGGGCCACGACGTCGAGGCTGCCGCGCTTCATGAAGTCCATGCCCGCGACGAGCGCCTGCGCCGCCGCCAGCGTGGTCACGTACGTGATGCCGTGGCGCACGGCCGCGGCGCGCATGTCGTAGCCGTCGTCGCGCGTCACGCTGCCCATCGGCGTGTTGATCATCAGCGAGATGCGCCCGTCGGCGATGGCGTCGAGGATGCTCTCGCCGTGCTCGTGGATCTTGCCGATCTCGGTGCATTCGATCCCCGAGGCCCTGAGCGCCTTGCAGGTGCCGCTCGTGGCCACGATGGCGAACCCGAGCCGCTCGATGTCGCGCGCGATGGGGATCAGCGGGCGCTTGTCGCGGTCGTTCACCGAGATGAACGCCGCGCCGGAGTCGGGCACGCTGTAGTCGATGGCCAGCTGCGTCTTGATGTAGGCGGCCGGGAAGTTGCCGGCGATGCCCATGACCTCGCCGGTCGACTTCATCTCAGGGCCCAAGATCACGTCAGCACCCGGGAAGCGGCCCCACGGCATGACGGCCTCCTTCACGCAGTAGTAGTCGGCGCGGCGGTCGTCGGCGGGAAGGCCGAACGAGGCGATGGTGCGCCCCGCCATGATCATGGCCGCCAGCTTCGCCAGAGGCACGCCGGTCGCCTTCGACACGAACGGGACGGTGCGGCTGGCGCGAGGGTTCGCCTCGATGACGTACACGACGCTGTCCTTGATGGCGAACTGGATGTTGATGAGGCCCTTGACGCCCAGCTTGAGCGCGAGCTCGCGCGCGATCTGGCGC
>CAJUSL010000036.1:16668-19056 GCA_910589135.1 uncultured Eggerthellaceae bacterium
GTCCTGCATGGCGTCGGACAACGCGAACGGCGGGATGCAGCAGGCCGAGTCGCCCGAATGGATGCCCGCCATCTCGATGTGCTCGAGGATGCCGCCGACGTAGACCTCCTCGCCGTCGCAAAGCGCGTCCAGGTCGAGCTCGACCGCGCCCTCGAGGAAGCGGTCGAGGTAGATGGGATGGTCGGGCGAGATGCGCGCGGCCTCGGTCATGTACTTCTCGAGCTGCGCCGCGTCGTAGACGATGGCCATGCCGCGGCCCCCCAGCACGTAGCTGGGGCGCACGAGCAGCGGGAAGCCGATGCGGTCGGCCACCTGGCAGGCCTCTTCGAAGGTGTTCGCCATGCCGGCCGCCGGGTACGGGATGAGCATCTCGTCGAGGATGGCCGAGAAGCGGTCGCGGTCCTCGGCCAGGTCGATGGACTCCGGCGAGGTCCCCATGATGTTCACGCCGGCCGCCTCGAGCGGGCGCGCGAGCTTCAGCGGCGTCTGGCCGCCCAGCGTCACGATGACGCCGTCGACGTCCTCCACGTCGATGATGTCCATGACGTCCTCGTAGGTCAGCGGCTCGAAGTACAGCTTGTCGGAGGTGTCGTAGTCGGTGGAGACCGTCTCGGGGTTGCAGTTGACCATGATGGTCTCGTAGCCGATGGAGGCGAGCGCGTAGCTGGCATGAACGCAGCAGTAGTCGAACTCGATGCCCTGCCCGATGCGGTTGGGGCCCGCGCCCAGGATCATTGCGCGCGGCTTCGTCTTGGGCTTGACCTCGCTTTCGGCGGCGTCGTAGGTCTTGTAGTGGTATTCGGTCTCGCTGGAGAACTCGGCCGCGCACGTGTCCACCGTCTTGAAGGCCGGCACCACGCCGAGCTCCTTGCGGCGCGCGCGCACCGCAAGCTCGTCGGAGCCGGTGAGGAACGCGATCTGCACGTCGGATACGCCGTAGCGCTTCGCGACGAGCAGCGCGTCGTGGTCGAGCTCGTCGAGGCTTCTGCCCTTGAGCGCCTTCTGCACCGCGACCATGTCGGCGATGCGGCTGATGAAGAACGCGTCGATGCCCGTCAGCTCGCACACCTCCTCGCACGACATGCCGGCCGCGAGCGCATCGGCCAGGTAGAACACGCGCTCGGCGGTGGGGCGGCGCACCAGCTCGACCAGCTGGCTGCGCTCGTAGCGCAGACCCTGCGGCGAGTCGATCCCCAGGCCCCAGCGCGAGTTCTCGAGCGAGCGCAGCGCCTTGCCGAGCGCCTCCTCGAAGGTGCGCCCGATGGCCATGACCTCGCCGACGGCCTTCATGCGGGTGGAAAGCGTGTCGTCGGTGCCCTGGAACTTCTCGAACGCGAAGCGCGGCACCTTGACCACGCAGTAGTCGATGGAGGGCTCGAAGCAGGCCGGGGTTGCGCGCGTGATGTCGTTGACGATCTCGTCGAGGGTGTAGCCCACGGCAAGGCGCGCGGCGGCCTTGGCTATGGGAAAGCCCGTCGCCTTGGACGCAAGCGCCGAGGAGCGCGAGACGCGCGGGTTCATCTCGATGATGACCATGCGCCCGTCTGTCGGGTTGACGGCGAACTGCACGTTGGAGCCGCCGGTCTCGACGCCGATCTTCTCGAGCACGGCAAGCGACGCCACGCGCATGCGCTGGTACTCCACGTCGGAGAGCGTCTGCGCGGGGGCCACCGTGATGGAGTCGCCGGTGTGCACGCCCATGGGGTCGAGGTTCTCGATGGAGCAGATGATGATGCCGTTGCCTGCGGCGTCGCGCATCACCTCCATCTCGAACTCCTTCCACCCTTCGATGGACTCCTCCACTAGCACCTCCCCGGCCGGCGAGAGCTCGATGCCCTGCGCGACGATGGAGCGCAGCTCGTCCACGTCGTGGGCGATGCCGCCGCCCGATCCGCCCAGCGTGAAGGAGGGCCGCAGCACGACCGGGTAGCCGATGTCGGCGACGATGGCCTCGGCGTCGGCCACGGAATACGCGTAGCCGCTGCGGGCCGTCTCGATGCCGAGCTCGGCCATGCACTCGTTGAACAGCTTGCGGTCCTCGCCGCGCTCGATGGCAGCGAGGTCGCAGCCGATCATCTCGACGCCGAACTCGTCGAGCACGCCCGACTTCGCAAGCTCGACGGCCGTGTTGAGGCCGGTCTGGCCGCCCAGCGTGGGAAGGATGGCGTCGGGGCGCTCGCGCTCGATGACCTTCCGCACGAACTCTGCCGTGATGGGCTCGACGTAGGTGGCGTCGGCCAGCCCCGGGTCGGTCATGATGGTGGCCGGGTTGGAGTTGACGAGCACCACGCGGTAGCCGTCCTCCTTGAGCACCTTGCAGGCCTGGGCGCCGGAGTAGTCGAACTCGCAGGCCTGGCCGATGACGATGGGGCCAGACCCGATGACGAG
>CAJUSL010000037.1:0-427 GCA_910589135.1 uncultured Eggerthellaceae bacterium
CCATCGAGGTGCCCGATTGGGCTAGAACATATTAGCACACCTTGAAATTGTCGCAAGCCGCGTCGAGAATCTTTGCGGCGAGCTCGCGTTTCGCAAGGAACGGGAGCTCCACCGTGCCGCCCGCGGTGACGAGGAACGCCTGCTCGCCGTCGGCGCCGAAGCCGAGGCCTGCGCCCACCTGGTTGGCGACGACCATGTCCGCGCCCTTGGCGGCGAGCTTCTTCCGCGCGTTTCGCACCACGTCCTCGGTCTCGGCCGCGAAGCCCACGACGAACTGCCCCGGACGCTTCCCTGCCGCGACCGTCGCGAGCACGTCGGGGTTCTCGACCATCTCGATGCAGGCGAGGCCTTCCGCGCCGGCGGACTTCTTTAGCTTGCGGGAGGAGCGCTCCTTGGGCCGGAAGTCGGACACGGCCGCGGCGAACAC
>CAJUSL010000037.1:437-7869 GCA_910589135.1 uncultured Eggerthellaceae bacterium
CTCGGCGGCCGTCTCCACGTGCACGACGCGCACGCCGTGGGGCTCGGGAAGCCCGACTGGGCCGCTCACCAGCACCACGTCGGCGCCGCGGTCGCGCGCCTCCTCGGCGACGGCGTAGCCCATCTTCCCGGTGGAGGGGTTCGACAGAAAGCGCACCGGGTCGACCCATTCCACGGTAGGGCCGGCGGTGACGAGCACGCCCATGCCCGCGAGCGGGAGCGATGCGCGCCCCTCGCCCAGCAGCGCAAGCGTTGCGCGCACGACGTCGTCGACGGGAGCCAGCCGGCCGCGGCCGACGTCCCCGCAGGCGAGGTATCCGCTTCCTGGCTCGATCACGGACGCCCCCCTCTCCTGCAGCGTGGCAAGGTTTTTCTGCGTCGCGGGGGACTCGTACATGCGGACGTTCATGGCGGGGGCGACGGCGAGCCTGTCGTGGGCCGCCAGCGCGCACGTGGTGAGCAGGTCGTCCGCGACGCCCGCCGCGATCTTCGCCGCGACGTTGGCGGTGCACGGCGCCACGAGGAACAGGTCGCACTCCTCGGCCAGGCGTATGTGCGGTATGGCGTCCGACGGGTCCGCGAAGCCGTCCACGAGCGCCGCGCTGCCGCAAAGCGCCGAGAACGTGTGCGGCCCGACGAACTCGGTGGCGTTCTCGGTCATGACGACCTGCACCTCGCAGCCCGCCTTCTGGAGCCCGCGCACAATCTCGCAGGCCTTGTACGCCGCGATGCATCCGCTCACCCCGAGCAGCACCTTCTTCGCCATGGTCACGCCTTCCTCGCCGCTATCGATTCCAAGGCCCCCGCCAGATCGCCGGGCAGCCCGTCCTCGAACGACATCTCCTCGCCCGTCAGCGGATGGCCGAAGCCGAGCTTGTACGAATGCAGGAACTGGCGCGCGAGCCCCAGCTGCGCCCTCGCGTCCTTGGGGCCGTGCGCATTGTAGGCGGGGTCGCCCACGATGGGATGCTTGATGTACTGCATGTGGACGCGTATCTGGTGCGTGCGTCCGGTGTAGAGCTTGCACTCCACCAGCGTGTAGCCGTCGTCAGCGCCGTCGCCCTCGAAGCGGTCGAGCACCGCGAACGTGGTGATGGCGTCGCGCGCGGACGGCCCGTCGCCCACCGCCATGCGCGTGCGGGCGGCGCGGCTGCGCTCGATGGGAGCGTCGATGAGCCCCGTGTCGGGACGGATGACGCCATGCACGAGCGCGAGGTAGCGCCGGTCGACCTCCTTGCGGCCAATGGCGTCCATCAGCAGCTGCCCGGCAAGGTCGGTCCGGGCGACCATCATGAGGCCGCTGGTGTCGCCGTCGAGGCGGTGTACGATGCCGAGGCGGTCGGCCTCGCCCTGCACGTTGCAGAGCCCGTCGGCTCCGTAGCGGTGAATGAGCGCGTTGACCAGCGTGCCGTCGCGGTGCTCGTTCGCGGGGTGGCAGATGAGCCCAGCCTGCTTGGATATCACGACGATGTCGTCGTCCTCGTAGCGCACGTCGAGCGGGATGGGCTCGCCTGTCAGGGGCGTGCGCACCGCGTCGTCGAACAGCTCGCAGACGACCGCGTCGCCCGCCTTGAGCGCGCACCTCTTCTGCACGGCGTCGCCGTTGACGAGCACCATGCCGTCCTCGATGGCGCGCACGGCGGCGGAGCGGCTGGCGTACAGCCCGAGCCCGGCGCAGAACGCGTCCACGCGCACGCCTGCGTCCTCGCGTCCCACGACGTTGCAAACGCTTCTGCCCATGTCAGCCCTCGCGCCCCTGCCGCGCCCATTCGACGGCGAGCGAGGCGATGAAGAGCACGCATCCGCAGGTGACTCCGACATCCGCCACGTTGAACACCGGGAAGTCGATGAACACCGGCCTGATGAAGTCGATGACGTACGTATGCGCGAACCGGTCGATGGCGTTGCCTATGCCGCCCGCCACGACGAGCGAGAGGCCCACGGCGGCAAGCGGCGAGGAGTCCGGCGCGAAGACGAACAGGTAGACGGCCGCAAGCGCGCACACCGCAAGGGACAGCACGCCCAGCGCGGCGGTCATGCCGCCGAACATGCCCCACGCGGCGCCGGTGTTGTGGACGAGCACCAGGTCGAACACGCCGAAGAAGGGCCCCGCGATGACGGAGCCCAGTTCGAACCTTTCGAAGAAGGCCTTGGTCGCCTGGTCGGCGGCCAGCCATGCGACGACGATGGCCGCGAAGATTACGGCGTTGCGCCTCCTCGCGTGCGCACGGCGGCTAGCGCGCTGCGCCATCCAGGACCTCCGCGCACCTCGCGCAGACGTCGGGGTGGCCGTCGGCCACGCCCAGCTCGCGGTAGTTCCAGCAGCGCTCGCACTTGGCGCCCGCCGCCGGGGAGACCGTCGCCGCATACCCGTCCCCTTCGGAGACGGCCACGTCGGCGACGATGAACAGGTCGGCCAGCGCCTCGCATCCGACGGCTTCGAGCGCCGGCAGGGCGTCGGCCGGCGCCGTCAGGGCGATGGATGCCTCCTGGCTCTTGTTGATGGCCTTGGCCGCACGCGCCTCCTCGAGCGCCTTGGTGACGGCCTCGCGCGCCTCGATCGCGGGCGCGAACGCGCGCAGCGCCTGCTCGGCGTCGTCCGCGGAGAACGACGGCACGAAGTCGGCCGCGCGCGGCCAGCCGGCGAGCTGCACGCTGTCGGGGCGCCCCGCGACGCCTCGGGACGCCGGCGGGTAGCACTCCCACACCTCGTCGCAGGTGAACGAGAGGATGGGCGCCATCACGCGCACCAGCACCTCCAGCACGTTCATGAGCACCGTCTGCACGGCGCGGCGGCGCCTCGACGCGGGCGCCTCGGAGTAGAGGCGGTCCTTCGTCACGTCCATGTAGACCGACGAGAGGTCGTTCGCGAAGTCGTAGACGGCGCGGTAGACGCCGTTGAAGCGCAGCGCGTCGTAGGCGGCCTCCACGTCGGCGAGCAGCGCGGCCGTCTTGGCCAGCATGTAGCGGTCGACGGGCTCGAGGTCGTCCCAGGACGCCACGGCATCGCGCGCCTCGTCGAAGTCGTCCAGGTTGCCCAGGAGGAAGCGGAACGTGTTGCGGATGCGCCGGTAGGCGTCGGAGACCTGCTTGAGGACATCTTCGTATATGCCGACGTCCTGCGAGTAGTCCACGCTCGACACCCACAGGCGCAGCACGTCGGCGCCGAACTTGTCGCACATTTCGACGGGGTCGATGCCGTTGCCGAGCGACTTCGACATCTTGCGCCCGTCCTTGTCCACCGTGAAGCCGCAGTGCATGACCGAGCGGTACGGCGCGACGCCGTAGGCGCCCACCGAGGTGAGCAGCGAGGACTGGAACCAGCCGCGGTGCTGGTCGGAGCCTTCGAGGTAGATGTCGGCGGGGAACCTCAGGCCCTCCCCCGCGCGGTGCTTCAGCACGCTGGTGTGCGACACGCCGCTCTCCCACCACACGTCGAGGATGTCCTTCTCGGGCGCGAGGTCGGTGCAGCCGCACGTAGGGCACTTGGTGCCGGCGGGCAGGTAGTCCTTGGGGTCGGTGGTGAACCACGCGTCGGACCCGTGCGTCTTGAAGAGCTCGATGACCGCATCGAAGGTGCCCTCGTCGGCGACCGTCGATGCGCACTTCGCGCACTTGAACACGGGAATGGGCACGCCCCACGAGCGCTGGCGCGAGATGCACCAGTCGGGGCGGTCGGCCACCATCGACGAGATGCGGTTGCGGGCCCATCCGGGAATCCAACTCACCTCGCGGTCGATGGCGACGAGCGCCTCCTCGCGCAGCGAGTTCTCGTCCATGGAAACGAACCACTGGTCGGTGGCGCGGAAGATGACCGGCTTGTGGCAACGCCAGCAATGGGGGTAGGAGTGCTCGATGTCGCGTCGTGCGACGAGCACGCCCTGCTGGTCGAGCCATTCGATGATCTTCGGGTTCGCCTCGTCGACGTCGAGCCCGGAGAACTGGCCGGCCTCGTCGGTGAGCACGCCGTTGTCGTCCACGGGCATGAGCAGCGGCACGTCGAACTCGAGCGCGACGAGGTAGTCGTCCTGGCCGTGTCCGGGAGCCGTGTGGACGGCGCCCGTGCCGGTGTCGAGCGTGACATGGTCGCCGTAGATGACGATGCCCTTCAAGTCCTGCCTGACGGGCGCCGTGTAGGTGAGCCCGTACAGCTGCTTGCCCTTGATGCGCACAGGCTCGCCGTCCGCCCCCGACACCACCGAATAGCCGTCCCAGCCGGCGACCTCGGCGACGCTTCCGACCAGGTCCTCGGCCATGACCATCTTCTTGCCGGCGGCGTCGACCATCACGTAGTCGGCGTCGGTCGAGCCTGAACTTCACGAAGATGGAGGGCGACACCTCGTCGCCGTACTCGATCTCGGCCTCGGCGAGCGCCGTGTGGCAGTTCATGCACCAGTGGATCGGCTTGCGGCCGCGGTAGATGGAGCCCTTCAGGTACATGTCGCGGAACAGCTCGACGTTGCCCGCCTCGTAGTCGGGCGTATAGGTGAGGTAAGGGTGGTCCCAGTCGGCGTTGACGCCGAGCCTCTTGAAGCCCTCTCGCTGCACGTCGACGTTCTCGGTCGCCCACGCGCGGCAGAGCTCGCGCAGCTCGGGCAGGGACGTCTGTGCCATCCTCTCGGGCCCGAGCGTCTTCTCGACCATGTGCTCGATGGGCTGGCCGTGGCAGTCCCAGCCCGGGACGTAGGGGGTGAAGAAGCCGCGCTGCGCGTGGCTCTTGTTCACGAAGTCCTTGAGGATCTTGTTGAACGAGTGGCCGATGTGGATGGGGCCGTTCGCATAGGGCGGCCCGTCGTGCAGCACGAAGGGCCTGCCGTCCTTGTTCTTTTCCAGCACCTTCCAGTAGATGCCCTCCCTCTCCCACTTCTCGAGCCGCTTCGGCTCGTTCTGGGGGAGGTTCCCGCGCATGGGGAAATCGGTCTGGGGAAGGTTCATCGTGTTTTTGTAGTCGTTTGCCACTTTGGTACCAATATGCCTTTCGAAACAGGGTGCGTCGGCGGTTGGATATAATCGTTCGAATAGTATAGATTATCCGTCGGAAGCGGGGAAACATGGCCTTCAAGATTCTCACCGACTCGTGCTGCAACCTTCCCGAGTACATGATCGACGAATTCGGGCTCGAGGTGTTCCCCCTGACGTTCATGGTGGACGGGCGCGAGCACCAAAGCTATCTGAAGGGCGAAGTCACCGACCTTTCCAAGTTCTACGACATGATGCGCGAGGGCAAGGTCATCACCACGTCGCTCCCCAACCTCGATTCCGCCCGCAAGCTGATGGCCGCGCAGCTAGAAGAGGGCCACGACGTGCTCTACCTCGGGTTCTCGAGCGGGCTTTCGGGCACCTTCGACGCCATCCGCCTGCTGATGGACGAGCTCGCCTCGGAATATCCCGACCGCAAGCTCTACGCCGTCGACACGCTGGCCGCATCGGGCGGCCAGGGGCTGCTCGTGTGGCACGCCTGCCAGCTGGCGCGCGCCGGGGCGTCGGTCGAGGAGGTGCGCGACTGGGTCGAGGAGAACAAGCTGCACATGGCGCACTGGTTCACCGTCGACGACCTGATGTTCCTCTTCCGCGGCGGCCGCGTGTCGAGGACGAGCGCCTGGGCGGGCACCATCCTGAACATCAAGCCCGTCATGCACGTGGACGACGAGGGCCACCTCATCCCGCTGGACAAGGTGCGCGGCCGCAGGAAGTCGCTCGACGCGCTCGTCGAGCACATGGCCCAGACCGGCAACGCGCCGCTGTCCGAGCAGATGGTGTTCATCACGCACGGCGACTGCCTGGAGGACGCCCAGTACCTGGAAGGGCGCGTGAGGGAGCGCTTCGGGGTTGCCGACGTCATGGTCAACTACGTCGACCCCGTCATCGGCGCGCACTCCGGCCCCGGCACGATGGCGCTGTTCTTCCTCGCAAGCGAGCGGTAGCGGCCCCGGCGCCCGCATTCCCGCCCCAAAACGGCGTCAGTTGAACTTGAACACCTTCTGCGCCAGGTGATAGCCGCCCAACCCGAAGCGGCGGCCCAGCTCGGTGGGCAGGTTCGTTCCGAAGTTGACCACCTTGTACCTGACCTTCTTGTACAGCGAGGCGTCCTTCTCGCGCAGGTAGTCCCAGATGCCCTGCAGCTTCTCGTCGTCCTCGGGGGTGTTCTTCATGCGCAGGAACACCGAGCAGATGCACATCATCATGGCGAGGTAGTTCTCCATGTACTTGCGCAGCTTCCTCTGGGGGACGGCGTCGAGGTCGATGGCGTCTATCATCGTCTTGGTGACGCGGATCTGCTGGTCCATGCGCGCCATCATGGTGGTCTCGTTGACCGACTGGCCCTCGCGGCCGATGAAGTAGTGGTACATGTCGACGTCGAGGTAGTAGATCGACTTGACGTACGGAAGCGGCTCGTAAACGAACACGTTGTCCACGTAGAAGCAATGCTCGGGAAGCCTGAGCCCGACGTCGCGCAGCAGCTGCGTGCGGTAGACCACCGAATGCATGAGGATGTAGCGCGACGGGCCGAAGTTGCCGATGTCGTCCCAGCCGAACACGCGGCGCTCGGGAAGGACGCGGCGGTAGCGCATCGTGGTGCTCTTGTCCTCGTACACCTTCTCGTACACGTAGTTGGCGACAAGCATGTCCAGCGGCTCGGACTCGCCCGCCTGCGTGCGAAGGAACGAGAGGACCTCGCGCATGGCGCCCTCGCCCAGCCAGTCGTCCGAGTCGACCACCTTGAAGTACATGCCGTTGGCGTTGTCGAGGCCCGCGTTCACGGCCGAGCCGTGGCCGCCGTTCTCCTTGTGGACGGCGCGCACGCGGTCGGGGTGCGCCCGCTCCCACTCCTGCGCCTTGGCGAGCGTGCCGTCGGAGCTGCCGTCGTCGACGAGGAGCACCTCGATGTCGTCGCCGCATGCAAGCAGCGACTCGACGCACTTGTCCATGTAGTCGGCCGAGTTGTAGCACGGCACGGCGAAGCTGATGGTCTTCATGCGGGGCTACCCCTGGGCCTTCTCGACGAGTTCCTGCGACAGGTCGAGCGCGTTCTCGACGATCTTGTCCATGTTGTAGTACTTGTACTCGGCGAGGCGGCCGATGAGGTGGAAGTTCGGCAGCGACTCGGTCAGCGCCTTGTAGCGCTCGTAGTGCTGGATGTTCTCGTCGTTGAGGATGGCGTAGTACGGAATCTGCCGGTCGGGGTCCTCGTAGGGGCGCGAGTTCTCCTTCATGATGGTGGTGTTGGGGGCCTTCTGCCCGGTGAGGTGCTTGAACTCGGTGATGCGCGTGTAGTCCTCCGTGACGGTGTAGTTGACGGTGCCGCAAGGCAGCTTGTACTCCTCGTCGTAGGTCTCGTAGACGAAGTCGAGGCTGCGGTATGGAAGGCGTCCGAAGCGCCCGATGAACAGCTCGTCGAGGGGGCCCGTGTAGACGATGGGGCCGTCGAACCT
>CAJUSL010000037.1:7917-18980 GCA_910589135.1 uncultured Eggerthellaceae bacterium
GACTCCAGCTTCGCGTCCTCGGAGTCGTCGACGAACTCGAGGTCGAACACGCCGGTCGCGTCGGTGTCGAGGCACACGGTGATGTTGTCGTGGCCGAGCATGTCCTCGAACAGCTTGGTGTAGCCATAGATGGGCATGCCCTGGTAGGCGTCCTGGAAGTAGCGGTCGTCGCGCGACACGAACACGGGCACGCGCGCCGTGACGGAGGGGTCGACCTGCTCGGGCGTCTGCCCCCACTGCTTCTGCGTGTAGTAGAGGAAGACGTTCTTGTAGACGAAGTCGGCGATCTCGGCGAGCTCGGCGTCGTTGCTCTCGCGCAGCTCGTTGATGGTCACCTTGCGCTCATCGCCGTAGGCGTCGACGAGCTTCTGGATGAGGTGCTCGGCCTTCTCGGGCCCGAACGCGATCTCCATGGAGTTCTTGTTGAACGGCACGGGCATGTAGGTTCCGTACCAGTCGGCGAGCACGTGATGCTGGTACCCGAGCCAGCCCGAGAACTGGCGCAGGTAGTTGAAGACGCGCTTGCTGTTCGTGTGGAAGATGTGCGGCCCGTAGCGGTGCACGAGGATGCCGGCCTCGTCGTACTCGTCGTACATGTTGCCGCCGATGTGGGCGCGCTTCTCGATGACGAGCACGTTCATGCCGGCCATGTCGGCCAGCTGCCGCGCGACGACGCTTCCCGCGAAGCCGCTTCCCACGACGACTGCGTCGTAGCTGTCGATGTCTATCTCGTTGAACGGTAGGTATGTGACGCTCATGGCTGCCTTTCGTCTCCTCGCCCATCGAGCGGATGGGCCCCTTTCGGCGTGCTTGCGGAATTATGGGCCAACATGGGTGCCGTGGCAATGCCGCCTTTCGGCGCGCTAGCCCTGCGCCCCCTGGGCCTGGACGCAGGTGATGGCGGCGACGCCGACGATGTCCGCCGCGCTGCACCCGCGCGAGAGGTCGTTGACGGGGTAGGCGAGCCCCTGCGTGACGGGGCCGTACGCCTCGGCCTTCGCAAGGCGCTGCACCAGCTTGTAGCCGATGTTGCCGGCGTCGAGGTCGGGGAAGATGAGCACGTTGGCAGACCCTGCGACCGGCGAGTCGGGGCACTTGGCGGCCGCGACGTCGGCGCAGAGCGCGGCGTCGAGCTGCAGCTCGCCGTCGAGGGCCACATCGGGGGCGAGCTCCTTGGCGATGCGGGCCGCCTCCACGACCTTGTCCGCGTCGTCGTTGCAGGCGGAGCCGTGCGTGGAATGCGAGAGCAGGGCGACCTTGGGCTCGCTGCCGACCAGCGACGACCAGGACCTGGCCGAGCTGACGGCGATGTTGGCGAGGCTCGTCGGGTCGGTCTGCACGTTGAGCCCGCAGTCGGCGAAGACGAACGTGCCGCCGTCGCCGAGGTCGCAGTCGGGCACGACCATCACGAAGAACGAGCTCACCAGCGCGGCGCCAGGGGCCGTCTTGAGGATCTGCAGGGAGGGGCGCAGCACGTCGCCGGTGGAATGGCAGGCGCCAGCCACCATGCCGTCGGCGCGGCCGGTCTTCACCAGCATCACGCCGAAATACAGCTCGTCGCGCACGAGCTCGGCCGCCTGCTCGGGGGTCATGCCCTTCGCCTTGCGCATGTCGTGCAGCAGTCCGGCGAACTCGTCGAGCAGGTCGGACTTCGCCGGGTCGACCACCTTGGCGCCGTCGAGGTTGCGACCCGAGGCGGCCATGGCGTCCTCGTCGCCGAGGATGACGACGTCGGCAAGGCCCTCCGCGAGTATCTGCTCGGCGGCCTCGAGCGTGCGGGGGTCGGAGCCCTCCGGCAGCACGATGGTGCGCCTGTCGCTTCGGGCCTTTTCCTTGATTCCTTCGATAAACGATGTCATGCGATGGCTCCTCCCCAACTAGGCGATGCGGCGCTCGCCGAGCTCCTCCTGCAGCGTCTCCTGCACGATCTCGAACGTGTCGCGGGCGATCATGTACTCCTCGTCGGTGGGGATGACGAGGATCTGCACCCTCGACTCGTCGGTCGAGATCTCGCGCTCGCCGCCGCGCTCCTTGTTGCGCTCGAAGTCGAGCTCGATGCCGAGGGGCTGCAGGCCGGCGAAGATCATCCTGCGCATCTTGTCGCAGTTCTCCCCCACCCCCGCCGTCAGCACGATGACGTCGACGCCGCCCATCACGGCGATGTACTGTCCGATGTACTTCTTCACGGAGTTCGAGTACATCTCGTAGGCCAGCTGGGCGCGCTCGTTGCCCTCTTCGGAGGCCTTGCGCAAATCGCGCATGTCGTTGGAGACGCCGGATATGCCGAGCAGGCCCGACTTCTTGTTGAGGACGTCGCTCATCTGCGAGGGCGTGAGGCCCTCGTGTTCCATGATGAACGTGGAGATGGCCGGGTCGATGGCGCCCGAGCGCGTCCCCATGATCAGCCCGTCGAGGGGCGTCAGGCCCATGGACGTGTCTACCGCGATGCCGTGGTCGATGGCGGACATGGAGCACCCGTTCCCAAGGTGGCACGTGATGATCTTCAGGTCCTCGAGCGGCTCGTCGATGAAGTCCGCGGCGCGCTCGGCGATGTAGCGGTGCGACGTGCCGTGCGCGCCGTACTTGCGAACGCCGTACTTCTCGTAGTACTCGTACGGGATGCCGTACATGAACGCCTTCGGGGGAAGCGTCTGGAAGTAGGCGGAGTCGAACACGGCCACCATGGGCTTGTCCGGCATGTACGTGCGGCACGCGTCGATGCCCATGAGCGCCGCCTTGTTGTGCAGGGGCGCGAGCTCCGCCAGCTCGTCGATTCTGGAGACGACGTCGTCGTCGATGAGGACGGAGCGGTCGAAGTACTTGCCGCCCTGCACGATGCGGTGCCCGATGGCGTCGATCTCGTCCATGGAGGAGATGGCGGCATGGGGCCCGGAGGTCAGCGTGTCGAGCACGACCTTCATGGCCTCGGTATGGTCCTGCATGGGGGTGTCGATGACGACCTCGTTCTCGTCGATCCCATGCTTGTGGAACGAGTCCGCCGACCCGACGCGCTCGCAGATGCCTTTGGCGAGCACGGTTTGCGTCTCGATGTTGATGAGCTGATACTTCAGCGAGGAGGACCCGGCGTTCAGAACCAGTATGTTCATCGCAACCCCTAGTTCGACGTTTAAGCTATTTTTCCAAGTTGGTATTCTATTGCGTCTGCCGCGCGCGTGCGACGGCGCCGCCCTGTTTTCGATAAGCGGAACGCCTGCGGGCGGACGGGCCCGACAAGGAGGCCCTGCAAGCCACGGCACCGCGCGGGGTGGTCTATACTCGGAGGAACAGGCGAAGGAGACCCGAAAGGAGCACGAAGATGCACGACGCCGACTGCATATTCTGCAAGATCGTGAAGGGTGAGATCCCTTCGACCAAGGTGTACGAAAGCGACTCCGTGTACGCGTTCGAGGACGCGAACCCCATGATGCCCGTGCATGTGTTGGTGGTTCCCAAGAACCACTACCGCAACATCGCCGACTCGATCCCCGACGACGAGATGGCTGCGCTCATGCAGGCCGCAGGGGCGGTGGCGAAGCTGAAGGGCATCGACGAGAGCGGATTCAGACTCGTCACCAACACCAACGACGACGCCTGCCAGACGGTGCACCACGTGCACGTGCACGTCCTGGGCGGAGCCCAGATGAACGAGGGCAACCCTTCGCTGAAGGCGTAGGCCTTCCCCTCCGCTACGGCCGCCTTCGCCGACAGGCGGAAGGCGGCCGCGCCGCTAGGCTTTCTGGAGCGTGCTGTCCCTCACCTCGTCGTCAGGCGCGTCCTCAAGCTCGCCCATCAGCACCTCGACCTTCTGCTCGGCGTCGCCGAGCCGCTTCTGGAGCTCGGCGAGCAGCTGCACGCCGAGCGCGTACTTCTCAAGGCTTTCCTCCAGCTCCAGCGAGCCGGACTCGAGCGTCTGCACGATTTCGTCGAGCTGCGCCATTCCCTCCCGGAACGTCAGCTTCGCCAAATCCTGCGCCTGCTGGGCCGTGTCTTTCTCAACCATCAATGTCCTCCAATGCAAGTTCCTCTGTTTCGATGTTCCGCACGACGGATTCTATGACGCCGTCTGCAAGTTGGACGGACAGCATGCCGCCCACCTTCGCCTTGGCCACCGAGTCGACCACCGCACCCGATCCGTTGCGTGCTATGGAGTAGCCGCGCGCAAGCACGCCGAGCGGCGACAGCGCCTGCAGCGTTGCGCTCTTCGACGCGATGGCGCGCCGGTGGGGCGCCGCGAGCATCTTGCCGGCGGCGGCGAGCTGCGCCTTCGCCCTGACCAGGTCGGCAGCATGCGGGGGCACGGCCGAGGCCACCCCGAGCCGAAGCGCTCCGCGAACCCGTGCAAGCCGTGCGCCCATGGCGGCAAGGTTGGACGGGATGGCCGCGCCGAGGCGCCCCGTCATCTCGTCGAGCATGCGCGCCTCGTCCTCGAACAGCCTCGTCGGCTCGCGGAAGAGAGGCATCAGGGCGTAGCGGTCGAGCAGGCGGCCAGTGCTGGCGAGCCTGCCGCTCACCACCTGATGCATGCGCCGCGCGGACTCCCGCAGGGAGGCGCCGAGGTCAGCAGTCGCGGGGGCGGCCGCTTCGGCCGCCGCGGTGGGGGTGGAGGCGCGGAAGTCGGCCACCAGGTCGGCGATAGACGTGTCGGGCTCGTGGCCGATGCCTGTGACGACGGGGACGCGCATGCCCGAGACGAACCGGGCCAGCGCCTCGTCGTTGAAGGGCATGAGGTCTTCGTAGGAGCCGCCGCCCCTGACGAGCAGGACGACGTCGACGCCGGCGTCCTGGACGCGCTGCAGCCCTTCGACGATGCCGGCCGGAGCGGCGGCCCCCTCCACGCCGACGCCTGCGAAGACGACGTCGGCGAGCGGATAGCGGCGCCGTAGCGTGCGCAGCACGTCGTAGACCGCCGCGCCCCGCGGAGAGGTGACCAGGCCGATCCGGGAAGGGTGCGCGGGGAGCGGCTTCTTCCGCCCGGCGGCCATGAGGCCCTCCGCCTCGAGCCTTCTAGCCAGGTTGGCGACCTGCATGCGCAGCTTGCCCTCCCCCACCGGCTCGATGGAGAACGCATCGAAGTTCATGCGGCCCTTGGCGGCATACAGGGTGAAGCGGCCAGTCATCTCCACGAGGCTTCCGACCTGCAAGTCGAAGCCGCAGGACGCGTACCGGTTGTTCCATATCATGCACGGCAGGGACGCCTTCTCGTCCTTGACGGTGAAGTAGACGGCCTTGTAGCGCGGGTTCGCCGAAACCTCCGACACCTCGCCGACGACGCGGACCGCGACGTCCTCCAGCTGGCGCTTGGCGATGCCGAGCGCAGCCGACACGCTGAGCGCGCTGGACCCTTCGGACATGCGCTAGTCCCTGGTGCGCCCCAGCAGCCACAGGAGCTGCAGGATGGACGTCAGCGCGGCGGCGAGGTACGTGAACGCGCAGGCGCGCAGCACGTCGAAGGAACCCTTCTGCTCGCTTTGCGGCAGCCCGATGCTTCCCATATAGGCCATGGCGCGCCTCGACGCGTTGAGCTCGACCGGAAGGGTGACCAGCTGGAACAGGACCACCACCGCATACATGGCGATGGCCGCCCATACGAGCCCGAGCATGTTCATGAAGATGCCGATCATAAGCAGGAATATCCACAGGTTGGAAGCGGCGTTGGCGACCGGCACGACGGCGCTCCTGATCTTCATGGGCGTGTAGTCGGCGGCAAACTGGCAGGCATGCCCCACTTCGTGGCACGCCGTGGCCGTGGCCGTTATCGAGCGGCCGCCGTACGCCTCGGGCGACAGCGTGACGGAGTTGGTGCGCGGGTCGAAGAAGTCCTGCCCCGGGCCTCCCGGCCTCACCTCGACGTTGGAGATGCCGTAGTAGGCGAGCATCTGCTGGGCGCACTGTGCGCCCGTGAGCCCGTTCGCGATGGGGACGCGCTGGTACTTCCTCAGCTTGTGGTTGACGTAGGCCTGAGCGCCGAGCCCGATTGCGAGCGTGACGACGATCAGCATCAGGTAGCTCATGTCATACATATGGCTTCACCTCGCTTGCTTTCTGCATAATACCATACATTTGTTCGTTATTCCAAATCGTCACAGGATTTCTTCGACGACCAGCTCGTTCTCATTCAAGCCGAGGCGGATGCGCCCTTCCAGCAGACGGACCAAATCGTTGCCGATTATTTTCCTTCGCCAGCCCTTCATGAGCGCGCTCTCCTCGACGTGCCCCCGGGCGAGCAGCGCCATGTCGCCGTGCGACCCGAACGTCTGCATCGCGATGCCCGTCTCCTTCGACCGCGCCCGCATGAGGGCCTGCATGAGGTCGAGCGGGAAGTCGACGTTGGGCTCGCACTGGGAGGGCGCGTCGGGCTTCGGCCACGTCGACTCGTCGGATGCGAACGCCTTCTTCATCAACTGCGCCACCTCGCGCGCGTCGCGCGTCGACATGCCCTGCTTGACGCCGCGCACCATGAACAGCTCGTCTATGCTCGTCGCCTCGCGCTTGCACGCCTCGACGACCTGCTCGTCGGAAAGCACCCATTTCCGCGGGATATCGCGCCGCTGCGCCTGGACCTCGCGCCATGCGGCGACCTCGCGCGCAGCCGCCATCTGCTTGCGGCTGAGCTGGTTTCCCCTCTTCAGCCGCCGGTACCTCGCGTAAGGGTCGACCTCGTAGTTCTCGGGGTTCGTCATGTCGGCGAACTCGTCGTCGAGCCAGTGCAGACGCCCCAGCTCCTCGAGCCTCGTCGTCATCACCTCGTACAGCCTGGGCAGGTATATGACGTCCTCGGCGGCATAGGACAGCTGGGAGGCGGCGAGGGGGCGCCTCGTCCAGTCGGTGAACGAGTCGCTCTTCTTGATGTTGACCCCCAGAAACGACGAGAGCAGCGAGGCGAGCCCCGCCTGGTAGGACTGTCCGAGCAAGGCGGCCGCGACCTGCACGTCGAAGATCGGGCGCGGCATGGCGCCGACCTCGCGGTAGAGGATCTCGATGTCCTGGGTTCCGGCATGGAACAGCTTCACCGCGGCCTCGTTCTCGAACACGGGCGCAAGCACGCCCAGGTCGTCGACGGCGAACGGGTCGACGACGTAGGTGCCCCCCTCCGTGCACAGCTGCACGAGGCACAGGTTCGGGTAGTACGTCTTCTCGCGCAGGAACTCGGTGTCGATCGCGACGTAGCGCGACGTCATCGCCTCCTTCGCGAGCGCGGCGAGGCCCTCCTGGTTGTCGATGTATTCCATGTGGTCACGTATCCGAGTCGTTGGTCTATAGTGTTCATTATCATAGCAAGCGAAAGGCAATGCGTGAAACTCCTCGTCATCGACAACATGCTTTCCGGGCTCGGAGACGGAGCCATCTTCGACTACGTGCGCACGTTCATGGGCGACGGCGACGAGGTCGTCGTCAGAACCAGCGACGGCACCACCGACGTGCGTGCGTTCCTCCACGACGCGGAGGAGTTCGACCTGGTCGTCGCATCGGGCGGGGACGGCACCATCGCCTCGATCGCCTACCTGCTCGCCGACACAGGCATCCCCCTGCTCCCCTTCCCTGCCGGCACCGCCAACCTTCTGTCGCTCAACCTGGAGGCGCCCACCGAGGTGCATGCGCTCGTCAAGATGACCCGCGCCTTCAAGACGCTCGACTTCGACCTGGGCGAGATAGAGTTCCCGGGCGGGCGGCACCAGGGCTTCACGCTGATGGCAGGCGCCGGCTACGACGCGAAGATCATGGAAGCCGCCGAGCAGGGCAAGCGGCTGTTCGGCCCCATGGCGTACTTCACGTCGGCGGTGGCGAACCCCACCCCGCAGTTCGCCGAGTTCGAGCTCACGATCGACGGAAGCACCATGCACAGCTCGGGCGTAGGGGTGCTCGTCATCAACTTCTCGAAGGTGCAGTTCGACATCTCGGTCGTGCACGAGAACAAGCCGCGCGACGGCAAGTTCGACATCGTGGTGCTGCAGACCAAGGACGCCTTCGGGCTCATCCCGGCGCTGTTCGCGGCGATTCTCGACCGATCGGGCGACTTCCCCAACAGGGCGGGCGCGTTCCAGGTGTTCAGGGGAAGCGAGGTGACCGTCGTGTCCGACCCGCCCCTTCCCATCCAGCACGACGGCGAGGCCGTGGGGCTGCAGACGCCGTTCCGCGCCCGGCTCCTTCCCGAGGCGGCGCGCTACGTGGTGTCGGACGAATGCATCGAGATGTACGCATAGCCCAAAACGCTCAGCCTGCGCCTTTGGAATGGAAATGGAGCGCATTGCAGGATGAAAAGGCGGGGAGGTCCCGAAATAAACAGGCCGAAAGGAAACCCTTCCGGCCTGGTAGTTTATGGTGGGCGGTACAAGATTTGAACTTGTGACCCCTACCGTGTCAAGGTAGTGCTCTCCCCCTGAGCTAACCGCCCGTTCGGTTTCTCAGCGTCAGCGGGTCGATATGATAGCAGACCCACACAGCCCGTCAAGGAGGAATAGCCAGAAAAGAAGATCCCCACCGCTTTCGCGATGGGGATCTGGAAGTTCTCTGGTGTCGGAGGCGGGATTTGAACCCGCACACCCGATATGTGGGCACTAGCACCTCAAGCTAGCGTGTCTGCCGTTCCACCACTCCGACACTCAAGCGGCTGCGCCTTCTCAAGCGCAGCGGAAGCTATTCTAGCAGATATGAGGGACTGTGCAAGGAACTATTCTTGCGAATTGCCGCCATCGCCGTCCGAGCCTTCCTTGCGGCACAGTTCGTCCAGGGAGACGAGCTCTCCGCCGCGCACGACGAGCTGCTGCTCATCGGCATACTTCGCCAGGTTCGCGCTGTAGCGCATCTGCACGAGCTCGAGGATCACCGTGAACACCATGGCGAAGTAGACCATCAGCTTCTCCAGGTGCATGTCCAGCACCTCGATGCCCGTCGTGATGCCCAGCGAGTCAAGCACGAGCAGCACGCCGACGGCGGCGATGAACACGAGGGCCAGGATCTTCATCTCGACGTTCTTGTTGATGAAGTTCGAGATGGGGTCGATGAAGACCATCATGATGACGACGGCGATGATGACGGCGAGGATCATGACGATAAGGTGCTCGGCGAGGCCCACGGCGGTGATGACCGAGTCGATCGAGAACACGAGGTCCATGACCATGATGGTGCCCACGGCCCGCCCGAGTCCCAGCGTGCGCCTTGCGGCATGCTCCTCGTGAAGTTGCGCCTTCACCTCGTCGAGGCGCAGCATTCCGGCGAGCTCGGCGATTCCCTTGTAGACGAGGTAGCCGCCGCCCGCCAGCATCACGAGGTCTCGGATGGTGAAATCGTGGTGCAGATCGCCCAGGTCGATCACGAACAGCGTGGTATGCAGGTGCACGAGCCAGCTGGCGAAGCAGAGGAAGACGCAGCGCATCACCAACGCGCCGGCAAGGCCGAGCTTGCGGCCGATATGCTGCTTGTCCTCGGGAAGGCGGTCGGTCGTGATGGAGATGAACACGATGTTGTCCACGCCGAGGACGACCTCGAGGAACGTGAGGGTGAGGAGGCTTATCCAGGCCTCGGGGGTTGCGAAGATAGAAAGGTCCATGGGTCAAGCCTAGCAAAGGGCCGTCTGCGGCGCAATGATATAATCGTGCCGTCACCAAACGGTAGGAGCATCCAGTGCGAGACCCAGCGCGAGAGTCCACATCGTCCAAGCATGCCGCCGAGGCAGACGCCCCTTCGCGCAAGCAGCGCAGGGGCAGCCATTCCCGGCCGCTGAGAGAGGGCGCCGCGCCGGCGGAGCACGATTCGGGCAAGCGGCCCCGCGAGAAACAGGCCGCCGGCGCGCCTGATGCGCCCAAGGATGCCAAGAAGGACGCTGCGAAGCCGAGCACCCCTTCCGCCGACGGGGAAGGCGCGCGGAAAGACAGGCGGCCCTCCGGCGAGGCCCCGAAGAAGGAGTCGAAGGAATCGGCCTCGCGCGATCCCGAGCGGTCCGTCATCGTTCCCAAGGACGCGCTCGAGCCCCAGAGCATGGTGGACACCTCGGCGAACAAGATGCAGGTCAAGCAGCGCCAGGTGTTCCGCGAGAACCCCAACATCTACTACATGAACGGCGAATCGCTCTCGCGGCCCATGACGCTTCCCCCTTCCGCCAAGGTCGGCATCATCGTGATCATCGTCATCGCCGCCGTCCTCGCGTCGGTGGCCTTCTATATGTACTTCGATGCCACCACCAACGAGCCGGCGCGCGAACAGGCGCGCATGCAGGAGCAGATCGACCGCGCGGTCACGCTCGACCTGCCCGACATGCTCTCGATGCTCGAAGCCGACGACGCGACCATCGACGCGCAGCTGAAGTCCACGGGCGCCACGTTCTTCGAGCGTTCCGCGGTTGGCTCGGGCGAGGACTACGAAATCGTCAAGCTGCCCGCCGACGTGAGCCTGGTGGATGCCGCGGCCATGTACGCCTCCGGAGTCAGCAAGCTTTCCCCCTCGCAGGCAGCAACGCTTCTGAACGGCGCGTGGGACCTGCTGGTTTCGCGCTCGAACGGGCTGGACGTTTCGCTGCACTACGCCGACTTCAAGTCCGGCAGCGAGGACGCAGCCATCGTAAACGCCATCGCCGCCGAAGACCTCGAGCGCGGCGACGTGGTCGACTCGGGCGAAAACGACGGATACGGCAACCACTACACCCAGGGGACCATCATGATAAACGGCGTCAGCTACAGCTGGACGGTGTCCTCGCTGCCGCTGAAGGAGGTCTATTCCATCAAAGGGCTTCCCGACGACGCCGTCTATGTGGGCATCCGCATCAAAGGCGCCGCAGAATAAGCGAAATACCCCCTCGTTCGTCGCATGCTGGGAAGACTGGGCTTCGCGTGGCATGCGCACGCCCATTCGCCGGTTTGCGAATCTTTGAACCCAGCGTCGGCATCGAGGCCGGTCCCGGGCTTCTGCGTCAAGCGCTTCGTTCGAACAATCAACAGATGGGAAATTGGAGGCGACGAGCGGATTCGAACCGCTGATAAAGGCTTTGCAGGCCTCTGCCTTACCACTTGGCCACGTCGCCACTCCTAGACGATGCGCTGGCTTCTGGTCTTCCATCTAAAGAAAAGGAC
>CAJUSL010000038.1 GCA_910589135.1 uncultured Eggerthellaceae bacterium
CTCGCGGATTGCGGCAATCTTGGCAAGGTCGTCGGCGGGGACGGCCAGGGTGTCGATGGTGAGCTTCTCGCCTTCGAGCAGCTTAATGGCGTACCAGCGGACGGAACGCGCAGGGACGCGGGACGCGATCGTGGCCTCTACCTCGGCGATGGCAGCCTCGACCTTTGGAGCGAAGCGCAGCTGGCAGTCGGCGGCGCGGCCCTCTTTGGCGCCGGCGAGCGCCGTCTCTACGAGCTTCTCGACGCCGTCGTTGCGCAGCGCCGAGATCTCGACGATGGGGCAGCCGAGCTGCTTGGAAAGCCCCGCGGCGTCTATCTCGTCGCCGTTCTTCTTGACGAGGTCCATCATGTTGAGCGCGATGACCGTAGGCAGGCCCAGGTCGATGATCTGCGTGGTGAGGTAGAGGTTGCGCTCGATGTTCGTCGCGTCGATGATGTTGACGACGACGTCGGGGGCGTCGCTCATCAGGTAGTCGCGCGTGACGATTTCCTCGGGGGTGTAGGGCGACAGCGAATAGATGCCGGGAAGGTCGGTGATCGTGACCTCCTTGTCCCTGCGGTACTTGCCTTCCTTCTTTTCAACGGTCACACCGGGCCAGTTTCCCACGTACTGGGATGCTCCGGTGAGATCGTTGAACAGAGTCGTCTTGCCGCAGTTGGGGTTGCCGGCAAGCGCTATGTTCGTGGCCATGCTTGAAGTCCTCCTTCTGAAAGTCGCTCAAGTGCAGCCCAGATGCACCTCGAGCAAAAAGTTAACCTAGGTAAACTCGTGGGCAAAAAAATTTCTCCCGGCGCCCTACTTGACCAGGACGTTCTGCGCCTCGTCCTTGCGCAGCGACAGCTCGAACCCTCTGACCGTGATCTCGATGGGGTCGCCCAGCGGCGCGACTTTGCGCACGTCCACGGTCGTGCCCTTCGTGATGCCCATGTCCATGATGCGACGCTTTATTGCGCCGTCGCCCACAAGCTTGACGACGGTTGCGGTACCGCCGACGGGAACGTCGCGAAGCGTCTTTTCCTCAGATGCCATTTCCTTCCCTCCTAATTGGTGACTACCTTCGATGCGGCCGCCTTGTCGAGGGCGATCTGCGCCCCCTTGACCTCGATGATCATGTTCCCGCCCTGCTCGGAGACGACCCTGAGCCGAGCTCCGGGAACGAACCCCAGGTTCTCGAGATGGTGGTGCAGCTCGTCATTGCCGCGCACCTTGAGGACGGACGCCTCCACGCCTCTGCGCAGGAACGTGAGGGGCATCTGCTGCCTGCGCACGCTCGATTCAACCGCCGGTTCCAGCACCAACGTCTCCATCGCCATCGCGCTTTCCATCTCTTCCTCCAATAATCATGCCGCCAACAGAAGGCTGCCATGTCTCGAGCGGCCAACAAGAGTTAACCGCAGTAAACATTTTCTCCGTCACAGGGATTGTGTCAATAGGTTTGGGCGAAAAAGTTAGACAAGTCTAACTCGTTCCAGAAACGGGCCGGGCGCATGGCGTCGCGACGGCCACGTTGCGCACGCGCCTCCGGCTTCCGGCCTACGCCCCCACGAGTTGATGGGCGCAAACGCACGTCCAGCGATGCTCGGTAATGCTTGCATGCGGGCAGCCCGCACAGCATGCCTCGTCGCAGGTCCGCCGCGATCGAAGACGCTCCGGATAGTCGCGCAAGGCCTCCTCGCATCCAGCGTCGTCGCCCTCCGCCGCGTTCATGGCCGCCAGGGCCAGGGCCGCAAGCTGCCGCATGCCTTCCTTTGTCGGATGCGTGCCGTCGATTGCGTCGTAGTCGAAGCCAAGCGCCGCGACGTCGGCCACCTTCGCGCCAGCCCTTTGGGCAGCGCGGTGTATGGCATCGTTGTATTCCTGCAGGTCGGCGCCGCGCAGGCGGTAGCAGAAGGTGCTGTTGGGTTCGCCGGACACCCTCCCTGGCGGCAGCGTCAGACACCACGCCTCGGCATCGGGAGCCACCGCATGCACGTTGTCCAGCATCTCAGCATAAGCCGCCTCGAAACGCGCGACGGCGTCCGCGCTGGCAGGCCCCGCTGGGGCGGCGCCTGCAACATCGTCGCGCAAGGCGCACTTCGGCGCGGCCTCGGAGCCTCCAGCGGCCTGAGCCTCGGGGGAGCCCCAGCCATAGTCGTTGATGCCAATGAACACCAGCACAGCGTCGGGCGCCTCGCCGTTCGGGCCTAGGAGCTGGCGAGCGCGCGCGGCGTCGCGCCCCGCCGGGAATCCGCAGCCCTGCACCATCGACCCCGAGAACGATGCATTCGCCAGGAATGTCCCGCCCGCGCCGCCGACGACCCGCATCCACCAAGTCGCATCCGGCGACGCGACGCCGGTGCCGTTCGTGTCGCCGGCGTCGTAGTACCAGCGGTTTTCAGGCGGCACGACGCCCTTGAACGTGGAGATGGAGTCGCCGAGCACCGAGTAGCTTGCAGCCATGGCACGCCTTCCGATCCGTTTGCAATTTGCCGTTCGCAATTTGCGCGCCGCCGCCCGATTGCGGCATGCGCCATCAAGTATACTGGTCGCATCATCCCAATCCCGACGGCAAGGACCTCCTATGCTCTTCAAGGCCAGCATCAACAAAGACATGGACAACCGCTATGTGGACACGCGAGGAAACGAAGCCTCCCCCGTGCCCTTCACGCAGGCCGTCATCAACGGGCTGGCCGACGGAGGCGGGCTGTACGTCCCCGAGACCGTTCCCGCGCTCGGCCTGCTCGACATCTGCAAGCTCGCCGAGTATCCGTATCGCGACCGTGCGGCGTATGTCTACCGGGCATTCGGCATCGACCTTCCCGAAGACGCGATCGACGAGTGCATGACGCGCTCTTACGGCGACAACTTCGACAACGAAGAGGTCTGCCCCATCACAACGCTCCCCGACGGCACGCACATGCTCGAGCTGTGGCACGGACCCACCAGCGCGTTCAAGGACATGGCGCTGCAATGCCTGCCCAACTTCTTCGCAGCAAGCGCGGCGAAGCTGCGTGACGAAGGCAAGCTCGACCACGGGTTCTGCATCCTGGTCGCCACCTCCGGCGACACCGGCAAGGCGGCGCTCGAAGGCTTCAAGGGCACAGACGGCGTCAAGGTGGGCGTCCTGTTCCCCGACGGCGGCGTGAGCGACATCCAGCGCAAGCAGATGGTCACCACCACCGGCGACAACGTCTGCGTCTGGGCCGTGACGGGCAACTTCGACGACTGCCAGACGGCCGTCAAGCGCGTGTTCGCCGACGATGCCTTCGCCAAGCTCATCATGGAACAGGACGGCATGGCGCTCTCCAGCGCCAATTCCATCAACTGGGGGCGCCTCATGCCCCAGATCGTCTATTACGTCTCAAGCTACGCCGAGCTGGTGAAGCAGAACAAGATCGCCGCAGGCGACGAAATCGACGTCTGCGTGCCCACCGGCAACTTCGGCAACATCCTTGCCGCCTGGTACGCCAAGCAGATGGGCACGCCGATCGGCACGCTGTTCTGCGCCAGCAACGAGAACCGCGTGCTCGCCGACTTCATCGAATCGGGCACCTACGACATCTCCGACCGCCAGTTCGTGCTCACCCCCTCTCCTTCCATGGACATCCTCGTCTCGTCGAACCTGGAACGGCAGCTCTTCGAGCTGACCGGCCGCAACGCCGGCGCCATCAGGGACTGGATGGCAAGCCTCGCCCGCGAGAGGAAGTTCTCCGTCGACGACGCCACCGCAGCGAAGATGGCCTCCGTCTTCAAGGGCTGCTCCATCGACAGCGCCGAGTGCCTCGCCACGATCAAGGACGTGCTCGACGAATACGACTACCTGATGGACCCCCACACGGCCGTGGCCTATGCGGCCGCCAAGAAGCTTCGCGGCAAGAACCCCGTCCTCGTCGCGAGCACGGCGCACTGGGCGAAGTTCGGCGACAACGTGTATCGCGCGATCAACGGCATAGCGCCTGGCGAACCTCTTCCGGAACAGGTCGCCGCCCTGACCGGCTGCCAGCTCAACCAGCTGATCGCCGAGGAGACGAACAAGCACGACATCCCGGCCGGGCTCGCAAGCCTGGACGAGATGGAGCCCCGCTTCGACCAGGTCATCCCCAACGACGCCGAAAGCGTCGAGAAGGCCGTGCAGGCGTTCCTGAAGTAGCGCCTGTCCTTTTGTCCTATTATGGTGTCTCCAGCGGATAATCACGACAGCGTGGAGGCAGCCCATGAGCAAGCTCGACAAGCTTCAAACCAGCGTTCGTCTCTCCATCGTCAATCCGAAGTCGGACAGCAGCTCGGTTTTCGGCAGAGGCATAGCGAACCTTTGCAAGGGCGTTCGCGACAAAGGGTCCCTGAACGCCGCCGCCAAGTCGATGGGCATGGCCTACAGCAAGGCCTGGCGCATCATCAAGGACACGGAGGACTCGCTTGGCATCCAGCTGCTCATCCGCGACGGCGCACACGGAAGCGTTCTCACCGAGGAAGGGTCCGCCTTGCTAGACATCTACCTTTCTATCAACGAGAAAATCTCGCAGGAAACCCTCGAACTCTATGAGGAACTCACCAAGTAGGCACGCCTGTCCGCGACGCCTGAGGGCCTCCTCCGGCGCATCCTCTTCGCAAGGGGCACGCACGGCGGCAGGCGTCCGACACGCCACGCCCTCCGCCGCACGCGGCGTTGCCTCCACGACGCCGCCACGTGCGTCAGGCCGCCCCAGAATCCCTTGCAGCGCCTCCCCGCTTATCTTCACCGCGCCATCCGTGTAGGCACCTCCGGCCGCATACGCCCCGACGGCCTCCTTGCCTTCGAACCGGTGCATGCAGTTGAAGCATGTGTCCATGTCGGCGAACACCGCAGCGTTGCACACCGGGCACGTCTTAGTCTCGTTTCGCAGAGCCAATGTGGATCACGTCTCCCTTCTTGAGCCAGTCGCCGTCGCGGGAAAACCTCTCTGCGACCAGCGATGCTTCCTTGTGGCTGATGCGCTTCATCGTCGCCACGTTCCTGTGCACCTCCAGCACGCATCCGTCGCGCGAGATGAACGCCACGTCCAACGGATAGCGCATGCCGAAAGTGTGGATATCGTGGCATGGAATCAGCAGCCTCGTGACATCGTCGGGGTCGCGGAACAGCATTCCCCGAAGGCGCTCCCTCGCAGTCGTCGCCAGTTCCAGCGACTCGACGTCTCCGCACACGTCCATGATCCATTTCGACGGATGCGCACGCACGCGTCCCGATGCGCACGCCTCGCCTCTGCCGCGCGCCGATGCGGCCTTCCTTGGCGTCCTCACCTCGTCCTCCTTCGTCAGGTATGTCTTGTACGCAAGACGACAACCACGTCTTCTCCCGCTTGCGCGCATTCCACCATGACCCATGTGCAAACCCCTTCCTTCTTGACGAACGTCTGCGCTCCATCCGATTCCGCTCCTTTCTGCAGCCAGCCCTTCGACGAAAGGCTGTCCGCAATGGAGGCCGCAACGGCCGCCGCGTCTCCCTTCCTGCAAAACCACAGCAGCTCGAACGGTTCGTTGGCGATCGCCTGGTCCATCTCATGCAAGCCGAGCAGCTCTTCTTCCAGCCAGCGCGGCGTGTTCTCTCTCGTCAGCTTCACAATCCCCTCCTCGCGCAGCACGTCATCCATGTCGCCGTCCGCGCAGATCGATGCCCACAACTTCTTGACCAGCGGCCCTCCCGCAAGGCCCCCTTCCGCATGTCCCGACCCCGATGCCGCCAGCGCCAAGGCGACCGAAACCATAACGAGCACGACTGCGCTCGCCGCCTTCCGAAACCTCCGCGCGGCCACCGGAGCCGCCGGCGCATGCCTTGCGCCCATCAGAGCAAACCTCCCGGCTTGTAGGGGTTCACGACGAGCTGCGATTCGTGCGTCAGCGCCGGCAGCGGCACCCCGAACACTTCCCGCGTGAGCCCCATGCCGAACAGGGTCGGGTGGAACCTCATGGTCATCCCGTACTCCGCGTAACCGCGATAGTCCCTCGACACGGCCACGTCGAACTCCAGGTTGTCCGCCGCAAGCGACCCCTCGATGGCCGCCTTCACCCGTCCGGCAGCGAAGCCGGAGTCTTGCCCATAGGCGGGCACCGCCGCAAACGTCCTGACCGCGTTACGCCCCACCCTGTCGAACTCGGCACAGCATCCGAAGAACGACAACGCGTTGGTGGCTATCACGGCTATCGCTATCGCCACGGGAAACACCACGCAAAGTTCCACCGTCATCTGCCCCGCGCGCTCCGACCCCTTCGCCGCCAAACGGCGACTCCGAAGGCGCGCCATGCGATGCGGCACAGCACACCGCATGGAACCGTTCACCCCCATTGCCTCACCCCCATAGCCGTCCCAATCGCCCCGTCGACGGCCGCGATGCACTGCTCGACGAAGCCGCCGGCTGCTTCCGCCGCCGATTGCGGCAGCGTGATTTCCACGGGAATCGTCACCCCTCCGACGGGAAGCTCGATTTCGGCAATCGTGATGGTCGTCTCCGTCAGGACCTGGGTGACGGCATCAGGCAGCCCCGATGCCAGGGCGGACACGAGGCCGCCGGACGCCGAATCGGAGAGCGCCTGGGCCTTCGCTTGACGGAAGCGGACGGCAAAGGCACCGTCGTCGGCATCTGCCACATGGCCCGTGTTGAGAAGCGCCGGCTTCAGCGCATTCAGGTTCGCCGGCTCGAGCCCCGCCGCCTCCACGGCCGAGGACAACGCCCCCTGCGCCCATGTCCCCAGGCCGCTGAATGTGCCGACCGAAAACGCATCGAGCCCTTTGTCGACCGCATCCGAAAGCGCGGCCTGCCCGTTCTCGTACGCCTTCAGCAGGCCGTTCCAGCAATCGAGGACGATTCGTGCGGCGCCGACGGCAGCCCCTCCGTCTTGGCCGAACCCGTCAAGCAAAGACGTGATGACAGACGAGCTGTCGTCGGAGGCGTCCTCGACCAGCGACGCCGCCGCAACCGCAGCCCTCGTCCCCAGCACCGTCCCACCCGACACGAACGAGCTCTCGAACCCGGAATCGGCAGCGCTTGCCGCAAGGTTCACCACCACGCAGATCGCACCCGACGACCCCGGCGGCACAGCCGATATGCGCTGGCCGCCGATGCCGGACAACAGCGACGATATCCTGTCCAGAAGCGGCTGGGCCTTGTCCTTCGCCTGCTCGACCAGAGGGCTCATCTCGTCACGCGCCTGCTGGTACGCAACGGCGGCCTGCCGAATCTTCTCGTAGTGGTGTTCGAAGCCGTTCGCGATGTTGGTGGACGCCGACGCGACGTTGCCGATGCTCTCCAACGAGAACCCGCACGTTGGGCACCCGTCGCATTCGCCGCTCTCGAGCGCGGACACGGTCCGCCGTCCGCCCGGGGCGCCTGCTGCCGGGCATCCCGCATAGGCGTGCATCGTCCCGTCCGCGGACACGGGAAAGGCCGCCTCGCCGTACAGCCGGGACTGCTTGAACTCGTTCACGTTGCGGAAGAGCTTCGGGAAGTTCGCCTGGAAGGACTCGCCGTCCTCCCGCACGAAGCCGTCGCGTTCCAATTCCTCGAGCGCATAGCCGTAGAAGATCATCCGCAGATGATAGCTTGCCTTCTCGGCCACGCTCCCCGAAGGCTCCGCCTCGTGGCTTTTTCTCAGGCGGTAATAGCTCTTCGCCCGCTCGAGCGCCACCGAAAACGACCACGCGTCGACGCTCGCGTAGGAAGGGTTCTGCGACTCGGGCATCCACGGGAAGCGGCCGGCGCGCTCGTACTGGCAATAGGCCGGCGCGGCTCCGCAATCGTGCTCGAACGCAACCTGCTTGGCCTCGGCCGCCTTCTTCGCCGCCTCCTCGGCCGCCGCGGCCTTCTCCCGTATCTCGGGGGCCTCCGCGTCCACGTCTTCCGACAGCTCGGCGAGCCCATCGCCTGGCACGGCATCGATGTCTTCGCCCTTCTCGGGGACGAGCACGCCTATCGCGAAATAGTGCGCCTCCATCGCGCCGCCGTTGCACGCGCTTGCGACGCTTGCCGCGCTGGCTGCGGCGAGAAACGGCAGCAGGCTCTGCAGGCGGTTCAGCCCCCAGGTCGCCTTCTCCGCAAACTGGTCGCGGGCCTTGACCACCTTGCCGCCCAGCGAGATGAGCTGCTCGGACACCGGTGCCGCAGGCGGCACGCATGCCGCAACGATGCCGATGCCGTACACCGTTCCCGCCAAAAGCGTCATCGAGAGCACCACCGCATCGCACGTCCTCACCGCAACCATGAACTCGGCCACCTCGCTCTCGGCAGCAAGAGCCGCGACGTCCGCAACCTCCTGGATTTCCGAAGCCGCCGACCCTACCCGGTACAGCTGCGCCCCGGAGAACAAAAGCGACAGGCAGAGTAGGAGGGACACGGCCATTCCGACGGTGGTGATGCCGTCTTCGTCTCTTATCAGGTCTTTTGCATGCGCCGTCTTCATGGAATGGCCGGATCCCTCCCCTCTGCATGCCAACGCAGGCAGCCTCCGCCGCTCCTTCTGCGCTTTCGGCCTTCGCCTCGCCCTTGCTCCACCGCTCATATCCCCACCCATCCTGCAGGGTCGCGCCCGTCCACCACTCCATCTATCCAGTCGGGCTGGACCTGCTGCTCCGATTCCACCGACAGCTCGAGATTGCCGCCTGCATTCGTCATCCCCATGAAGGCCATCGCGCCATCCAGCAGCGGCAGCGGCCTCACCTCCGTGGTCAGGCGCACGCGCGTCACGTTCGACGCCTCGTTGCCCGACAGCTCTATCCGCCACGAGCAGCCCCCCGAATGGACGTGGAACTGATCGAGCTCGGGTATGGCCCCCAGACGCCGCCTGATGAAGTCCTCGCTCAACCCCGCCCCGTCGCCTGAAGCCGTCGCAAGCAGGCGGCATCCCTCCGCCGCGGCGCCCTGCATGACGATCCTGTCGTACAGCAGGATGCCCGGCTGCAGAAGAAGCAGCACCAGCACGAGAAGCACCGGCAACGCGAACGATGCCTCCACGCTGGACTGTCCGCACCGGGCCGCAAGCCAGCGGGCCACCAGCCTCCAGAAACCTCTAGCACCCCGCATCGCCTCAGTAGCAGAAGACGTCCGCAACGCTTCCCGCCATGCCCTGGATGTTGTGCGACGCCGACGCGACGGCATGCTGCACGAACACGCCTCCGTCGACGGCGCCCCAAAGCATCCCAAGCCCGACGACGACCGCAAGCGACGCCGCCAGCACCACCGCGTATTCGACCGTCGACTGCCCGCGCTCGTCCGACGCGAATCCCATGAGAACCCGCCTGAAGTGCGCGTCCGCCCGCCTGCCACGCTCGAACCTCCTCGCTATCGCGCCCTCTAGAGCCCTTGGATGCCGCTTGCAATGGCCTGCCACAGCTCCTCGAGCTTCGGTCGGAAGACCGTTATCGCAAGAATGGCGATGACGACCAAGACGCCCACGAGGATGGCGTATTCCGTGGTGCCTTGGCCCTTCTCGCAGGCCAGCTTCGCCTGAAGCCGTGCCGCGAGGGAAGCCGTCGTGTCCGTAAAACGCCCTCGGATTCCCCGGAACCCATCCCCGGCTGACAGCCTTCGCGTAACGCGCTTCGTCCAACCAAGCCTTCCGTTCTTGCATTCCTTCCACATCTGCAACCACCTTTCCCGTCCTGCTTCCGTCTTTCCTTCCATCAGAACCCGCCCTGGATCAGCTCCAGAAGAACGGGGCCCAACACCATGATCAGCATCGCTGGAAGAATGAGGACGCCTGTCGGCACCATCATCTTCACGGGAGCCTTGGCAATGCGCTCCTCCCGGTCCGCCTGGTAGGCGCTGCGCGCCTCGGCCGCATCGCTTTCCAAGCTGGACACCATCGACGACCCGTAGCGAATCGACTTGACCACCGTCTCCACCACCCGCGAGAACACCACCGAGTCGTAGGTGGCGGCAAGGCCGCGCAGGGCCTCGTCGCGTCTCGCAAGCCCGCAGCTCCACTGCACCCGTGCGTTTTCGAGCTCGCGCGACAGCAGCGTGTCGAAGTGGCTCGCATAGATGCGCAGGCTCGCGTCGAACGGAAGCCCGCTGCGCATGCCCAGCGCAACCACGTCCAGCATCTCGGGCAGGTGGCGCTCTGCTTCCCGCGCCCGCTCCTTCACCCGCGTACGCAGGGCATACCCAGGCATCTTGAAGCCGATCGCCGCGCCTGCAACCGCAAGCACGAAGGCAAGCTGGCCCGAGAACAGAAGCCCGCACGCAAGGCCGGCCGCTGCGCACGCGATTGCCATCCTTGCACGCATCTCCGCATAGGCACGGGCGCTGACCCTCCCTTCCAGGCCCGCAAGCCTGGCCATGGACGCGAACCCCTCCCCCGCCCCGATGCCGCGAAAGGCCGCACGCCGCCCGCGGCCGAGGGCAAGCTGCTGCGTCAAACGCTCCATGCTTGCGACCATTCGATCGGCTGCCGAAGCGGCACGTCCCTCTTGCGCCAGGCCTTCGGCGGCGACGATGGATGCCTTGTGCCTACGCGCGCGGGCATGGCTCTCGTAAGCACGCCACAGGTTGAATCCGCACGCGACCGACAACGCACACGCGCCAACGACGGCGGCCGTCTCCACGAACCCCATGTCAAGCAGCCTCCACCTTCAGCATGCGGCGCACGATCACCACGCCCGCCATCTGCATGACCAACGCCAACGCGAGCACCGCCATTCCCAGCACGCTCGAGAAGAACGGCGACAGGAAATCGGGGCTCATCAGCGAAAACAACGCAACCAGCAGAAACGGCATCACCGTCACGATGCTCGCCGACAGCTTCGCCTGCGCGGTCTGCACGCGCAGCGAACGCATCAGCTTCAACTCGCCTTCGATGGACTCGGTGGCGGACTCGAGCACGGGGGCGATGCTGCCGCCGCTCTTGTGCTGCACGTCCAAAGCCACGGCCACGAACGACAGCTCGGGAAGCCTCGCGTTGCCGCGCATCGGCGACAGCGCCTCCGTGGTGGTCGCGCCCATTTCGAGGCGGTCGGCCGCCACGGAAAGCAAATGGCTCAGATAGCCGTCCGATTCCTGCGACGCCTCCGTGAGCGTCTGAGGCAAGGAATGGCCCGATCGGAACGACATGCCCAGCGTGCGCAGCACGTCGGGAATCTCCTCGCGCATCGCAAGGTTGCGCTTCTCGCTCCTGTTCCTGACGTAGGCGACGGCGCCGATGAAGACGACGCAGCCGAAGGCGGCACCGAACGTGAGGGAGCCGCCGAGCAGGGAGCCTGCCACCACGGCCACGATGACCGCCGCGCCCAGCAGGGACAGCAGGGCCTCCTTGGTGAAGTCGGCGCCGCGCTCCTGCAGCAGCAGGACGGCGCTCTGGCAAGCGTCGTCGAGATAGGCGTACTTCGCGAACGCCTTCCTCGCCGGCCCGCGCAGGGGCCGCACGCCGCCCTTGAGCTTCAGCATCAACTGCTCGGTGCGGCTCGACGCAAGCATCGACGCAGCAACGGCGCGCCGGGCGACGGCCTCGTACACGCAGCTGGCAAGGCTGGCAGCAGCCGCCATGGCGAACAAACCGGCCGCCAACGCAAGCATTCCCGTAACGCTCATCGGACGAACACCTCCCTCTCCCACGCATCCAGCTCGCCGACGTCCAGCGGAAACGCGAACGGCCGGCGGCGCACCTCCTCGACCAGGCGCGGCACTCGCCTCCACCTGCCAGGCTGCGCGCACGAATCTCGCTCGTACACGCGCTGGACGTCGCAGGCGCGCTTCCTCCTGTCGTAGGCCACTTCCGCAATGGCCTGGAGGTACCGGCTTCCATCGCCGCCGCGCGAGACCTGCACGATGTAATGGAACGCGTTGCCGATCTGCGCCTCGATGGCGTCCACGGGAAGGTTCACCGCGTAACGGACCATGGTTATCATGCGGTCGACCACGTCCTCAGGCGAATTGGCGTGCAGCGTCGTAAGCGACCCGTCATGCCCGGTGTTCATGGCCTGCAGCATGTCCAAGGCCTCCCCACTGCGGCATTCGCCGACGATGATGCGGTCGGGCCGCATGCGCAGCGCGTTTATCACCAGCTCGCGGATGGTCACCTCGCCCGTCCCCTCCGCGTTGCGAGGACGAGCCTCCAGGCGCACCACGTGGTTGACCTCGTCGAACTTGAGCTCCGCGGAGTCCTCTATCGTGATGACCCTCTCGTCGGGCGACACGAGCCTCGACAGAGCGTTCAGCATGGTCGTCTTGCCCGACCCGGTGCCCCCCGACACCACGACGTTGCGCCTCGCCTTCACCAGCCACCCCAGAAAGCGCATGACCGTCTCGTCGAACGAGCCGAAGTCGCGCATCTCCTCGAGCGACAGCGCCCGGCGCGTGAACGCGCGTATCGTGAGATGCGGGCCGTCCATGGCGATAGGCGGAATGACGGCGTGCACGCGATGCCCCTGCGCAAGGCGCGCGTTGACCATCGGCGAGCTCTCGTCGATGCGGCGCCCAAGCGGCCCGATGATGCGGTCGATCAGCACGCGCACCTGTTCGTCGCTGTCGAAGGACAGCTCGCTTTTCACCAGCTTCCCGTCGCGCTCGAAGAAGATGCTGCTCGAGCCGTTGACCATGATCTCGGTCACGCTCTCGTCGTCGACCAGGCTCTCCACCGGGCCCATGCCGAACACCACATCGATCAGCTCCTCGACGAGCGCCCGCTTCTCCGCGCCGGAAAGCGGATCCCATTTCGACTCGGCCAAGGCATGCCTGCATGAAGACCGAAGCTCGTTGCGGGCGCGCTGCGGGTTGTCCACCATGATTGCCGCGATGGCCTCGAGCGACGTCCAGTTCCGTATGTCGCGCCTTAGCTGCTCGACGTTCAGCCCCGTCGGGACGCCGTCGGCATCGGCAGAGTTCATTCCCTCCACTTCGCGCACCCGGTCGGTGAGTGTCATGGGAGCACCTCCCCCAGCATCGCGTCCACACTGCTGCAAAAGTCGTTCCTGGAAGCGGCCAGTTCGCCGGCCAGCCCCGCCCCCAGCAGCTCCTCGACCTCCGAGCCGCCTTCCTTGAGCTCGAACACCTGCGTGCCGTGCATCACGTTCGCGATGTCCACCGCCGAGAACAGCGCCCCGCGCTCGCACCGGTTCAGCGCATAGGCGAAGGACCCCGTCGCAATGCCCAACCGCAGGCAAAGGTCGAGCGCATGCTGGCACGACCTCACCGAGGATGCGCGCTGGTCCAGCAGGAACACTGCGCAATTGCTGCGCTCCAGCAGCTGCGCGTGGCTTTCCGTCCAGCTCGACCCGGTGTTGACGAGAATCATCTCGAACGCGGCGGCGAACAGCTCGACGAGCTCGGCCAGATGCGGGCCCAGCTCCTCGGAACGCTCCAGCCGCCTCGGCGCGTACGCCAGCACCGGCTCGCCCGGGCGCGCCCTTCCGGCAAGGGCGGCCACCTGGGAAGGGTCCTCCAACACCTCGTCGATGCACAAGGCCTCGACTGCACCCATCATGTGCCGCAAGTCGCCGAATTGCAGGTCGCAGTCGATCACCGCCGTCTTGAAGCCGCGTCTGCAGCACCGAAAGGCGCCGACCGCCGTGAATGCGCTCTTCCCCACGCCTCCGCTGCCGCTCATCACCGACAGCACGAAGGCGCTCGTCTCCTTCTTCGGAACGATCGGCGGGACCAGCTTCAGCGGCTCGAGCCGAGAGGCGCACTCCACCTGCTCGGAGGCCGCCTTCCCCGCCTTGCCCGGCGTCTCCTTCGATGCCTTCTCCGGCGCACGCCCTGCGCTCGGCGCGTCCATCGGCTGCGCCGAGCGCTCCGCAGGCCTCCTGCGCCGCCGCTCCGAGGAGAACCGGTCCCGGAAGGCGGACGCCGTCAGCATCCCCGTGATACGCGCCTGGTTCGCACGGCTGACGTCCGAGCCGCTCGGTTCGGACATGACCAGATACACCGGCAGCGCGGCATTGTCCGCACGCAGCGCCGCCGCCAGATTGATGCCCGGCACGTCATCGCTCGAGACGATCCACGCCTCGTCGATAAGGCCGTCGGTCGCCGCCTGCTCCCGCACGTCCACAGCGTCGGAGGCGGCCACAAGCCAGCCTTCGGCGTCGATGTTTACGTCTTCCAGCCCCAAAAGCGCAGGCCTCACCAGGCTTTCCGTGTCGGCGCCCAACAATATCCTTCCCATGGCTACCTCCCATCCTGCGTCGAGTCCGCCGCAGCGGGCAGCGCGAAATATATCTGCAGGTTCTCCGAGGCGGCCACCAATTCCTGCACCGCCTCCGGGCGAACCGCCAAGGTCACCCAGGCGCTTGCCGCACCCGTCGACGATTCCGTCGACATGCTCGTCGCCAGCACCTGCACGCCGGAGGCAAGCTTCGCGGTAGAAGCGGGTCCTGCGGCGTACACGTCGGTCGCCATACCCGCCGAAAGCGCGCCGCCCACCGCCTGAACCTCGCGCGTGGGGACGCTGACGGCCACCAGCCCCGACGGCACCTCGATTTCCGACGCGTCAAATCCAAAGCGCGCGTTCGACACCACTTCGCCGGCCAGTATCGTCGAGCCCACCTGCTTGCCCACGGCATCTTTCTTCTCCGTCACCGCGTTCGCAGGAAGCAGGGGCGCTATCCACGTCTTCGTCTCGACGTCGCCGTCGAGGATGGTCTCTCCGGCCATGATGTCGCGCTTGGCGACGCAGACGTCTATCTGGTCGCCGCCGTACCTCGACAGCATCTCGGCTTGCGCCGCCGTCGCCTGGTCGTTCACCTGGGCGACGTACAGGCCGACGCACAACGCGCACGCAATGCCGCACGCGACGCCTATGACGACGGACCGGTCCCTCTTCGACATCCTGAATTTCGTGAACTTCGGCATTCGTCACCTCGCTTTCCTCGCAAGGCCCAGTATGGCTTCGCCGTTTGAACGCCAGATTCCAGAAAGCAGTGCCGCGCCCTCGCCTGTATCTGGCGTCCGGCATACCCAGGGTCGGCACGGTCCGCCCTCGCATGCAACATGACGCACCGCGGAATCTCGACGAAACGCAGGCGCGTCTTCCCCGGAACTAAACCGTTCTGCCGCAAAACCGATGCAGGGCGCCCGCGCGGGCTGAAACGGCACGCCATCGCGTATCATGGGCCGTAACGCTGAACGGAAAAGGAGCGCCTATGCGGCGTATCGGCATAATCGACCTGGGATCGAACACGGTGCGCCTCGTGGTGTACGAGGCGCGAAGGCACGTCGCGTCCCGGCGTCCCAAGGACGGTGAATTGAGCGTCACGGACGCATGGCGGCACGGTGGAAAGCGACCCTTCCGCGAAATCATGGACAAGAAGAAGATAGCGGGCCTTTCGGCGTACGTGGCAGACGGCAAGCTGTCCGACGAAGGCATCGAGTGCGCCATCGAGACCGTCAAGAGCCTGGTCAAGTCGGCGAACAACATAGGATGCAGCGACGTCCATGTGTTCGCGACGGCGGTCGTTCGCAACTGCAAGAACTCCAAGCGCGTCACCGAGGAGATAAACAAGGGCGCCAACGTCTCGCTCGACGTTCTCGGCGAGGTGGATGAAGCACACCTAGGGTTCGTCGGCGCCACCTGCGACCGCGTGATAGACGAAGGCACCCTGATCGACATCGGCGGCGGATCGACCGAACTGACCGCCATACAAGGCGGCCACGACGTGCGCGACCTCAGCATCCCGCAAGGAAGCGTGTCGTCCTACGCCCAGTTCGTCAGCTACATCCTGCCGCAGCCCGGGGAAGAGGAAGCCATTTGCGACGCCTTCGCGAAGAACCTGTCCCGCGTGAAGAACCTGGACGGGTTCGCCACCCGCGCCATGTACGGCATCGGCGGCAGCGTGCGTGCCATCGGGAAGCTGTACACGGTGGCGTTTTCCGCCGACAAACAGGCGCAGACGCTGGAGTTGGCCCAGCTGAAGGCTTTGGAAAAGCTGCTGAAGGGCGACCCCTCGGCGTTCGCCCATGCCGCCACGAAGGCCGTTCCCGAACGCATGCACACCGTTGCCCCCGGCCTCATCATCGCCCGGTCTCTCATGCAGCGGCTTGGCGCGAAGACGCTCGCCATCTGCAAGCACGGCGTGCGCGAAGGCTATCTGCTCGAACGCATTCTGAAGGCGTGACGCGACGCGGCATTGGCGCCCATCAGAGCACGGCGGGGGCGTATCGCAACGCCCGCGCCCTGGGTCAACCTACTGGATGGGGCCCCGGTAGTGGCTCTGCGGATGGTCGACCGGACGCCCCTGCGGCTTGAAGATGCGCGTGTGTGGCGAATCCAGTGCGATGAGGTTCTGAATCTCCTCATAGCTGTAGCCCTTGTTCTCGAAAATGCGCCCCTTCAGGCGCTCCAGAAGGTTGGCGGACTCCCATTCCTCGCCCTCGGACAGGCCCTTCCATTCCTCCTTGATGCCGATGGCCACCACGCATGCGACGGCGATGCGCAGCTTGGTCAGGTCGGGCACGTGCACCTCGTAGCAAAGCCCCTTGTCCTTGAAATCGACCAGCTTCACGTGCACGGCCTTGTGGTCGTAGCTGGTCAGCGTCTCCTCCACGATGTTGAAGGGCGGGTTGTTGAAGCTTCCGTACAGGTCCCACACCATGCCTTCGATGTAGTAGTGCTTCTCGATGACGTAGGTGTGCAGGATGTACTCGTAGCGCTCGTAGCGGATGTAGTAGTTCAAGACGCGGTTGTCGGGCTTGATCAGGCCCACCTCGCCGCCCATGCGGCCCCAGATCTGGACGGGGTCCTTCTCGGACTTCCAGCCTTTCTTGCACTTGAACTGCAAAAATATCTCGCCGTCCTCGTACCACGAGTCGAAGTCTTCGTGCCTGGCGATTGCATCCTTCTGGAAATAGACCTTGTTGTACTTCACGCGCGCCCCTCACTGTTTGGGTGTTTCATACATTCTACCGTGAGCGGACCGCAGCGGGGGCCGCATGCACAATCGCGTGCAGTTTGGAACGTCCTAATTGCACGCCGGGCTATCACAGCGAGTCGATGTAGGCCTGCATCTCGTCGTCGATGAGCCCTTCGCCGAAGTAGTCGATCTCGCGCGCGTCGCGGAAATCGCCATGCAGCCATGCGCCACGCATGTCGAGCCAGTGGCGGTCGGCCTCGCGCTCGACCTCGGGATGCTCGGCCAGAATCGCGGCCCGCGTACGCTCGCAGCTGTGCAAGCGACACGTCTGGGAGCGAACCGGCCACACCATGCAGCGCATGTCCTCGTCGAGCAGCGGGCACGTGAACGGGCCGTTGTCGCGCGCGACGATGCCGTTCTCTGCAATGTAGGCGCGGATGCGCTCGACCTCGCCGAGCTTGATGGCGACGATGCGGATATTGCAGCATTGTCCGCACTGCCGACATTCCTCGTATGCGTTGAGTTCGTCTTCCATGACTTCAGCATACAACAAAAAAGGACCCCCGAAGCCGGGGGTCCTTCCTGTCGGATGAACCGACTGGCAGCGACTTGCTCTTAGTTGTAGAGCTTGTCGACGCCAGCAGCCTTCTCCTTGCCAAGGCCCATGCCGCCGAACACGAAGAAGTACACGAACGGAAGGAGCATGGCGATGAGCATGATAGGCAGAGCCATATCGGTCTTGGAGAAGCCATCGATGGCCAGCGGGCACACGATGCAGCCGATGAAGTTGATGATGACCACGCCGATCATGATGTAGAAGCGCGCGTTGCCATCCGTCTCGGAGAGCGGGTTCTCCTCGGTCATCTTCTGCAGCTGGTCCATGGTCTTGCCGCCGGTGTTCTTGACGAACAGCAGGGTGCAGACCAGGCCGAGCACGAACGGGATGAGCAGGACGAGAACCACCATGGACCAGTTGTTGGACATGGTGCCGTTGACGTCATGCTGGAACATCGCCAGACCGGCAGCAGCGCCGAGAACGATAGAGGAGCCGGAGCCACCGAAGCGGGCGAACGCCTGGCACCAGGAGGTGCCGGTGTTGCGCAGCGTGGTGGGATAGGACTCGGGCATCAGCGGCTGAACAGCGGTGATGGCGTAGTTCAGGCAGAAGCCGAAGAGCAGCATCAGGAAGATGCAGGGAACGAAGTTGCCAGCAGCAGCGCCAGCCAGCGGGGCGCCGTTCACAGGGGCCTCGCCCGGGAACATGGGCACGAACACGGAGCAGGCGATGATGGCGATGATGCAGGCCACCCAGCCGATCCACAGAGCGCGCTTACGGCCGATGGCGTCGGAGATGAAGCCGACG
>CAJUSL010000039.1:0-433 GCA_910589135.1 uncultured Eggerthellaceae bacterium
CTGGGCGCCGCAGGGCACGGCCATGACGGCGCCGGTTCCGTAGTCGGCCACCACGTAGTCGGCCACCCACACGGGCACTTGCTCGCCGTTCACGGGGTTGACGACGTAGCGGCCCGTGAACACGCCGTGCTTGTCGCGGTCGCCCTGGGCGCGTTCGACGGCGCTGACTTTGGCGGCCGCCTCGGCGAAGGCGAGCACCTCGTCGCGCTGCGGGGTGTCGGCCACGAGTTCGGCCAGGCCGGCGTACTCGGGTGCCAGTACGAAGAAGCTGCAGCCGAACAGGGTGTCGGCGCGCGTGGTGAACACGGTGATGGGAGCAGCCTCGGCGCCTTCGTGGCCGGGCAGCGGCACCAGGGCGAAGTCGACGTTGGCGCCTTCCGAGCGACCGATCCAGTTCGCCTGCTGCTGCTTCACGCGCTCGGGCCACCCCGGC
>CAJUSL010000039.1:443-6621 GCA_910589135.1 uncultured Eggerthellaceae bacterium
CTGCTCGTTGGCGAGCACCGTGGCGCAGTCGGGGCACCAGTTCACGGGCGAGTTGCGGCGCTCGACGAGGCCGCGCTTCCAGAATTCCAGGAAGATCCACTGGCCCCAGCGGTAGTACTCGGGGTCGCACGCGACGACGGTGCGGTCCCAGTCGTAGCTGAAGCCCATGCGCTTGAAGGACTCGCGCTGAGTGTCGATGTTGTCGTAGGTCCACTTCGCCGGGTGGCTGTGATGTTTGATGGCGGCGTTTTCGGCGGGGAGCCCGAAGGCGTCCCAGCCCATGGGATGCAGCACGTTGAAGCCGCGCATGCGCGAGAAGCGCGCGACGAGGTCGCCGTAGGTGTAGTTGGAGACGTGTCCCATGTGGATGTCGCCCGAGGGATACGGGAACATTTCGAGGACGTACTTGCGAGGCCGGTCGCTGCTCTCGTCGACGACGTTGACGCCCTGCTCCTCCCACTGAAGCTGGATGCGGGGCTCTATCTCGTGCGGATCGTAGGCTTTCATCGCGCTCTCTTTCCAATCGCGCCTGTTCCGGTGGTGTGGGCAACATTATAATCAGTCGCATGAACTTCAATCTTGCAAAATACCTGGCGTCGTACGGCACGGCAGCGCAGCTGCCCGAAAGCGAGCGCCCCGAGGTGGCGTTCGCAGGCCGCTCGAACGTAGGCAAGTCGTCGCTGCTGAACAAGCTGATGTTCCGCAAGGGGTTGGCCAAGGTGTCCTCGCAGCCGGGGAAGACGGCGACCATCAACTTCTACGAAGTGGACGACGCGCACCTGGTCGACCTGCCGGGGTACGGTTTCGCGAAGGTGTCCAAGGCCGAGAAACAACGCTGGGCCGACCTGATCGACGGCTACTTCGAGGACGATCGCCGCTTTGCGCTGGTAGTGTCTCTGATCGACATACGGCACGACCCCAGCGCGCTCGACCGCAACATGGTGGCGTTCCTGCAGGAATCGGGACTGCCGTTCGCCATTGCGCTGACCAAGGCGGACAAGTTGTCCAACCAGAAGGCGCTGTCTCAGCGGAAGGCCATCTGCAAGGCGCTGGGCATGGGCAAAGGCACGGACGCCGGCGCCGTGCCCGTGCTGCTGACTTCCGCCGAGAGCGGGCGCGGCATCGAGGAGCTGCGCGACCTGATCGCACAGGCGTGCGAGCGGGCGTAGCGGAAACGAACGTCCCTCTCGCCCGCCCGCCGAGCCACCTGCAAAAGCCTTTCGACCGATTCGTTTTGCACGCCTGCATGCAAAACACGCCAAATCGGCTCGAATTCGCCTCCTGTGCCAGAAATTCGGCTTCCCGTGGACAAAAATTGCGGAAATCGGTGTTTTTGGGAGTCCCTCCGGCCAGATTGCGCGCGGCTTCCGCAACCCGCAGCGCCTCTACCTGGGGCTTCTTGCAGTCGCCTTCCTGGCAGCACCGGATTCTTGCCGAAAAAAGCTTGCAAAAACACCGATTTCCGCAATTTTTGTCCACGGGAAGCCGAAAAAGTGGCAAGCGCGCTGCGGCAACCCCCCGACCAGCTGCGATTGGCAAGCCCTGCCGCCCCGGCACGCTACAACGGCCGCGATCGGCAAGCCCTGCTGTCCTCGGCGCGCCGCGACAGCCACGCGCTTCGTCTGGTGCGGCACGGCCGAACGTCTAGGAAATGTGCCCGAGGAAGTCTTTCGTACGCTCGTGCTGCGGGTTGTCGAAAACTTGGTCGGGAGTGCCCTCCTCCACGATAACGCCGCCATCCATCAGGATGACGCGGTCGGCGACGTCGCGCGCGAAGCCCATCTCGTGAGTGACGACGATCATGGTCATGCCGCCTTGCGCCAGGTCTTTCATGACGGCAAGGACGTCTCGCACGAGCTCGGGATCGAGCGCACTGGTGGCCTCGTCGAACAGCATGACGTGCGGATCCATGGCCAAGGCGCGCGCGATGGCCACGCGCTGCTGCTGTCCGCCCGAAAGCTGCGAGGGCTTGTAGTCCATGCGGTCGGCAAGCCCCACCTCGGAAAGACGCGCCTCCGCGATGCGGGCCGCCTCCTCCTTGGAGCGCTTCAGCACCTTTTGCTGGGCAAGCATCACGTTGCGCTTGGCCGTAAGGTGCGGGAACAGGTTGAAGTTCTGGAAGACCATGCCGACGCGGGCGCGAATCTCGTTGATGTTGACCTTCTTGGCCGTGATCTCGGCGTCCTCGAAGTAAATGCGGCCGCCCGTGGGCTGCTCGAGCAGGTTGATGCAGCGCAGCATGGTGGACTTGCCCGAGCCCGACGGTCCGAGCACGACGACCACTTCGCCACGCCTGACCTCAAGGTTGATGTCGCGAAGGACGACGTTGTCGTCGAACGCCTTCTGAAGGTTCTCGATGCGGATCACGACTTCGCCGGGGGCGGCGCCGGAGTCCGTGCGCACGTTGTCGGTCATGCTCCCTCCCCTGCCTGTCGCGTGCGGGTGTCAGCGGCAGCGTCGGCGGCAGCCGTGCTCGCAAGCACGCCCGCGCCTGTGGTCGTTTCTGCGGCGTCGTCGCTGGCCTCTGCGCCTGCATCGGCGTCGGCCGCGTCCTTCTTCTTGCGCTTCTTCTTGGCGACGCCGTCAAGCCTGCGCTCGAGGTTGCCGACCACCTTGGCCAGCGGCAGCGTGATGACCAGGTAGAAGCAGGCCGCAACGATGTAGGGCGTGATGGAGCCGGTGTTCGCGACGATCATCTTGGCGTCGTACACCATCTCCATGACGCCAACGGCCGCCAGCATGGACGTGTCCTTGTACAGCAGGATGAACTCGCTGGTGAGCGTGGGGATCACGCGGCGCACCGTCTGCGGAATGATGACGAACAGCATGGTCTGCGCGGCGTTCATGCCGAGCGAGCGCGACGCTTCCGTCTGCCCCTTCGGAATGGACTGGATGCCCGCGCGGAAAATCTCGCACATATAGGCGGCCGAGTTCATGGCGAGCACGATGAACCCGAGCACGAACGGCGGAATGCTGATGCCTGCCAGCGGAAGCCCGAAGAATGCGATGTAGATCTGCAGGAACAGCGGCGTGCCGCGCACCACGTTCACGTACAGCGACCCAAGCCCGCGCAGGATGCGGAACTTCGACATACGCATAAGCGACAAGGCAAGGCCGACGGGAATGGCGCACGGGAACGAGATGGCCACGATGGCGATGGCCAGCAGGAAGCCGTTGAACACGACGGGGATGCTGCTGACGATGAGCGACGGGTTGAAGAACAGGCGCAGGAACTTGTTGGAGTTCCACGCCTTCACCCAGTCCCGCTCTTCCAGGCTTTTCGCCAGCTGGTCGGTGGCCGACACGGTGACCACGTTGATGGGGTCGGCCTCGAACGGAAGAGTGGTGCCGTCCTGGAGGGTGTACGTGCCGGAAAGCGGCATCGCGCCGCCCTGGGCGGGGAAGAAGACCTCGTAGAGCTCGATGCGGAAATATCCGCCGGGGCCGTACGCCTCGGGGAACGTGGCGACGAACGTGTCGCCGTCGGAGGATACTTCCGCATCGATTACGGTACGGTCCATGTTCTTCTCGCCGGAAAGCATCGTGACGCGGGCGCTGTCCACGCCGAACTGGGTGTCGCTGGGAAGCGTGAGCGCGAGCTGCGTGATGGCCTCGTCGGCGTCGGCTTGGCCCTCCCACGTGATGCGTGTCTCGGAGCCGCCGTACACCTCGGAGCCGGACTCGCCGTTGGGGCGCGCGGTGGCCTTGGCGGTTTCGAGCGCGTACGCCTGCTGGGGCGCCAACGCGGGCAGCAGCGAAGAGAAAGCGAGCAACGCCAGCAGGAAGGCCGACGCCACGCGTTTCGATATGTTGGCGACTTTCGCGTGCATGGCTGGGAAACAAGCGGGGCTTCCTGCAGCGAGCCTGGATTGCCTTGGCATGAGGCGAGGCTGGCTTTCCGTGCCGCCCCGCCGAAGCGGAAAGGCGGCACAGGTGCTGCAGGAAGCCGCAGCGTCAGGACGTTCCGACGTTCGGCAGAACGCCGAGATGCCTTAGAACCACTTGTTCGTGAGCTCCTCGATGGTGCCGTTCTCCTCGAGGGCCTTGAGCGCCTCGTTGATCTGCTTGGTGAGCTCGGGGTTGTCCTGGGCGACGACCGCGGCGTACTCCTCGCCGGTGGCATACTCAAGGACAATCTGGGCGTCGCCGTAGGCGGTGTCGATCATGCGCTGCACGACCGCAAGGTTGGTGCACACGGCGTTGGCCTGGCCGGACTGCATCGCGGCGAAGCAGTCGGTGGAGTTGCCGTAGCCCTGCACGGTGGCGTTCGGGAAGTTCTCCTGAACGTAAGCCTCGCCGGTGGTGCCGGTCTGGACGGCGATGATCATGCCGGCGGCGTTGAGCGCGGTTGCTGCGTTCTCCTCGGTGATGCCGGAGTTCTGCATGACGGCCACGGCCTGGTCGTCGATGTAGTAGGACTCGGTGAAGTCGATTTCCTTGGCGCGGTCGGGGTCGACGGAGAAGCCGGACATGCCGACATCGCCCTGGCCGCCGGCGGTGATGGCCGGGATGATGGTGTCGAACTGCATCTGCACGAAGTTGGGTTCAAGGCCCATCTGCTCGGCAACGGCCTTGGCAAGATCGATCTCAAAGCCTTCCAGCTCGCCGTTCTCGATGTTCTCGAACGGCGGGTAGTCGGGCGAAGTGATGATGGTGAGCTGGCCGTCGTTGAGCAGCGTGACCTCGGTGGCCTCCTCGGCAGCCGAGCTGGAGCTTGCAGACGAGCTGGAGCTGCTGGAACTTGCGCCGCCGGAGCAGCCGGCGAGGCCGAGCGATGCGGCAAGCACGCCGCAGGCGGCGAAGGCTGCCAGTTTCTTGAACTTCATATGCTTCCTTTCGTTGCGGGTCGCACGGTTTCGTTGGCAGGTCGCACAACGTGCGCAAAGCGCGAGACCGGTGGCTTCGCGCCCTTCCCTCCCATGAATAGCCTGCTAAGTATCCCACAAAATGCGCTTGGCGCGGGAACGGAGGCCGAATTGTAACGTGCGGAAGGCGCCAAGGCGCTCAAGGACGAAGCGTCTTGCGCATCCACTGGTGCGGAACGCCCTCGTCGTCGGCAAGCGGCCCGTATTCCGCATAGCCGTTGGCGTGATAGAAGGGCATGGCGCGCACCTGCGCGTGAAGCTGCAACTCGGTTGCGCCGCGCGAGGCCGCGATGCGCTCGGACTCGCGCAGCAGGAGCGACCCCAGCCCGCAGTGGCGCGCCTCGGGCATGACGGCGATGCGTCCCACGGCCCAGGCGTCGGGCGCGGCCTGCATGTCTTCGGGAAACTGGTGTTCGAGGCGGGCGGGAAAGATGCGCGTGGTGCCGATGGCGGCTTCAGGGTCGTCGGAGTCGGCGTCGTATGCCGTGATGTAGACGACCTCGGGGTTCCCGTCGAGGACGTCGAAGTCGTACGAGAACCCCTGCTCCACCATGAAGACGTTCGCCCGGATGTTGAGCGCGTCGTGCATGTTGTCGCTGTGCTTGAACGTAATTGCCACTAGTCTTCGCCGTCCAAGTCGGCAATCAGGTCGTCCAGCTCGGCCGCGATGTCACCGTCAAGCCGCATCGGACCTTCGATGCGGCAGGAATAGTCGCCCTCAGGGCCGATGTCGATCAGCACGTGGCTGCCGTCGAACAGCTTGCCGCTGATCACCTCGGCCGCGATGCGGTCGACGACCTGGCGCTGGATGAGCCGCTTCAGCGGGCGGGCGCCGTACACCGGGTCGAAGCCGTCGATGGCCAGGTGCTCCATGGCGGCCGGCGTGACGTCGAGCGTGATGCGGCGTTTCGCCAGGCGGTCGCGCACTTCCTCGAGCTGGATGTCGACGATGGGCTCGATGGCGCTGATGGTGAGCTCGTTGAACGTGACGATGTCGTCGATGCGGTTCAGGAACTCGGGGCGGAAGTGGCTGCGCAGCGCGTCCTGCATCTGGTTTGCGAACTCGGCCATGCGCTTAGCGGCCTGCTCGGGCGTCATGCGAACGACGTCTTCCATCATCTCGCCCACGGTTTCGCCGCGGCTTGCCGGGTCGAGGCCGATTTCGCCGCCCGAGCCCTCCATAGCGTCGAAGGCGCTGCTTTCGGCCGCACGGTCGCGGATGATCTGCGAGCCGATGTTGCTGGTCATGATGATGATGGTGTTCTTGAAGTCCACCGTCCGGCCCTGGTTGTCCGTCAGCCGCCCATCGTCCA
>CAJUSL010000039.1:6632-9979 GCA_910589135.1 uncultured Eggerthellaceae bacterium
GCCGTCGGTGAGGCGGCCGTCGTCGAGCACCTGCAGCAGCACGTTGAAAACGTCGGGGTGCGCCTTCTCGATTTCGTCGAGCAGCACCACGCAATAGGGATGCCTGCGCACCGCCTCGGTGAGCTGGCCGCCCTCGTCGTAGCCGACGTAGCCCGGAGGCGCGCCGATGAGCCGCTGCACGCTGAACTTCTCCATGTACTCGGACATGTCGATGCGCACCATGGCCTTGTCGCTGTCGAACAGGTATTCCGCAAGCGCCTTGGCGAGCTCGGTCTTGCCGACTCCCGTGGGGCCCAGGAACAAGAACGAACCGATGGGCTTGTCGGGGTCGGACAGCCCCGCACGGCTGCGGCGGATGGCGCCGGCCACCAGGCCGACCGCCTCGTCCTGCCCGATGACGCGCTGGTGCAGGACCTCTTCGAGGTCGACCAGCTTCTCCATCTCGCCCTGCATCATCTTGGTGACGGGAATGCCGGTCCAGGTGGACACGACCTGCGCGATTTCGTCCTCGGAAACCTCCTCCTTGAGGATGGCGCCGGCCTCCTGGTTCTGCGCCAGCGTCTGCTCCGCCTCGTGCAGCTGCTGCTGCAGCTGCGGAATGCGCGCGTAACGGATTTCGGAAGCGAGCCCCAGATCGCCGTTGCGCGTCGCACGCTCTTCCTCGAGCTGCGCCGCGTCGAGCTCGGCCTTCAGGTTCTGCACGCCGACGATGACGTCCTTCTCGTTCTGCCACGCGGCCTTCTGCGCGTCCAGGCTGGCGCGCGCGTCGGCAATTTCGCGGCGCAGGCGCTCAAGGCGCTCGGCCGATGCGTCGTCGGATTCCTTCATGAGGGCCTGCTCCTCGATCTGCATCTGCGTGAGGTGGCGCTCGGCCGCGTCGACGTCTTCGGGCATGCTGTCGATTTCGATGCGCAGGCGGCTGGCGGCCTCGTCCATGAGGTCGATGGCCTTGTCGGGAAGGAAGCGGTCGGAAATGTAGCGGTCGGAAAGCTCGGCGGCGGACACGATGGCGCCGTCGGTGATGCGCACGCCGTGGTGGATCTCGTACTTTTCCTTCAGGCCGCGCAGGATGGCGATGGTGTCCTCGACCGTGGGCTCGCTGACCATGACCGGCTGGAAACGGCGCTCGAGGGCGGCGTCCTTCTCGACGTACTTGCGGTACTCGTCCAGCGTGGTGGCACCGATGGCATGCAGCTCGTCGATGAACAGGATGATGTTGCCGCCGGCTTCCTTCACCTCGCGCAGGACGGCCTTCAAGCGGTCCTCGAACTCGCCGCGGTACTTCGCGCCGGCCATCATCGCACCCAGGTCGAGCGAGACGATCTCGCGGTCTTGCAGGCTGGAGGGGACGTCGCCCGCGACGATGCGCTGGGCCAGGCCCTCGACGATGGCGGTTTTGCCAGTGCCAGGCTCGCCGATGAGCACGGGGTTGTTCTTCGTGCGGCGGCTGAGCACCTGGACGGTGCGGCGAATCTCCTCGTTGCGGCCGATGACCGGGTCGAGCTTGCCCTCGCGGGCCTGCTGCGTGAGGTTCTGGCCGTACTGCTCGAGCGCCTCGAACTGCGTTTTGTCGGTTTGGGACGTGACGCGCGTGTCGCCGCGGAGCGCCTCGTAGGCCGCTTCGATGTTCTTGGGCGTGATGCCCGCCGTGCCGAGCAGCTTGCCCGCCGCGCCCTTGTCTTCGGAAAGCGCGATGAGCAGATGCTCGGAGGTGACGTAGCTGTCGCCTAGCTTCGATGCGACCTTCTCGGCCTTGTCGATGGTTTTGATCAGGTCCTGCGAAGGGGCCGCCATGGGCATGCCGCCACTGATCTTGGGCAGCTTGGCGATGTCGTCTTCGATGTTCTGCGCCAAGAAGACCGGGTCGGCGCCGATGCGCTTGATGATGGCCGCGATGTTGTTCTCGTCGGCGTCGAGGAGCGCCTTCAGCAGGTGAATGGGTTCTATCATGGCAGAGTTGGCCTCGCCAGCAACGCCCATGGCATTCTGGAAAGCCTCCTGAGCCGTGACTGCCAACTTGTTAAGATTCATGCTCGTTCCTTCTAGCGATGTGTTGTCTTTCGGTGCCGGCGCCTTGGTGCTGGCGACGGCCTGCGTTTACTGGTGGCGCACCTTCCTGACGATGATGGCCCTTTCTTGCGACGTGGCCCTGATGAGCGAGCCGACGCCGGACGACCCGTTGTTCTGCAGGTCTTCGACGCGCTTGGCAAGACGCCGGACGCGTGCATGGAGGTCTTCCAGCTGTTCGTGTGCCTCGCCGAGACGCGACTCCAGGTCGAGGATGCGCGTGACGCCCGCCAGGTTGATGCCTTCCTCGGTGAGCTTGCCGATGAGCGCCAGCCGGTCCAGGTCTGCCAGCGAATACATGCGTGTTCCGCCGCTGGTGCGCTTGGGGGTTACCAAGCCCTTCTGCTCGTACGCGCGGAGCGTTTGGGGATGCACCCCCGCGAGCTCTGCAGCGACTCCGATGGTGTAGAGAGGCTTTTCCCAGTCGGTGTGGGGAAAGCCCACCGTGGCGTACTCGTAGCGCGACGCCGCAGGGTCGGCCCCGGAGAGGTCGCCAGCGCCCTTGCGGGCTACCATGGCCGCGCCTCTTCGGGAGTGGCGGCCAGGAAGTCCTCCATGGCCTTCTTCTGGTCGTCGTTCATGTCTTGCGGGACGCGCACCTGCACGCGAATCTTCAGGTTGCCGAAGGCTTCCTTGTCCTTGGACTTGATGTCGCGCGCGCCCTTGCCTTTGACCGTGAGCACTGCGCCGTCCTGCGTGCCAGCCGGAACCTTGACCTTGACCTTGGTGCCATCAGGAGCCGGGACGACGATTGCCGCGCCGAGGGCCGCCTGCGCCACGTTGATGGGCAGGTCGATGACGACGTCGGCCTTGTCGCGCTTGTAGTAAGGATGCTCGGCGATGTGCGTGGTGATGAGCAAATCGCCCGCCGGGCCGCCGTTGGCCCCGACGCCGCCCTTGCCCTTGTAGCGCAGCCGGCCGCCTTCGCGCGCACCCGCCGGGACCTTGACGTCGATGGTGTCGGGCTGGTCCTTGCCGGGAATGCGCACGGTGACCCGTTTGGTGGTGCCGTTGAACGCCTCGTCGAACGAGACGTCCAAGGTCACGTTCATGTCCTGGCCCTGCTGCTGGCGGTTGACGTTGAAGTCCCAGTCGGACCCGAACGCCCCGTTTCCGCCGCGGATGGATTCCAGGATGTCCGACCAATCGATGCCGCCGAATCCGCCGCCACCGCCTCCGGTGGTGTAGGTGTAGGTGTTGCCCCCGCCTGCACCGCCGAAGATATCCTCGTAGTTGAAGCCGCCCGCGCCCTGGCCGCCGCCCGGAATCTGGTTCTCGTT
>CAJUSL010000039.1:9989-18147 GCA_910589135.1 uncultured Eggerthellaceae bacterium
GTGCCGTACTGGTCGTAGAGGTCGCGCTTCTTCTCGTCGGAGAGGACTTCGTACGCCTCGTTGATTTCCTTGAACTTGGCCTCGTCGCCGCCCGCATCGGGATGATGGGTGCGGGCCAGCTTCCTGAAGGCCTTCTTTATCTCGTCCTGCGAGGCGGTGCGCGACACGCCTAGAGTCTTGTAGTAATCAGGAGCAGCTGCCATTAATCACCGCCTCCTCTCGTTTATTCTTCGGGTTTGGGGCGCTTCGGGCCGCCCTGCGTGACGGTTACCATCGCAGGACGCAGCACCTTTGCGCCAATCTTGTAGCCCTTCTGGTAGACGTCGGCCACCGTTTCGTCGGGCTGCGTGGCATCGTCGACCGTGCCGACCGCCTGGGCCTCAAGCGCGTCGAACGCCTGGCCTTTCGGGTCGATGACCTCGACGCCGTCCTTCTTCAGGGTGTCGACGAACTTGGAAAGCACCGCTTCCACCCCGCCAAGCAGCCCTTCCTCGCCGTTCTTCTGCGCATAGTCGATGGAACGCTCGAGGTCGTCAATCACCGGAATGAGGCTGGAGACCAGCTTCTCGGCCGCGAGGGCCTTCTGCGTGGCCGCCTGCTCCTTCTGGCGACGGCGGTAGGTGTCCCATTCCGCATGGAGACGAACGTACTTGTCCTTCCACTCCGCGGCTTCCTGCTGAGCGCCCTGCGCATCGGCTTCGGCATCGGCTTCGTTCAGGGCCTCTTCGATGACCGCTGCGGCCTCGGCCTCGAGCGTGGCGTCGAGGACGTCCTCGGACGCATCGTCGCCGGCTGCTGGCGCATCGGCGGCCTCCTGGCCGGAAGGCGCGTTGCCTGCGCCTTCGCCCGCTGCCGGGCTGGCCGATTCCGCCTGGTCGTGGACGGTGCCCCAGGCGTCGCCGTTGCCGGGCGCCTGGGACTCGTGGGAAGCGTTGGAGGTGGCGTTGTCCTTCTTCGGATCTGCCATCTTTTACTTACCTTCCTCCTCGTCGTCGACTACCTCGTAGTCGGCCTCGATGGTGTCGTCCGCCGGGACGCTTTCGGCAGTGGCCGCAGCCGCGCCCGCAGCGTCGCCCTCGGTGGTGTAGACGACCTCGGCCAGCTTGTAGCCCGCCTGCTGCATGCGCTCGGTGGCGCTGCGGATGGCGTCGAGGTCGGTGCCCTCGAGGGCCGTCTTGGTCTCGGCGATGGCGCTCTCGGCCTCAGCCTTGGAGTCGGCGGGGACCTTGTCGCCCAGCTCGTCGAGCGTCTGCTGGGTTGCGCCCATCAGCGACTCGGCGTTGTTGCGAACCTCGACCTCTTCCTTGTGGCGCGCGTCCTCCTCGGCATGCTGCTCGGCGTCCTTGACCATGCGGTCGACTTCGTCGTCGCTGAGGGCCGTGGAGCCGGAGATGGTGATCTGCTGCTCCTTGCCGGTGCCCAAATCCTTCGCGGACACATTCACGATGCCGTTGGCGTCGATGTCGAAGGTGACCTCGATCTGCGGCACGCCGCGGCGCGCGGCCGGGATGCCGGTGAGCTGGAAGCGGCCAAGCGTCTTGTTGCCCGCAGCCATCTCGCGCTCGCCCTGCAGGACGTGCACCTCGACGCTGGTCTGGTTGTCGGCCGCGGTGGAGTAGATCTCCGTCTTGCGGGTGGGGATGGTGGTGTTGCGCTCGATCATCTTGGTCATCACGCCGCCCATGGTTTCCACGCCGAGGGACAGCGGGGTGACGTCCAGCAGGAGGATGCCCGTGACGTCGCCGGAGAGAACGCCGCCCTGGATTGCCGCGCCCATGGCCACGACCTCGTCGGGGTTGACGGACATGTTCGGCTTCTTGCCGGTGAGCTTCTCGACCAGCTCCTGCACGGCAGGCATGCGGGTGGAGCCGCCGACGAGGATGACCTCGTCAAGCTGGCCCGCCTGGATGCCGGCGTCCTTCAGAGCCTGCTCGACAGGCTTCTTGCAGCGCTCGAGCAGATCCTTCGTGATGCGCTCGAACTCGGCGCGCGTGAGGGTGTAATCGAGATGCTTCGGGCCGTCTGCACCTGCGGTGATGAACGGCAGGTTGATGTTGGTCTGGGAGGTGGAGGAAAGCTCCATCTTCGCCTTCTCGGCAGCTTCCTTCAGACGCTGGAGCGCCATGGGGTCCTTGCGCAGGTCGATGCCGTTGTCGGCCTGGAACTTGTCGGCCATCCAGTCGATGATGCGCTGGTCCCAGTCGTCGCCGCCCAGGTGGTTGTCGCCGGCGGTGGAGGCTACCTCGAAGACGCCGTCGCCAAGCTCGAGCACGGACACGTCGAAGGTGCCGCCGCCCAGGTCGAAGACGAGGATCTTCTCGTCATGGTCGGCCTTGTCGAGGCCGTAGGCCAGCGCTGCCGCCGTAGGCTCGTTGATGATGCGCTCGACCTCGAGGCCGGCAATCTTGCCGGCGTCCTTGGTGGCCTGGCGCTGCGCGTCGTTGAAGTAGGCCGGAACGGTGATAACCGCCTTGGTGATAGGCTCGCCGACCTGCTTCTCGGCGTCGGCCTTCAGCTTCTGGAGGACCATCGCGCTGATTTCCTCGGGAGTGTAGGACTTGCCGTCGATGTCGATGACCGCGCGGCCGTCCTTGCCCTTCTCCACCTTGTAGGAGACCGTCTTCTGCTCCTCGGGAGTTTCGTCGTAGCCGCGTCCGATGAAGCGCTTGACGGAGCTGACCGTGTTCTCAGGGTTGGTGACTGCCTGGTTCTTCGCCGCCTTGCCGACCACGCGCTCGCCGTCCTTGCGGAAGCCCTCGACGGAAGGAGTGGTGCGGTCGCCTTCTGCGTTGACGAGAATTTCGGGCTCGGAGCCCTCCATGACCGCCATGGCCGAGTTGGTGGTGCCCAGGTCGATTCCAAGAATCTTTGCCATTTGAATAGCCTCGCTTTCGCTTTGCTCTGCTGTCTGCCAGCCGCCCTCGCGCAGCTTGATATGACAGACATTTTGATACCTATCTATTGTGTGGCTGCATCATATAATCTAAGTGTGTGTCTGTCAAGTTATCTTAGGAACTTTTTCACACATTTGTTCGATACAGCACGCACAGATAGCAAAATACAAGGCTTGAACTGGGAAAATACGCTGAATGGAGACTTGTTGAAGTACTAGGTGCCTATTGTTGCCGTCGCGTTTTCTTGGCAATCGCGGTGTTATGCAAGACGGAGGAATATGAGCATTTACCCGCATAGCGCACAAAAAAGGCCGCTCGAGGCGGCCTGAAGAAGCTATATGGCGCAGTCGTGCGGGCTAGTCCTCGACGATCTCGGGGATGGCGCCCATCGGGCACTCCTCGACGCAGTCGCCGCATGCGATGCAGCTGTCCTCGTTCACGACCTCGGCGGTGCCGTCGACGACCTCGAGAACCTCTTGCGGGCAAGCGTCAACGCAAATGCCGCAACCGATGCAATCGTCAGCTTCAATGATTGGATGGGACATTGTCTTCCTCTCTCGCAAAAGACGCCGCGTGGCGCGACATCAGGCTGGTAATACCTCCTGTGCGCAATGTATCACGAAACGTACAGCCCGGCGACATGGATTTGCATTTTTTCGGACAGGAGGAAAGGGCCGTCAGCGTGCCAGGCGCTTAGCCTCGAAGCCCAAGGCAACGCACCCGCCCACCAGGCCGCGAAGTTTGCATCAGCGTGCCAGGCGCTTGAGCACCGACCACGCCTTCTGCTTGGCTTCGGCGTCCTGCAGAGCCGCTTCGAAGTCGGCCAGGGCCGCCACGGTGCGGCAGGCAGCCCGGTTGGAGGCGCCCACCTTCATGGACGTGTCGAACGCCGCCGAAAGCTGCGCGACGGCGCGGGCGTCGGTCGCGACCACCCCGAACGGGTCGAGCCCTTCCACGACGGACAGAACGTCGCTGGCCCCCAGCTCGCCCGCCTCGTTCGCAAGCACGATCCAGGCACACGCATCCTCTCCGTAGCCCAGTCGCTCGGCAGAGGCCCGCAGCGCCGATCGAGCCTGCTGCGAAAGGGGCGCGCTGCTGACGACGGCCAGCGTGCAATCGGGGGTTCCTTCGACGAACGCGCCATAGAGCTGCAACACGCCGCGCGCGTTGGACTCGTAGGCGTTGCCCTCGCCTGCCGGCTTGCGGCCGCCCGCCGGCTTGCCCTCGCCTGCGAGGGCTGCGTTGCTGGCAGTGCCGCCCTCGCCTGCCGGCTCGCGGCCGTTCCGCATGTCATTGGATGTTACCATTGGCAGATAAAATCACACCGTCCCTGAACAAGGGTGGCGGCCTCCGCTTGCACGGGTCGCCGATCAGCAATATAAACAATTATATATTTGTGCAAGCACGCAACGCGGCAGGCTCGGGCGAGCGCATGATGCGCCAGGGTCGGAAACGCACGCTGCGCCAAGGCGAAACGGTGGCCGGGCAGAAAGCAACCGGCGCGAACGACCAAGGAGGAGCCATGTGCACCAACGGGGTTAACACGGGACAGCTCGAGCTGATGATCGAGCAGATCGACGACCACTGCAAGCTGGAACGCCGCTGGGCGCACAACCTTGCGCACACTGCGGGCGACGCCGGGTTCGCCACGGTTTCCGCGAAGCTGCACGAGGCCCAGGCGCTGCTCGACGACGTGCGTGCCAAGCTGGACGAGGCGAAGGACGCCATCGAAGACGACGCGGCCTCCGCACCTGGCGTGTCCGTGGAACTCGTCTAGCGCATGGCGACGACGCTGACGATCACGCCCGGCGAGCACGCCCGGTCGGGCAAGGCGGCGAACATGGGGGCGAAGGGCCACGCGGACGACCTGATGCGCTTCTCGGTGGCCATGCCCGAAAGCCTTCTGATGGACTTCGACCAGCTGGTCGCGCGGCGCGGGCTGGCCAAGAACCGCAGCGAGGTCGTGCGCGACCTGGTGCGCGAGGCGCTGGTGGAATCGCGCTCCACGCTGCCGGGCGTGGTGGTCATGGGCACGCTCACCATCGTGTACGACCACCATTCGAGCGACCTGCAGAACAAGCTGCATCAGATCCAGCACGACTGCTACGACAATATCGTGTCCACCATGCACGTGCACGTGAACTCGCACGTGTGCCTGGAAGTCATCGTGTTGCGCGGCGAGTCGGAGCTGGTGCAAACCATCGCGAACATGATCTTAGGCACCAAGGGCGTGAAGAACGGCAAGCTGGTGCTGGCCGCCGCGGAGGGCTAGCGGTGTGAGGGAACATTGGGCCGGGTCCGGAGAGGTTCCGCTCGACGCGTCGTCGCCTCGAACTAACTCGGCTTCGCCGAGTGGATTTCTCGGCTCCTTTGGCTTACCTCGCTTCCACCCCTCCGGACCCGGCCCAATGACCACTCCGAAAGGTAGACTATGAATGCAAGCAACGAACAGGTGATGCTGGGCCACGGAAGCGGCGGCTCGATGATGAAGCGCATCATCGACGAGGTGTTCTTCGACGCCTACGGGTCGCCCGAGTTGGCGCAAGGCAACGACGCGGCCGTGCTGATGCCCGAAGATGGCAACGACGGCGCGCGCCTGGCGTTCTCCACCGACTCGTTCGTGGTCACCCCGCACTTCTTCCCCGGCGGCGACATCGGAAGACTTGCCGTGTGCGGCACCGTGAATGACGTGGCCACAAGCGGCGCCGTGCCGAAGTGGCTGAGCCTGGGAATGATCCTGGAGGAGGGCTTTCCCATGGACGACCTGCGCCGCATCTGCGCGTCGATTCGCGAGGCGGCCGACGAGGCGGGCGTGCGCGTGGTGACGGGCGACACGAAGGTGGTCAACCGCGGGCATGGCGACGGCATCTTCATCAACACCAGCGGCGTCGGCGAGCTGGCACCGGGCGTGAACCTGGGCGGGCAGCTGTGCCAGCCGGGCGACGCGGTGCTGGTCACCGGCACGCTGGGCGACCACGGCATCACCATCATGAGCTGCCGCGAGGGACTGAACTTCCAGGCCGACGTGGAAAGTGACGCCGCGCCTTTGAACCACCTGATCGCCGACGTGATTGAAGCCGCCCCCAGCGTGCGGTGCTTCCGCGACCCCACGCGCGGCGGCATCGCGTCTACTCTGAACGAGCTGGCCGAGCAGTGCGGCTGCGACATCACCGTGAGCGAGGGCGACGTGCCTGTGAAGCCGGTGGTGCTGGGCGCGTGCGAGATGCTGGGCTACGACGTGATGCAGGTGGCAAACGAAGGCAAGATGGTGTGCGTGGTGCCGCGTGACGAGGCCGCTGCCGCGCTTCGTGCCATGCGCGGCAGCGAATACGGGCATGACGCGGCGATCATTGGCGAAGTGGGCGAAATGATTGATGCAGCCGAAGCCGGACGCGGGCCGAAGGTGTACCTGCAGACCGCCTTTGGAAGCAGGCGCATCCTCGACATGCTGGTGGGAGAGCAGCTGCCTCGCATCTGCTAAGCGCAAAAGCGCGCCATTAGATGCGCTCTAACGGCGCGCTGGTGCGATGGCGCAATGGCACGCTGGCGCGCAAGCGCAATGGCACGCTGGCACGCACCGACGGCGCACTCCCCTGCACGCATCTGCTAGTCGACCGGCGCGGTGACCACTTTTTCCGCCCAGTCGAGCAGCTGGTTCACGGCGTCGACCGTTTCCGCCTCGGCGTACACGCGCACCAAAGGCTCCGTGCCGCTGGGGCGCATCATCACCCAGGCATCGCCCTCGAGAAGCAGCTTCACGCCGTCGCAGCGGTCCACCCCGATCACGGCGCGACCATGGATGTCGAACGGCTTCGCGTTGGGGATGGTGTCCTCGCGGAAGACGCGCATCTGTTCGTCGGTGACCGTCAGGCCACGGCGCGCGAACTCGAGCGTGCCCAGGTCGTCGAGCATTTCCCGAACGAGGGTGCCGAGGTCCTTGCCGGACTGGGCCATCATTTCGGTGAGCAGCAAAGCCATGAGCAGGCCGTCGCGCTCCTTCACGTGGCCGGGCAGCCCGATGCCGCCGGACTCTTCGCCTCCGACCATGACGCCGCCCTTGGCCATCTCGCCGTAGATCCACTTGAAGCCGACGGGCGTGCTGACGAACTCGAGGCCCAGCTTGCGGCACAGGCGCTCGAGCAACGCGGACGCGGTAACCGTGGACACCACGCGGCCGCTTTCGCCGCGGTCGTGCATGTGCTTGGTGACCAGCGTGATGATGCGGTGCGGGTTGACGAAGTTGCCCTGGCTGTCGCCGGCACCGATGCGGTCGGCGTCGCCGTCGTTGATGAACAGCGCGTCGGCGCCTTCCTCGGCGACCTTCGCCAGGCCGCGGTCGACCCACGGCGGAATGGGCTCGGGGTGCAGCCCATCGAAGGTGGGGTCGCATGCGTTGTTGATTTCCGTAACCTGGACGCCCATGTCGCCCAGCAGCTGGGCCAAATGCCCGCGGCCGGCGCCGTAGAGCGGGTCGACCACCACGTGCAGGCCGGCGGCCTTGATGGCGTCGACGTCGACGAGCTGGCGGAGGGCGTCAAGGTAGGGCGTCATGAGGTCGACGACCTCGACCGGCTTGGTGTCGGCCATTTCCACGGGAACGAGCGACGCGATGGCTCCGCCGGGGTTCTGCGGGTTCTGCAGCACGGCGTTGCGCACGTCGGCGATGTCGAGCGCGGCCAGCGCGGCGATGGCCGGGTTGCCGTCGTAGGGCTCGGGCGCGGCGGATTCCTGCATGACGGCCTCGACGACGTCGGTGAATTCCTTCGGGGAAGCGCCTCCGTCGGCCATGCGCAGCTTGACGCCGAGGTACTCGGCCGGATTGTGCGAGCTGGTGAGCATGATGCCGCCGACTGCGGCCTCGTCGCGCGCGACCGACCAGCACAGCGTGGGCGTGGGGCAGTAGTCCTGCGTGAGCTTCACGAGGAAGCCGTGCTCGGCGGCAACCTGGGCCGCAAGCGCCGCGTAGGCGTGCGCGTCCTGGCGGCAGTCGTGCCCGACGATGAGCACGCCCGGCCTCTCGGGGGTGGCGCCGGCCTCGAGGGCGGCGGCTTTGAAGGTGCGCGCGGACGCGTCAACCACCTTCACCAGGCTAGGAACGGTGAAGTCTTCCCCGATGATGGCTCTCCAGCCGTCGGTTCCGAAGTGGATGTCTGCCATGGGATTGCCTTTCGACGTTTTGGCGGGTTTCGCGAGGTGCCGCGAGAGACAAGTGGTGCCCCCGATAGGAATCGAACCTACACACCCGGTTTAGGAGACCAGTGCTC
>CAJUSL010000040.1 GCA_910589135.1 uncultured Eggerthellaceae bacterium
GAGCATCGCCTTCACACGGCGGGGGTCACAGGTTCAAATCCTGTAGCGACCACCATGAATTCGCAGGTTGGAAGGGCTTTCCTTCCGACCTGTTTCTTTTTGCGGGGAGGATGCCGCGCCGTCTTCTTCCTGCGAGGCGGAACTGGCATGTCTCGGTCGGGCTTTCGTCGAGAGCCGTGCGTTTGGCCGGTCAAGCGAGCTTCGGGCCGAAGGCGTCGCCCTGCTACAGCCACTTCCTTCGATAGAACAGCCACAGCAGCAGCCCGGTCGACGTGAGGCCGGCGATGATGAGCGCGACCCACATGAACCCCCATTCGGTGCCGGGCAGCACGTGCAGGTTCATGCCGAACCAGCTGGTCACGAGCGTGAGCGGCGCGAACAGCACGGTGACGATGGTGAACACTTGCATGATTGCGTTCTGCTTGAGGTCGATGTGCGTCTCCTGCATCTCGTAGAGCTGCAGGCTGTACTCCTTCAACATCTCGGCGCGCGAGGTGAGGCGCTCGGCCAGCGTGGAGATATGGGCGAACGAGCGGGCGTCGGACTTGCTCATCATCTTGTTTTCGTTGTCGGCGAGCTCGGTGGCGATCGCCGCGATCTGCTGGTAGTACACGCCGAAGCGCATGGTGCAGCGCCGGTACTCCATCAGCTTCATGGGCTGCAGGTCGGCCTTGCCGTTGATCATGTCCTCCTCGTGGCGCTCCATGGCGTCCTCGAACTTCCCCAGCTCGGCGTATTCGTTGATCAGGAACTCCTTGACGAAGAAATATAGGCAGTGCGCGGGCGTGACGTCGCCCACGACGCCCGTGCTGACGGCGCTCGAAAGGATGTCCTGCGCCCCTTCCTCGTCGTCGACGAACAGCAGCTTGGTGTCGTCCAGGTAGAACGCGAACGAGGCCGCAAGGGGCGCGTCGCAGCTCTTCTGGGGAATCGAAATGGAGCCGACGATGAAGTCGGGGTAGACGTCGACGTAGTTGCTTTCCGAATGGACGAGCGCGATGGGGGAGCGCTTCAGGACGTTGAGGTCGATCCCCAGGTCTTCGAACTCCTCGGGCGTGATCGCCGCCACGATGGGAAGCTTGCTGCGGCCGGCCTCTTCGGCCGTGACTTCGAACAGGCCGGACGCGGAGCGTTTGCTCTTGCCGTCTTCGATCGCCTTCAGCTGGTAATACACGGACATGGCTTGCTCCGCAGGACTTCGTCAGCCCAGCTCGTCTGCAGCGACGACGCCGTGCAGGTACATGATGATGTCGTCCGACTCGAGCATCGGCACGCCGTCGATGACGAGGCACGGCACCTGCGTCTTGCCGGAGAGGCCGGCCAACTCGTCGCGGTTGGCGGGGTCGGTCGTGTCGCGCATCTCCATTGCGATGTCTTGGTCCTGCATGTAGGCGAGCACTTTGACGCAGTACGGGCAGGTGGGCTTGTAGTACAGAACCATGTCGGGAAGGAATGCCATGTCTTCTCCTCGGATCCGCGCATTGCGGTTCGAATCGGGTAGATGATGAGACGATAACGCTTCCGGGCGCATGCGGCGCCGGGATGGCCAAGCCGTTCGTGTGATGTAACCTCCTGGAATGCGCGACGCCCCTTCCGGGCAGGGAAGGGGCGTCGGGGGCGAGGCGCTTGCTTGGGCATGGCGTGCGGCATGGCTCGGGCGCGCCGCAGCGGCGGGCGGCGTCCGTGCTACATCGGGGCTTCGGCGTCGTTTTGCCTTCCGCCGCGGGGCTCCATCCAGGAAAGCCACGCGCTGGCCGTGTCGGCGGTCACGTCGATCAGCGCCGTCCGCGTGCCGCCGATGCCTGCCGCCGTGGTCGCGGCGACGGTCGCGGTTCCGGCGGAGCGCTGCAGGGGGTTCGTGTTCGTGGCGCCGAACTGCACCTTGGTGCGCGGGATCGAGACGGTCGCCTTGGACAGGCCGCCGTTCGTGAAGGAGACCATGGACGTCCCGAGCCCGAAGCGCGAGTCGCGGAACCAGAGCACGGTCCCCGCTGCTTCGAGCGCGAGCAGGATGACGGCAAGCACGTAGGCCGCGACGGCGAGCACGTCGACCACGAACAGCGCCGTCGCGTCGCCAGGGCCGTCGAGCACGGCATGCAGGACGAGCTGTGCCACGACGGTCAGGAGGGCGATCCAAAACCCGGCGCCGCACAGGATGCAGCGGCGGATGAGGCCGCGCCGCAGCGCCACGGAAGCGAGCCGTTCCTCATGCGAGGGCATATCGGCGTATTCGGGGACCATCCCATGCAGCACGTCGTGCACCTGGTCGAGCTTCACGAAGGGATGGATCACGAACCCGGAGTCCGACAGGGACTTGGCGCCCGCGTTCGACTGGTTACTTCCCGGCTCCGCCGCATCGACCTTTCCCAGCGAGATCTCGCAGTAGCCGATCAGGCGGCGTATGAACGATTGCTTGACGACGACCGACTGCACGCGGTTGATGTCGAGGCTGACGGCGTTGTGCTGCAGCAGGCCGCGCTCCACTTCGATGCGCGTGCCCCTCCTGCGCGCCTTGAACCCGCCGTATTGCAGGCAGGCGGACAGGGCTGCGATCGCCCACACGACGAGGGCGACTGCGACGAGAGCGCCTATCAGCAGCGGAAGGGCCGCCTGCAGCGCGTGGCCGAAGACGGCCTGCGCAACGGCGCTCGAGGCGGCGTCGAGGACTCCGGGGACGTGTTCGGAGATGGCGGAGGCGAGCGGCACGATGCCGGCGACGCCTGCGACGATGGCGCCCACCAGGCCCGCAATGATGCCGCCGCTGTTCGAAACGCCGGTGAGCAGGATCTCCTTGTTGGTCAGGCCGTACTCGTAGCTGGCGGCTTCGGCCTCGGGCAGCGGGCCGGCGAAGATGCCGCCGAACTGGTTCCACGCCTCGCTGCCGATGTCCAGCACGTTGCCGGCGGCGTTCGGGGCCGTCACGGCGACGGGCTGGCCGGTGGGTGCGGCGAACGTCGGCCCGCCGGAGGTCGCCGCGGAGGTCGGGGAAGCTGCGGCTGCGCCGACCGTGCAGGCGTTCTTGAGCGCGTAGAGCTCGCCCTTCAGCGTCTCGGCGGCATGCTTCGAGAGATAGGGGATGACGATGGCCTTGTTCGAGGCGCCTCCGGCTGTGTCGATCACGACGTTGCACACGCCCAGCACGCGCTGGACGAGCGACGCCTTCAGGTCGACGCTCTGGATCTTCTGGTAGGGTACGTGCGTGCGCTTCTTGCTTATCACGCCCGAGTAGACGCCGAGCTCCGACGGGTCGAGCTCGTACCACAGGTGCTTGTACGCCAGCGCACGCACCCCGATGCCGATGCCGATCGCCACGACGACGGCCGCGACGAGCGCAAAGATGCCGAAGCCCGCGACGGCTCCCAGCAAGGCGGGGTCCATCTCGCCGTCCTCGACCAGGCTGCCGACGATTCCAGCGCCGCTTGCGACGACGGCCACGAGCAGCCAGAACGCCGCGCCGATGCCGCCGAGCCAGATGTATGTGTGGTGGACATGCCGCCGTTGAGCCTGCGGCGAGGCGCCTGCCTGCGTCTGCGCGTCCATGCTAGACGTCCTCGCGCGCGACGCGGGCGAACTCGGCTGCCTTGTCGCGCAGCTCGTCGGCCTGCTCGATGTCGATGCCGGGAATCTGGTGGTTTCCGGCCGCCGTCGAGACGGTCACCGACGCCAGGTGGAAGGCGCGCATGACGGGCCCCTGCTCGGTGTCGGTGTTCTGCACCCTGATGAAGGGGACGACGAACCGCTTGCGCCAGACGATGCCGCGGGCGATGTCCAGGAATTCCGGGTCGAGCTGGTAGCGCCAGCGCGCGTAGCGGATGGGCGGCAGCACGACGACGAACGCCACGACGGCCGCGAGCGCGACGACGGTTTCCATGGCGACCAGCACGCCCACCCAGTCTCCTTCGTCTGCGAAGGCCTGCACCAGGAGGAAGGGGATGGCGCAGCAGGCGTAGACGAGGACGATGGTGGCGAGGGCGCTTATCCGCCAGACGTTCTTGATTCTGGGATCCAGCTTCTGTGATGGCATCGGTCGCATTTCACACTCCAATCGCAATAGGCGTATGAGGAGATTATACGCGACGCGTCATTGGCGCCTTTCCCGGGCGAGCTCCCAGAACGCCACGGCGGACGTGGCTGCGACATTGAGCGAGTCGACCCCGTGGCGCATGGGAATCACCACGACGTGGTCGCAGGCCTCGATCGTGGCGTCGGCGAGACCGCCTCCCTCGGTGCCGAAGAACATGGCGAGCTTGCCGTGCCTTTTGAGCGCAGGGTCGTCGAGCGCCACCGCGTCGTCGCGCAGGGCGAGGGCGCACGTGGCGAAGCCGGCTTCGCGCAGGTGGCGCATGGCGTCGTCGAGCCAGCGGCCGTCCTCGCCCTCGAGGCGCACCCACGGCACCTGGAAGACGGTCCCCATCGACACGCGCACCGCGCGCCGGTACAGCGGGTCGCAGCATTCGGGGCTCACGAGCACCGCGTCCAGGCCCAAGGCTGCGGCGTTGCGGAAGACGGACCCCACGTTTGCGTGGTTGGTGACGTCTTCCAGGACGGCCACCCGGCGCGCGCTCTCCAGCAGCTCGCGCACCTCGGGCAGACGCTTGCGCCGCATAGCGGCAAGCACGCCGCGGGTCACCTCGAAGCCGGCAAGCTTCGCGAGCTCCTCGCGCGGCACGCAGAACACAGGGTAGCCTGCCTCCTCGAAGCGCGCGACGAGCCCTTCCTCCCGGACGAGCCGGTGGTCGGGTACCACCAGCGAGACGGGCTCGTAGCCGGCGTCGAGCGCGCGTGCGACCACCTTGGCGGACTCGGCGACGAAGATGCCGTGCTCCGACTCCAGATGGCTGCGCAGCTGCACGTCGGTGAGCCGTGCGTACATATCGAGGCGCCCGTCGGCGATGTCCGTTATTCTCTCCATGCGGCTATGGTAACCCTTTGTCGGGCGCTGCGGGTCAGAGGCGCGCCGAAAGTGAACGTCTCCGGCACGCCTCGGCGTTATAATGGCTTCTTATGATTTTGCAGGCGGAACAAATATCGAAGTCGTACGGGGGACGCCTCCTGTTCTCGGACGTCTCCTTCAAGCTGGAGGAGTTCGACCGGCTTGCGCTGGTCGGTCCGAACGGCGCGGGCAAGACCACGCTTTTGAACATCATCTCGGGCGAGGACTTCCCGGACGAGGGCCGCATCGTCATGGCGCGCGGCGCGCGCGTGGGATACCTCGAGCAGGAGGCCGTCGAGATGGGGGAGAGGCCCGTCTTCGACGAGGTGCTTTCCTCCCAGGTCGAGATCCTCGAGGCCGAGCAGCGCCTGCATGCGCTGGAGGCCGAGCTCACCACCGATGCCACCGAGCAGCAGCTTGCCGCGGTGGGGCGGGCGCGCGACGCCTACGAGATGCTGGGCGGCTACACCCTGGAGTCGAAGGCGCGCAGCGTGCTGTTCGGGCTCGGGTTCGACGAGAGCGACATGGGCAAGCTCACCACCGCCTTCTCGGGCGGCTGGCAGATGCGCATCGCGTTGGCGAAGCTTCTGATCCGCAACCCCGAGGTGCTGCTGCTCGACGAGCCCACCAACCACCTCGACCTCGAGTCCGTGAAGTGGCTCGAGGGCTTCCTGAAGACCTACGAGGGCACCGTCGTCGTCGTAAGCCACGACCGCGCGTTCATGGACAACATGGTCGACCGCGTCGCCGAGATCGACAACGGCGAGGTGATTCTGTACAAGGGCAACTACACGAAGTACCTGAAGGCCCGCGACGAGCGCATCGAGCTGCTGAAGAAGGCGCGCGCGAGCCAGGACGAGGAAATCGCGCACCTCGAGGCGTTCATCGAGAAGTTCCGCTACAAGGCGACGAAGGCCAAGCAGGCCCAGGACCGCATCCGCAAGCTGGACAAGATACTCGAGAACCGGGTGCACGTTCCCGACGAGAAGAAGACGGTGAGGTTCGACTTCGTGCAGCCGCCGCGCACGGGCGAGGCCGTGGTGAAGGCCACGGGGCTCGTCAAGCGCTTCGGCGAAAAGACCGTCTACGACGGCGCCGACTTCAGCATGTACCGCGGCGACAAGGTGGCGCTCGTGGGCCCCAACGGCGCGGGCAAGTCGACGCTGCTCAAGATGGTGGCCGGCGTCATCGAGCCCGATGCGGGCGCAATCGACTACGGCGTGAACGTCAGCCTCACGTACTACGCGCAGCACCAGCTGGAAGAGCTGAACCCGGGGCGCACCGTGTTCCAGGAACTCGACGGGGCGGCGCCTGGGTGGACCATATCGCAGGTGCGCTCGCTTTTGGGCGCGTTCCTGTTCACGGGGGACGACGTCGAGAAGAAGGTGGGCGTGCTGTCGGGCGGCGAGAAGAGCCGCCTCGCGCTGGCGAAGATGCTGGTGGCGCCCAAGCCGCTGCTGTGCCTGGACGAGCCCACCAACCACCTGGACATCGCCAGCGCCGACATCCTCGAGCAGGCGCTCCAGCACTTCGAGGGCACCGTGCTGTTCATCACGCACGACCGGCATCTCATCTCTAGCGTCGCCAACCGCATCGTGGAGGTGAAGGACGGCTGCATTGCCAACTACGACGGCGACTACGACTACTACCTCTTCAAGACGGGGCAGCTTGATGGCGCGGCACCCGAGGACCGCTCCGTCATCGACGACATGTTCGGGCGCGACGACGCTTCCGCGAACGGCGCAGGCGAGCGCGCGGGTGCCACGTCCATCACGGTGAACAACCACCGCGCGTCCGCACCTGCGGCTGCCGCGGCGGCCAAGGCGCGGGGCAGCGCGCCCAAGACCAAGGAGCAGAAGCGCGCCGAGGCGGAGATGCGCAACCGCCGCCATGCCGCCACGAAGGATTTGCGCAAGAAGATCGAGCGCCTGGACGCCGACCTCGCCAAGTGGAACGCGCGCATGGCCGAGATCATGGAGCTGATGGCGGACCCCGGCTTCTACACCAACGAGGACGCCTCCACCGACGTCATCGCCGAGCACGGGCGCCTGCGGACCAAGATCGACTCGGCCGAGGAGGAGTGGCTGGAGCTCAACTCCCAGCTGGAAGAGAAGCTGAAGGAGCAGGGCTAGCATGGACGCGTCGACCGTCGCATACTACGCCTGCGCCATCCTGAGCTTCGTTCCGGCGCTCGTGCTGCACGAGGTGGCGCACGGGTTCGCCGCCTACAAGCTGGGCGACCCCACCGCGAAGTCGGCCGGAAGGCTTTCCCTCAACCCGGCGAAGCACGTCGATCCCTTCGGCACCGTCATCCTGCCGCTCATGCTCATGGTTCTGAACATGCCCATCTTCGGCTACGCCAAGCCGGTGCCCTACAACCCCAGCTACTTCAAGGACCCGCGCAAGGGCGACGCCATCACGGGCTTCGCCGGCCCGTGCGCGAACCTCGTCATGGCGGCCGTCGCCGCGGGGGTCGCGTGGCTTCTCTACCCGGCGGCCCCGGCGATCGTGGCGAACCCTCTCGGCGAGTGCTTCTACCTGATGTTCCTTCCGATGTTCTGCCTGATAAACCTGTACCTCATGTTCTTCAACCTGATCCCCATACCGCCGCTCGACGGCTCGTCCATCGTGGCGCTGTTCATTCCCGAGCGCCTGCTTCCGAAGTGGTACTCCATCCAGCGCTATGCGTTTCCCGTCTTCATGATCTGCGTGGTCGCACTTCCCTATATAATCGGGGTGAACCCGTTCTCGTGGTACCTGGACGCAACCGCAGGAAGCCTCGCGAACCTCATGTTCCCGTTCCGGATAAGCTAGGCATACGTTTTGAGCTACAAGGTAAAGACAGACGCCTTCGAGGGCCCCTTCGATTTGCTGCTGTACCTGGTCAGCAGGAAGAAGGTGGACATCGGCGCCATCTCGATCAACGAGATCGCCGACCAGTACCTCGCCGAGGTGTCGCGCATGAAGATGCTGAACCTCGACGTGGCGTCCGACTTCCTGCTCGTGGCGTCCACGCTGCTGGAAATCAAGGCGCAGGCCCTCATACCGCGCGAGCGCGACGACCTGGACGAGGAGATTGCCGAGCTTGCGCCCGACGACGCGCGGCGGATGCTGGTGGAGCGCCTGGTCGTCTACAAGCAGTACAAGAACGCCTCCGAGGAACTGTACGGGCGCTTTCTGGAGGAAGGACGCCTGCATGTGCGGCCGTTCGGCCCGGACGAGGGATTCCTGGGGCTCATGCCCGACTTCCTCGAGGGCGTCACCATGGACGCGCTGGGGCTGCTTGCGGCCAACGCGCTCGCGCGGCGCGAGGTCTTCCTGCTGGAATCCGAGCACATCGCCGCCAAGCCCATCCCGGTTGAGGTGCACGTGGAGGCCATCCACAAGAGGATCCAGGGCAAGAAGCGGCTGCGCTTCAGCGAACTCGTCCAGAAGGACACGCGCCCGGCGCTGGTCGTGGTGACGTTTTTGGCCATCCTCGAGCTGTACAAGCGGTCCATGGTCAACCTCGTGCAGCAGACGACGTTCGGCGACATAGAGATTTCCTACATCGAGGGGTCGGGCGAGCTCGACTTCGACAAGGACCCCGTCGAGGAGTGATGTGCAGATGTTCGAAGGATTGACGGAAGACAACGTCCAGGGCGCGATCGAGTCCATGCTGTTCGTCACCGACGAGCCGGTGAGCGCCATCGCGCTGGCCGACATGCTGGAATGCGACGTGGCCGCCGTGGACGCGGCCCTGCGTGCCATCCAGGCGCGCCGCGAGCAGGAGGAGTCCGGCATCCAGCTGCGCGAGGTCGCAGGCGGATGGCGGCTGTACACGCACCCCGCCTACCACGACCTGATCGAGAAGTACGTGCTGTCGTGGGACACGCGCAAGCTGTCCGCCGCGGCCATGGAGACGCTCGCAATCGTCGCGTACACGCAGCCCGTGACGCGCGTGGGGGTGGCGTCCATCCGCGGCGTGAACTCCGACAGCTCCATCAACTCGCTGGGCGAGAAGGGGCTGGTCAAGGAGGTCGGCCAGGCCGACACGCCGGGAAACCCCATGCTGTACGGCACGACCCGCGTCTTCCTGGAGAAGTTCGGGCTTCGCTCGGTTGCCGACATGACCGACATCTCCGAGTTCGCGCCCGACGCCGAGACGCGCGCCCTCATATCGGAGCGTCTGTCCTCCACGCGCGAGGCCATCTCGGTCAGCGAAGAGCAGGTGGCCGAGGCCATGGCGGCCGTCGTGGGCGTCGTCGAGAAGATCGACTTCGACGAGCTCGATTTCGACTTCGACGAGGAGTAGCGCCCGCGTGGAGCCCATGCGGCTGCAGAAGTATCTCGCGCGCGCGGGCGTCGCGTCGCGGCGCAAGTGCGAGGAGCTCATCGCGGCGGGGCGCGTGAAGGTGAACGGCGCGACCGTGCGCGAGCTGGGGACGAAGGTGGCTCCCGGCGTCGACGCCGTCGAGTTCGACGGCGAGGCCGTGGCGCTGTCCGGCGAGACTGTCGTCATCATGCTCAACAAGCCGGCCGGCTATCTTACCGCCATGAGCGATGCCCGCGGGGAGGACACCGTTGCCAAGCTGGTCCCGGTGGGCGACTACCCGGGCCTGTTCCCGGTGGGGCGGCTCGACCGCGACACCACGGGCCTTCTGCTGTTCGCGACCGACGGCGAGCTGGGCAACCGTCTCCTGCACCCGAGCCGCGGGGTGGGGAAGTGCTATGTGGCCGAGGTCGCGGGCGTGCTGTCAGAGGGGGAGCGCCGACGCCTGGAGGAGGGCGTGGAGCTGGACGACGGCATGACGGCCCCTGCGCGCTGCGAGGTTCTCTCCGCGCGGTCGGACGGCAGCCGCTGCACCGTGGCGCTCTCTATCCACGAGGGCCGCAAGCGCCAGGTGCGCCGCATGCTTGCCGCCGTCGGGCACGAGGTGCTTGCGCTCGACCGCACCACGTTCGGGGCGCTTTCGCTCGGCGGCCTTCCGCGCGGGCAATGGCGCCTGCTTTCCTCCGAGGAGGTCGCGCTGCTGGACGCGTAGCGGCGAGCGGGTGTTGGGCAAGGACACCGAACAGGAGGTCAGCCCGGCGCCCAGGTTCCCTGACGTGCGACCGCGTCATCGGGATGCCCTGTTATACAATGGTTCCTCACCCTTTTGAACGCAACGAAACCGCATGTGGAGAACCGAATTGGACACAGGAAACGACAACTTGCAAAACGGGGCGCCGCCGTTCCGAAGCATAGCCGTGGCGGGCCTGGGGCTCATCGGCGCGTCGCTGACGGCAGCCATGAAGAAGGCCTTCCCGGGCGCCTTCGTGTACGGCGTGGACGTCGATTCGCGCGCCTGCGTCGTGGCGAAGGAGCGCGGATGGGTCGACGCCTCGTCGAAGCCCGACGCCGACGGGTTCAAGGCGTTTCTGTCCGATGACGCCGACCTCGTCGTCATCGCGACGCCCATTGCGGCGGTCGACGGCTACATCGACCTGCTCGCCGAGCTCGACTACCAGGGCGTGGTCACCGACACGGTGTCCACCAAGGCCCACATCCTCGAAGCGGCCGCCGCAAGCCTGCCGAACCCGGCGAACTTCATCCCCGGCCATCCCATGACGGGCTCGGAGAAGGGCGGCATCGACGGCGCGCGCAGCGACCTCTTCGAGGGCGCGAACTGGATCCTCTGCCCCGACGAGAGCACCGTGCCCGAGCAGTTCCAGAAGCTCCACGAGCTCATCTGCGGCCTGCAGGCCCGCGTCATCTCCATCCCGCGCGAAGACCACGACCGGGCGGTCGCCATCGTCAGCCACGTGCCGCACATGGTGGCGGCCTCGCTCATGAGGCTCGCCTGCAACCACACCGACGAGAACCAGACGCTCATGCGCCTGGCGGCCGGCGGCTTCAAGGACACCACGCGCGTGGCGGCCGGGTCGCCGAAGCTGTGGTGCGGCATCGCGTTCGACAACGCGGACGCGCTCGGCGCCGGGCTCGACGAAATGGCGGCCATCATCTCCTCGTTCCGCGACGCCCTCGACGCGGGCGACCGCGAGGCGTTCACGCGACTGCTCGCCGAATCCGCCGACGCGCGCCGCTCGCTTCCCAGCGCATGGATCCCCTCCAGCGAGAAGCTTCTCGAGGTGCGCATCCCCATGGTCAACCGCAACGGCGTGCTGGCCGAGGTCGCCACCATCGCGAGCTCGGCAGGGTGCAACATCCAGTCGATCGAAATAGACCACATATCCGAGGGGAACGCCGTGCTTTCCCTTATACTCACAGACGAAGGCGACGTCGGCCAGCTGTCGTTCCAGCTGATCGATGCCGGGTATTCAGTGTCGTTCAGTCCCATTCAGCCTAAGGAGCACTCTTATGTCGAATGATCGCGACAAGACAATCGAGCCCCTTTCTGGCCCGATGTCCGGAACCGCCAGCGTTCCCGGCGACAAGTCCATCTCGCACCGCGCCGTCCTGTTCTCCGCCATGGCCGAGGGAACCTCCAGGCTGACCGGCGTGCTCGACTCCGACGACGTGCAGTCCTCCATCGCCGCCGTGCGCCAGCTCGGCGCCGACGTTGATTTGAAGGAGGCGCCCGACGGCTCGCTCGAGGGCACCGTCACGGGCTGGGGCGAGAAAGGCCCCGTGCAGCCCAAGCACGACATCGACTGCGGCAACTCCGGCACCACCGCGCGCCTGCTCATGGGCATGCTCGCGCCGTGGCCCATCGAGGTGACGCTCACCGGCGACGAGTCGCTGCGCCGCCGTCCCATGCGCCGCAACACCGCGCCGCTCATGAAGATGGGCGTGCGCTTCCGGCCGAGCGAGGCCGACCATCTCCCCATCACCGAGGTGGGAACGCTCCACCTTCACGCGATAGAGTACGACGCGCCCATGGCGTCCGCGCAGCTGAAGACGTCCGTGCTGCTGGCCGGGATCTACGCGGACGGCACCACCACGGTGACCGAGCCCGCGCCCTCGCGCAACCACACCGAGCTGATGCTTCCCGAGTTCGGGGTGCCCACCACCGCCGGCACGCGCGTGGCCACGGTCACCGGCCCGGCGCACATGAAGGCGAGTGACATCAACGTGCCGGGCGACCCGTCCTCGGCGGCGTTTCTGTGCTGTGCGGCACTGCTCAGGCGCGGCAGCAGGCTGCGCGTCGAGAACGTCTCGCTCAACCCCGCGCGCATCGGCTTCGTGCGCACGCTCGAGCGCATGGGCGCGCGCATCTCCGAGCACCGCACGGGCGCCGAGGGCAAGGAGCCCGTCGGCTACATCGACGTCGAGCACACCGGCGGCCTGCACGGCTGCGAGGTGCCTTCCCAGCACTTCGCCTCCATCATCGACGAGGTGCCGGTGCTGGCGCTGGTCGCGGCGCATGCGAAGGGCCTCACCGTGTTCCGCGGCATCGCCGAGCTGCGCGCCAAGGAAAGCGACCGGCTGCAGGCCATCATCGACGGGCTCGAGGTGCTGGGCGTCGACGCCTGGGAGGAGAGCGACAACCTGTTCGTGGAAGGCGACCCCAACCTGCAGGTGCCGCCCCGCGCCCTCTTCGCGTCGCACGGCGACCACCGCCTCGCGATGACCTGGGCTCTGGTGGGGCTGTGCGGCAACACCCCCGTCAAGGTGACCGACTTCGACTGCGTCGGCGTGAGCTTCCCGGGATTCCTCGACAGCATCGAAAGGCTGGTGCATTAGATGATCGTCGCAATCGACGGCCCCTCGGGGGCTGGCAAGTCCACGGTCGCCAAGGCCGTGGCCAAGAAGCTGGGCTTCTCGTGCCTGGACACGGGCGCGATGTACAGGTCCGTCGCGTGGCTTGCCGTGCAGAAGGGCGTCGCGCTCGACGACGACGCGGCCCTGGGGGAGCTCGCCGGCGCGTGCCGCATCGAGTTCGTGCACGAGGAGGGCGACCCCATCCCCAAGGGCGTCTTCGTCGACGGCAACGACGTCACGGCCGCCATCCGCACGGCCGACATCGACCGCGCGGTGAGTCCCGTCTCCGCCGCCCCCAGCGTGCGCGAGGCCATGGTCGGCCAGCAGCGCCGGATAGGCGAGGCGGGCGACTACGTCATCGAAGGCCGCGACATCGGCACCACCGTGTTCCCTGGCGCCGAGGTCAAGGTGTTCCTGACCGCCTCCGACGAGGAGCGTGCACACCGGCGCGTGCGCCAGAACGTGGACCGGGGAATCGGCTCCATCGACTACGACGAGGTGCTCGAAGACCTCAAGCGCCGCGACGAGCACGACTCCAGCCGCTCCACCTCTCCGCTGCGCCCCGCCGACGACGCGGTGCGGCTCGACTCCACCGGCCTCTACATCGAGGACGTCATCGACGAGATATGCGCCATGGCCCAGAGGAAGGGCGCGTAGACCATGTCGCTTTTCCTGCCCTACGAGAAGATGTGGGACATGCCGCTGGGAGGCACCTCCGACGAGCGGCAGATTCCGCACTGGTTCGGCAACCTCGCGTTCGGCGTCGTGGGCGGCGTCTGCAAGCTGCTGTTCCGCTACCGCGTCGACGGCAGGCGGAACCTGCGCGCGTTCGAGGGGCGCTCGGGGGCGGTGGTGGTGTGCAACCACACGTCGTATCTCGACGTCGCCTTCGTCTACCTGGGGGCGCGTCCCAGCCAATGGGTGCGCCTGATCGGGCGCGAGTCGCTGTTCAAGGCGGGGCACGGCCTGCTCGGCCAGATCCTTTCGCGCGTGGGGGCGTTTCCCATCAAGCGAGACAGCGCCGACCGGACGGCCATCAAGCGCGCCGCGCGCGACCTGAAGAACGGCGAGCTGGTAGGCATCTTCCCCGAAGGCACGCGCCGTGGCAAGAGCAACAAGGCCCCCAAGCTGCACTCGGGCGCGGCGTTCATCGCGAAGATGGGCAAGGCACCGCTTCTGCCCATGACCGTGCGCAACGCCGAGCTGGTGAAGCAGAAGGGCAAGTTCGTCCGCTTCCCCAAGATCACGGTGGAGTACGGCAATCCCGTGCTGCTGTCCGACTTCGACGGGCTCCCGAAGGACGAGCGGCTCGACGGCTGCACGTGGTTCGTGATGCGCGAGTGCTTCGCCCTGTTCTACGGCAAGCCGGCCGAAGAGGTGGACATGGCCGCGCTGTTCCCCGACGCCAAGGACTATTCCGGCTACTTCCGCGAGAATCCCGTTCCCGTGCGGACGACCGAAGAGCTGCTGGGCTGCGCATGAACGTCGTGAAGGCATCGCACGCCGGCGCCTGCTACGGCGTGCAGCGCGCGCTCAAGATCGCCTACGAGGTGCTCGGCGAGGTGGGCGACGCGTCCACGCTGGGCCCTCTGATCCACAATCCGCAGGTGGTCGCCGAGCTGGAGTCGAAGGGCCTCAGCGTCGCGGAGGCGCCCGAGGACGTGCCAAGCGACACGGTGATCGTCAGAAGCCACGGCGTTACGCCCCAGGTGTGCGCGGCGCTTGAGGAGGCCGGCCGCCGGGTGGTGGACGCCACCTGCCCGCACGTCGCGCTCGCCCAGCAGGGCGCGGCCGAGCTCGCCGAGGCCGGCTGCCGCGTGCTCGTGGTGGGGGAGGCGGGGCATCCCGAGGTCGAGTCGCTCGTCGCCTACGCCGGCGGCAACGGCGCCAAGGTGGACGTGGTGAAGACCGCAGCGGACGTGCCGGGCGACCTGTACGCCCCGGTCGGGGTGGTGGTGCAGACGACGCAGACGCGCGACAACCTGGACGCCGTCCTCGAGGAGCTCGCGTCGCGCGGGTTCGAGCCCATGCTGAAGGACACGATCTGCTCGGCCACGCAGCGCCGCCAGAAGTCGGCCGCCGAACTCGCCTGCCAGGTCGACGCCATGGTCGTCATCGGGGGACGCAACTCCTCCAACACCACGCGCCTTGCCGAGATCTGTGTCGGCTCGTGTCCGCGTTGCTTCCACGTCGAGTCGCCCGACGAGCTTGTCGCCGCCGACTTCGAGGGCTGCGCCACCGTCGGCGTCACGGCCGGCGCCTCCACCCCCAAGGAGCAGATCGACGACGTGGTGGCCTTCCTGGAGTCCCTGTGACCGACGTCGCAGGCGCCAGGGTCGCGTCCGTCGAGGCGGGAAGCCCCGCCTGGGACGCCGGCTTCGAGGCAGGATGCGTCGTCACGGCCGTGGACGGCCAGGCGGTGCGCGACGTCATCGACTGGAGGTGGCTCGCCGCCGACGGCGAGGTCGAGCTTTCCTACGTGGACAACGACGGCGACGCCGGCACGGTGGTGCTGGAGCGCGAGCCGGGCGAGGACTGGGGGCTCTCCTTCGACGGGGTCATCTTCGACGGGGTGCGCACCTGCCGAAACGCCTGCACGTTTTGCTTCATGCGCCAGCTTCCCGAGCATATGCGCCCGTCGCTGTCCCTGCGCGACGACGACTTCCGCCTGAGCTTCCTCACCGGCACGTTCGCGACGTTGACGAACCTGCGCGAGGCCGACGTCGAGCGCATCGTCGCGCAGAGGCTCTCGCCGTTGCGCGTCTCGCTGCACGCCGTCGACGCCCAGGTGCGCCGCGCGCTCATCGGCCGCCATGCCGAGGAGGGGATCGCCAACCTCGAGCGGCTGCTGGCCGAGGGAATCGAGTTCGACGCGCAGGTGGTGCTCGTGCCGGGGCGAAACGACGGCGCGGTGCTGGACGAGACGCTGGCGTGGGCCTACGCGCGCCGGGGCATACGCAACGTCGGCGTCGTGCCGCTCGGGTTCACCGCCCACCAGTGCGCCTTCGACGAGAGCTTCGACGAGCCGCAGGCCGCCTTGCGCGTGATCGGGCAGCTTGAGCCCTGGCAGCGCCGCGCGCTCGAAGAGCGGGGGACGCCGTGGGCCTTCGCCGCCGACGAGTTCTACCGCAACGCCTACGGGGAGCGCCTGCTGGAGAAGCTGCCGGACGCGGCATTCTACGGCGACTTCTCCATGTTCGAGGACGGGATCGGCATCATCCGCACCATGGTCGACGCGCTGCGTGAGGCCCGCTTGTCCGGCGGCGTCCGCCGGTGCCTGCAGGCCCTCTCCGACGGCGGCATGCAGGCGCGCTACGTCTGCGGCGAGGCGATGGAGCCCTACGCCTCGCAGCTGTTCGAGGAGGTGGGCCTCGCGCCGGCGCTGGCGACGCTTCCCGTGCGCAACGACTTCTTTGGCGGCAACGTCAACGTCACCGGGCTCCTCTGCGGCTGCGACATCGCGCGGGCGATTGCGCGCGCGGAGGAGGGCGACGCGCGCGGCTGCACGGCGTACTTCGTGCCTGCGGTGGTGCTCAACGACGACGGCGTCACGCTGGACGGCTGGACGCTGGACGACGTCAGGCGCGCGGCCGGCCCCGAAATCGGCCGGCGGGTTCACCTGGCGCCCTCCAATCCGATAGACTATACGGACGAGATCGCAAGGGTCCTCAGCCGCTCGCTGGGCCAGTAAGGAGCTTCCGGGATGTCACTTCCCCTCGTTGCCATCGTCGGGCGCCCGAACGTCGGGAAGTCCACGCTCGTCAACCGCATAGCGCAGACAAACGACGCCATCGTGCACGAGATGCGCGGCGTCACGCGCGACCGCAGCTACCATGCGGCCGACTGGAACGGCATGGACTTCATGCTCGTCGACACCGGCGGCATCGAGGTGGCCAGCGACGACGCCTTCCAGAAGTCCATCCGCAGCCAGGCGCTCGAGGCCGCGGCCGAGGCCGACCTGATCCTGTTCGTGGTGGACGGCAAGGTGGGGCTGCAGACCGACGACGAAGACGTCGCCAGGATCATGCAGAAGTCGAAGGCCCCGGTGCTCCTCGTCGTCAACAAGATGGACAACCCCCAGGCCGAGGACGGCATGTGGGAGTTCATGAGCCTGGGCGTGGGCGAGGGCTGGCCCATATCGGCCACGCACGGGCACGGCACGGGCGACTTGCTCGACGAGGTCGTGCGCCTGCTTCGCGAGACGGGCGCCGAGGGCGACCCGGACGAGGAGCCCGCCATCAACGTGGCCATCATCGGGCGGCCCAACGCCGGCAAGTCCTCGCTCACCAACCGCCTCACGAAAGGCGAGCGCTCCATCGTGAGCCCCGTGTCCGGCACCACGCGCGACGCCATCGACACGCTGGTCACCCACGACGACGTGCTCTACCGCATCGTGGACACGGCAGGCCTGCGCCGCAAGAGCCAGATCAGCGAGGACGTGGAATACTACGGGTTCGTGCGCGCCATGAAGGCCATCGACCGCGCCGACGTCGCGGTGCTGGTCATCGACTCCGGCATCGGCGTCACCAACGAGGACCAGCGCGTCGCCAACTACGCCAAGGAGCGCGGCTGCGCGATGGTGATCGTGCTCAACAAATGGGACATCGTGGAGGGCCCCGAGAGCAAGCAGAAGGTGCGCGAGGCGCTCGATGACGTGCAGCACCCCGAGCGCCTAGCCGAGGCTGCCGAGGAGAAGCTTGCGCAGGCCGCCGAGGATGTGCGCGAGGTGGCGCAGGCCGTGGAGCACCCGAGCGAGATCGTCGCCGAGGCCAAGCATGTGGTCGCCGAGAAGAAGGAGGCCTTCGACGAAACGACGGCCACTATCGCCGCCGAGTTCACGAGCCCCGCCGACGCCCGCAAGCTGCCCCGGGTGCCATCTATCAGGCCGTGACCATGTTCGGATCCGGCGCCATGAGCGGCGAGGGGATCTCCACCATCGTGGTTACCTTCCTGCATCTGGCGGTGCTCGTGGCTTTGGCCGCGACGTTCATCGTCTTCGGCGTACGGCTTCTGCGCAACCAGCGGCGCTGGGCGGCGCTTCTGTCCTACGGGCTGTACGTGCTGCTCATCTTGGGCGGCCTGTGCTCCATCATGCTGTCGGGCATGAGCATCGATCTTGTCTTCTACCTGGTCATGCTGGTGCTCACCATCGCGCTGCAGAGCTATCTGGACCCCACGCTTTTGGAAGAGCGCCGCGCCCACCGCAAGGCCCGCGAGGCCGAGGAGCACAAAGAGGGCGAGGACGGCACCCT
>CAJUSL010000041.1:0-1498 GCA_910589135.1 uncultured Eggerthellaceae bacterium
CGCGCGCGGCATCTTCTCGCCCGCCGACGGCGACCTGGCAAACTCGGGCACCATGGTGCTGTGGGGTCAGAATCCGGCGATGGAGCGCGGCATCCTGAAGCGCATCCTGGACAACCAGGCGTCCGGCGCCAACCTGATCGTCATCGACGCGCGTTTCCAGGACATGTCGAAGCATGCCGATTTGGCCATCCAGCCGCGCCCGGGCACCGACGGTGCCCTTGCTCTGGGCATCATTCGCGAGATCATCGAGAACGGCTGGTACGACGAGCAGTGGATAGCCGACTGGACGTTCGGATTCGACGCCCTGAAGGAGCGCGTGTCGGCGTGGACGCCCGAGAAGACGGCCGAGGTGTGCTGGATCGACGCCGAGGACGTGCGGACGGCCGCGCGCATGATGGGCCAGGACGGCCCCGTCGGCATGATGGTGGGCCTGGGCCCGGGCTGCATGCACACGAACGCCATCCAGAACGGCCGCGCCATCGCCTGCCTGCAGGGCCTGCTGGGGCACATCGACGTTCCGGGCGGCGTGAACGTGCCCGTGGCGTTCTCCGTCATGCTGGACGACAGGATCACGCTGTGGGACTCCGCCAAGGACCCGGGGCGCCCCGAGCTGTTCACGTTCGGCGGGGACAAGCATCCGCTGTACAAGTCGTTCGGCCGCTCCAACGACCCGAACACCGTGTTCAAGGCCATGATCACGGGCGAACCGCGCCCCGTCAAGATGTTCGTGGCCGTGGCCGACGACCCGTTGCTGTGCTACGAGGACGCCAACCTCACTTACGAGGCCATGACGAGCCCCAACCTCGACCTTATCGTGGTGAAGGACTTCTACCTGTCGCCGACGGCGCAGCTGGCCGACATCGTGCTGCCCACCGCCGACTGGGCAGAGCGCTGCACCTACGACGAGGAGCTTGACGGCCCGTTCATCCTGGCGTTCGACCAGGCGGTGCCGGCTCCGGGCGAGTGCAAGGACGACTGGTGGTTCTGGTTGCAGTGGGGCAAGCGCATGAACCCCGAGCAATGGCCTTGGGCCGACGAGAAGGAAATGGTCCTCTGGCGCTTGAAGGAATTCTACGACTTCGATCTGACCTGGGAGGAGTTCCAGGAGGTTCCCGTGCGCGTCGTGGGCGGCGCCGACCTTTCCGCGGAGCCCGTGCGCAAGAAGTACGAGAAGGGCATGCTTCGCCCCGACGGCCAGCCCGGATTCCCCACGGTGACGGGAAAGATCGAGTTCTCGTCGCCTGCCATGGAGGCGTTCGGCTACGATCCGGTGCCCGACTACACCGAGCCGGCCGAAAGCCCGTACTCGACGCCCGAGCTGGCGAAGGAGTACCCGCTCATCGGAAGCACCGGGCACCGCGTGTACAGCTTCTTCCACTCTGCATGGACCAACGTGCCCGCCCAGCGCTTCTTCTACCCGGAGCCCTTCGTCGTGGTGCATCCCGACGACGCGGCCGCCAACAAGATCAGCGACGGCGAATGGATCACCATTTCGTCG
>CAJUSL010000041.1:1508-8670 GCA_910589135.1 uncultured Eggerthellaceae bacterium
GGGCAAGATCATCTCGAAGGCGCTGGTGTCTCGCGAGGCGAAGAAGGGCGTGGTGTTCATCCCGCGTCCGGCCTGGCGCGACGAGTGCGAGGCCCTGGGGCTGCCCGGCTACGGCTGGGACAAGGCCAACGGCAACGTGCTGGTGCCTTCCGAGCCTGCAGAGCCGGGCTACGGCGCCACGGCGATGCGTTCTTTCCTCTGCAAGATCGAGCCCGGAAGGGGTGACAGGTAATGAGCCGAATCGATGGTGGCGGAATCGCCATGCTCTTGGATCTGGACGACTGCATCGGATGCTTCGGGTGCGAGGCGGCGTGCCGCGAGACGTACCGGTATCCCTACCATGAGGACTGGCTGAAGGTGGTGCGTCGCGAGCCGTTCATGGTGGACGGGAAGCTGCGGCAGTACCACCAGGTTGCGCCGGTGCTGGACAAGTGCAAGACGTGCTACGAGTCCGACCCGAACCCGCTGTGCGTCACGGGCTGCGCGGCGCAGTGCCTGAAGGTCGGCCCCTTCGAGGAGATCGTCAAGGAGGCCGCAGGGCGCCACTGCGCGATCTATACGGCGTAGGGCTTGCCTGAAGGCCAGTCAACGGGGGCGTCGCGCTGCGGCGCCTCGCCCCCGCCCTCCAGAGACCGTGGGCGCCATGGTTCGCTTCGAGCGGAACCCTAATCCTTTGGAAGCGGATGCTGGCGCAAGTAGTCCGCGCTGTCTCGGGAGAAGATGAGCCTTGAATTGGCGATGGAGCTGCGCGTGACGTCGCTCAAGGGCATGTCGGAACGGTAGAGGTAGCCCACGGTGTCTATGGCTTCCTCGTCCGCAAAGGGCGTGAACGTGAGGTCGCGTACCTCCTCTGGCGCCATCTTCTGCAGGCGGTAGAAGGCGAACGAGTCGAACAGGCTTACAACCTTCTTGCCGTGGACCCATTCAAGCAGGGTTTTGAGGCTGCTTGATTGCAGGCATGCGTTCTTGAGCGGGGCGTTCTTGAAAAGATACGCCACAAGCCCGGCATTGGTGGAGTCGTTTGTGTAGGCCACGGGCAGCTCCGAGACGTCGGAGCACCGCAAAAGGCCCTCCCTGTCCCACGGAAACGCCCTGCTTCTGATGATGCCGATCCTTGTCGCGAACACCGGCTCGAAGCCGATGTTCCCCGTTTCGCGGATCTTCCGACGCGTTTTCAGGAACAGGTCGGCGACGAAAAGATCTTCGGGACGGGAGGCGGGAATCTCTTCGAGGATGCGGTGAAGCGGCAGCTCGCGAATGCTGGCTATGTCCATGGACGTGATGTCCCAGATTCGGTCCATCTCGACGGCTGACAGGTACGGGGTGGTGGTGATGTGGAGGTGCTCCATGGAGGCGGCAATTCTCGAGCTGCGGTACGACAGGATCTCATCGGTCATGGAGCGGTAGTCCTCAACGATGGTCGTTGCGTGGTTCAGGAAGATGACTCCTTCGGCGGTAAGGCTTGTCCCCTCCGGTCCCCTTTCGAGCAGGGAAGCGCCCAGCTTCGACTCGAGCGAGGTGATGGCCCGGTTCAACCCCTGCTGGGAGATGAAGAGCCGTTTCGCCGCCTTGTTGAAGGAGCCCTCGTGGGCAAGTTCTATGAAATAGCGCAGCACCTCGATGTTCATGGACCTGGCTCCCACGGAATGTCGACTGGAGAGAGGATATCACGCGAAGGCGCACGAAGCTGGCTTGTGTTCGTGCGATTGCAGCGGTGCTTGCAACATCTTGTTGCAAGCACCGAGAGGAGGCGCTGCTATTCGATCCGGCGGTTGCTTTTTAAGATCGGGACAGAGGCTCAACGAACCCGATCAAAAGGAGGGGGAAATGGAACAGAGGACCGAGAAGATCTTCAGCGGCTGCCGATCGTGCCATGTCAATTGCGGCGTGGAGTGCACGGTGGTGAACGGCCGACTGGAGAGGGTCGACCCGACGGGCCCGGAGCATTTGGGGGTGGGGCAGGTCTGCCTGCGCGGCATGGCTGCTCCGCAGTTCGCCTACACGCCCACGCGTCTGCGCTATCCGCTGAAGCGCGCCGGGAAGCGCGGGGAAGGGAAATGGGAGCGCATCAGCTGGGACCAGGCCGTCGATGAGATCGCTCGGAAAATTCACGAAATGTCCGAGCAGTACGGGCCGGAGACGTTCGTGCTGCCTGGGCGGACGGGGCGTCATGACATGGGTTGGATAGCGCACCGCATCGCCCGAACCATCGGAACGCCCAACAACTACTACGGCGCCATCCAGGTGTGTCTGCTGCCCCAGTTCCACGGCTGCGTTCACTTTGGCAGCCAGCTGGCCCAGCCTACTGGCATGACCCCGGCAGACTTGCGCGTATGCGTCGGTGTGGAGCGGGCCTATTCCCACCCCATCGTCTCGGGGGCCGAGCATGCGATGCAGCAGGCGTTCCATGGCAAGTGGGTGGTGTTCGACCCGGTCGCCGGGCCTTTCGCCCTGCATGCCGACGTGTGGTGTCCGGTGCGGCCCGGCACGGACCTGGCATGGTGCATGGCGATGATCAGGCACCTCGTCGAGACGCAGACATACCGCGAGGACTTCGTGACCCGCTGGACGAACGCCCCCTTCCTCGTGCGGGAGGACAACGGCGACCTCCTGCGCGAGAGCGACGTGGTGGTCGGCGGGAGCCCGAATCGCTACATGGTGTGGAACCGCGCCGCGGACGGCTTGGGCTGGTGGGACAATGACGAGGTGCAGTGGGAAGGTGGCGCGTCGGGGCGCGCGCACTACGATCGCCTCGTTGAGCTGTTCTACCAAAACAAGACGAGCGACGAGCCTTCTCCGGCGGTCATGCCCGACACGATGAGGCCTGCACTGCGAGGCACCTACACCGTGGAGCTCGCCGGCAGCGGGTATCGAATCGAGTGCAAGCCGGTTCTCGAGAAGCTTTGGGAAAACGTGGAGCCGTGGACGTTCGAGCGCGCCGCCGAAGTCACCTGGGTGCCCGAGGAGAAGCTTCGCCAGGTGGCGCAGATGATTTCCGAGGCGAACATGATCGACTTCATGGAGGGATCGGAGTACATGGCTACGAACGCCTCGCAGTATTTGAACTCCATGTCCATCCTGAAGATGCTCACCGGCAACGTGGACAACCCGGCCGCCGAGATGGACCAGCTTTATCCCGTGACGCCCATGGCTTTCCCGGGCGAGTTCGACATCAGCTATGCGGACGGCCTTCCCATCGAGCAGAAACGGAAGCGGCTGGGCTACTTCGAGCACAGAATCGGCTGCGGATACTCCTGGGAGGAATGGTCCCAGTGGCAGCCTTTGCGTCCCGAGAACGCCGATGGCGTGCTGTGCTTCCCCGACGTCGGCTGCGTGCTCGAGGCGGCGGAGACGGGACGCCCTTACGAGGTGCACGGCATCATCGCCATCAGTTCGAACTGGCTTATGCACGACCCTTCGACGGCCCGTTGGATGAGGCTGCTTGAAGACGAGGACAAGATCAAACTCCACGTGGTGACCGATCTGGTGATGACTCCTACTGCCGAGATGGCTGACTACGTGCTGCCCGCCCAGACATGGATGGAGCGCAACTACCTTGCCTGGAGCGTTGCCGCGGCCGACCCGACGAAGAAGTTCTACCGCCGCGCCATTCAGCCTATTTGCGAGGCGCGTCATGATTACGAGTTCGGCGCCGCTCTGGCGAAGCGGCTCGAAGAGGTCGACCCGCGCTACAACAACGGGCTGCTCAATCCAGGAACATCGCGTTTCTACGCCGGGGAACACGGCCGGTTCTGGGTGGCAGACACCATCGACGAGCAGAGGGACATCCTCTGCCGGGAATATTTGGACAAGCCGCTTGAGGAATGCCTTGAGCTGGGCGCCGTTTCGCCTCCGGGCGTCGATGTCGGTCCTGCGAGGCACGACAAGTACCTCATCAGCGGCAAGTTCCCCACGGACACGGGCAAGTGCAACATGTTCTCGACGCTGCACTACAAAGCAGGTTACGCGCCACTTCCCGTCTACGACGAACCGGCGGAGTCCCCGGTGAGCCGTCCGGAAGTCGCCGAAGACTACCCCTATGTGCTTGCCACGGGCAAGCGGCAGGCCGGATTCTTCCATTCGGAGTTTCGACAGCTGCCCTGGATGCGCGAGGTCAACCCGGTTCCCGAGGTGTTCATGAACCCCGCCACTGCTGCCGAGTGCGGCGTGACCCACGGAGACTGGGTCTGGGTGGAGGCGCCTCCGTCGCATGGGCGCGCGCCGTTGAACAAGATCATGGGTCAGGTCTCCTTCCGCCTTCCGTCCATTCCCGGGGTGGTCACCTATTCGCAGCATGCGTGGTGGCGTCCGGAGAAGAGCGTCGAAGACGACCTGCATGGGGCGTTCGAGTGGAATGTCGAAGGGCTTTGCGAGTGCGTGAACAGCGCGCCTGAGACGGGCACGCCGGGGCTGCGGTCCCAGCTGTGCAAGGTGTACCCATGCACGGAGGAGGACATGGAGAAGTACCGGCCGATGATTACGCGCGAGCAGATGGAGGCGTTTGCCCCCATGACCGAGGAGGAGATGAACCGATGACACGCCTGGGATTTGTTGTGAACCTCGACGCTTGCTGCGACCACCGGGGATGCATGACGGCATGCATGCGGAAGAACGGCTCCTTCCCTGGCGCGCACTTCATCGAAACCTATACTGCCATGGACACGAGCGGGGATATCGATAATCCGGGAACCTACTTCATTCCCATCATGTGCCAGCATTGCGACAGGCCGTCTTGCGCCTCGGCGTGTCCCCATGGGGTGATTCGCAAAAGAGACGACGGCCTGGTGGTGATGGGCGACACCGACCCCTGCGTGGGCTGCGACGGGACCCCGTGCCTGGACGCGTGTCCCTACGATGCCATCGAGTTCGACAGAAAGGAGCACCGTCCTGGGAAATGCGACGGTTGCGCCGACCTGGTCGATGCGGGCGGGATGCCCGAGTGCGTTCCGAACTGCTTCATGGGCGCCATCGCGTTCGGGGACATGGAGGACGAGGCCAGCGTCGTCTCCCAGGTCGTGGGGCAGTATGGGGCGAACGCCTATCGGCTCAAGCCGGAGACAGGCAACGGCCCCGGTGTCCGCTATCTGCTCAGCCGTCGTCCTTGGAGGGATATGGAAGGCTTGTACAGCCCTGCATGGGACGACCCGCAGGGGCAGCAATGAGGCCGGAACGCTTCGAGGGCATCCGCGAGGAGGGGCTGTCTGCCGAAGACTCGGCTGCCTTTCCCCGGGTTTTGTCATGGCTTGCGGACGCGTTTTGGGACGCGCCGACGCCGCAGCTCGTCACTGCTTTTCCGGTCGAAGGGTTGCGTGTCCTGTCCTTGCGCCTTCGAAGCGCTGATCGGGTGCAGGCGGCCATGGAGGAGCTTCGCCGTGCCGGAGACGACGAGTTGAAGGAGGCGCGGGTGGAGTATACGGCACTGTTCTGCTCCACGGATGAGGCGGCGCCCTTTCCGTACGAATCGGTGTATCGCACGCACGAGCGTTTGCTCATGCGCCCTTCTCGCGATGACGTTGTGGCCCGCTACGAGGCCGTGGGGTTTTCGCCTCTTCAGGGAAGCGGGCACGAACCCGAAGACCACCTTTCCATTCAGCTCAGGTTCCTGGCGGCGCTCGTTGCTTCGGAAAGCGATGAGGCGCTCGGACGCGAAGGCGTGCTCGACATTGGCCCGGATGAGGCGCGAAGGACCCGAAGGGGTTTTGCGGTTGAGCATATGAGGTGCTGGGTTGGACGGTTTGCCGATGAAGTGGAGGTTCGCGCACGGCTGCCTTTGTATCCGGCGCTGGCTGCGCTTGTTGTCGAAGTGACCGACCTCATGGCGCAATAACCCCGGCAGGCGCATCTGTGAGATGAGCAAGAAAGGAGGGGGGCCGGGCAGCGTGGATGTGGATGCGGCCGCTGCCCGGCGGCCAAGGAAGCCGAGGTGACGCTCCGGCGGGGCGACATGCTTGGACTGCATCGGGCGGAAACGCTCGGATTTGAGAAGAGAAGGAGAGGTTACATGGAAGCTACCGGCAAACGACCCATGATGGCGGCCATCGGCTGCGCCATCATTCTTACCGTGGGGCTCGGCTCCACGTCGCTTTTGAACGCCATTGCAGTGCTGCTGGTCGAAGGCATGAACACCGACCTGGTCACCTATGCGTTCGGACCCATGCTGGCGACGGTGTTCGCGTTCCTCGGATCGCTGGTTGGAACGAAGCTCATCGACAAGATCACGCCGAAGCGCTGCCTGCTCATCGGGTCGGTGTGCACCGCCATCGCGCTGACGCTGTTCGCCATGGCGACCGGCCCGCTCATGTGGTACGTCGGCACCGTCATCAACGGCGTGGTGCTGGCCATCGGCGCCCATGCGTCGGCGGCGGGCGTGCTTTCGCGGTTTTACGGCGAGCGCACGCCGACGGTCTTCGGCGTGGTCGTGGGCGTGATGAGCTTCATCATCGCAGGGCTCGTCTTCGTCGAGTCGTTGCTGCTCCAGGCCTTCGACTATCGCACCATCATCTTCGGGTACGCGGCGTTGGTGCTGGTGCTTGGCGTGCTTTCGAACGTCGTGCTGATCGGGAAGGTGCCCGAGATGCCGGCCGCTGCGGCGCCGGTTGCCGACGACCTTGCCGAGCTGGGCGAGGCCGAGGCCGACGCCGAGCGCGTGCTGGCTGCGGAAGGCGCCCCCGTGCCGGATGCCGCGCCGGCTCCCGGCGGCATCACGCTTCAGGAAGCGATGCGCACGCCTGCGCTCTACCTGTTCTTCCTGGCGATGGTCTTCGCCTCGTTCCCACTGAACGGCTTCTCGGCGTATTCGTCGAACTTCCTGGCCTCGGGCGGCTTGGATGCGTCGTTCGTCGTGACGCTGTTGTCGGTGTTCGCGCTGCTGATCGCAGTCGTGAGCCTGTTCGCCGGCAAGGTTTCGGAGAAGCTGGGCGCATCCATCTCGTCGATCATCGTGTTCGCGGGGTTCGCGGTCGGCATCGCGCTTCTGGTCACGTGGCTGTCGAGCGCCAGCGATGGGATGCTCTACGGCGGCCTGGTATGCTGCGCCCTGATCGGGCCTGTCCAGATCCTGCCCGCGCTGTTCATCCCGCAGCTGTTCGGCATGAAGGACTACACGGCCATCAACGCCGTCGGTATGGGCGCGTTCTATCTGGGCGGCACGGCCGTGTTCCTG
>CAJUSL010000041.1:8680-17387 GCA_910589135.1 uncultured Eggerthellaceae bacterium
CGGCCATCATGCAGAACGTGGGCTTCGGCATGGGATTCGTCGTGCTTGCGGTTTCCGGCGTGGTCGCCTGCGTGCTGTTCCTGGTCGCCATCGCCGCAAGCCCTATGCGCAAGCTGACGCAGAAATAGAGGGCCGTTCGCGGCAGGTGGACGCTACGCTTCGTGGCTCCCGTGCACGTTGCGCGCCCCAGGGACGAACGCAAGGTTCGGCTCTGGGGCGCGACTGCGTTCGGGTTCCTTGGCGTGCATCCGCTTGCCGTGATGTGCGGTTTCGCGCGCGGAATGGCGCGGAGGGAACGAAATGCCGCAAACAGGGGGCCTTTCTGCGCGGAACCTGGGTTCGGATGGCGCGCAGCGAATGAAATTCCGTGTTCTTTGAGCGCCAGCGAGGGCGGAGAATCGTGCAACCTGCATGTCCTAAAGGCTGTCGAGCCGAAACGCGGCCCGCAAGCCCGAAGGACCGTCAATCCGAACCATGGCCTCGCCTGCGCCTTGTTTTTTTTGCTGCAGGGGGTCGTGCCACTGCCTGTGCCTTTGCTTCGTCTGATATGCTGTCCTGAACGAAAGCGGTGCCGTCGCCCGTTGCGCGGGGAGCGCCCTCGCGCTGCACCGGGACGACGCGCAAGCGAACGAGGAGGTGCGGCATGGCGACGTGCATGGAGGCGGGCGAGACCGTCCGTCTGGGATACGCGCAGCCGTACCGCTTCGCCGACCTGCTGCGCTTCTTCGGCGCCCGCGCCCTGCAGGGCATCGAGCTGGTCGACGAATCGTCGTATGCCCGCACGGCGCGCGTGCGTGGCGAGGACGGCGACGCGTTCGGCTGGTTCCGGGTGCGAGACGACCCGCAGGCCGGATCGCTTGCCGTCACCGTCTCGAAGAGCCTCGGCCCCGTGCTGCCCCACATCGTCGCGCGCATCCGCCGCCAGTTCGATTTAGACTGCGACCCGGCCCAGGTGCAGAAGGGCCTGCGATCGCTGGGCGAGATGCTGCCCGCGGGCCTCTGGGAAGGCACGCGCCTTCCGGGCTGCTTCGATCCGTTCGAGACGGCGTGCCGCGCCGTCATCGGCCAGCAGGTGTCCGTTGTGGCGGCGAACCGCATGGCGGCGCGCCTGGTGGCAGCGCATGGCATGCCGGTCGACACCGGCATCGATGGCCTTGGGCGCACGTGGCCGGCGCCCGACGACGCGCTGTTCTCGGGCGACGTCGAAGCGGCTCTCGGCGAGCTGGGGATCATTCGCTCGCGTTCGCGCGCCATCGCCGAGATCGCGTGCGCGATCGTGGACGGGCGTCTCGACCTTGGCGGCGACGCGGACGCCGAGCAGCAGATGGAGGCGCTCATGGCCATCAAGGGCATCGGGCCCTGGACTGCCAACTACGTCGCCATGCGCGTCCTGGGCCATCCCGACGCGTTCCTGGAATCGGACGTGGGCGTGGCGCACGCGCTTCCCGACCTGGCGCCCAAGGAACGCCTGCGGCTGGCGGAGGCGTGGCGACCCTGGCGCAGCTACGCCGTCATCAACCTTTGGAACTCGCTTTCGGAAGAGTAGGACTTCGCCCTGCGAAGGAGGCAGCTTATGCATGCATGCACGGAATACGAGTCGCCCTGCGGGACGCTGACCATCGCAAGCGACGGCGGTGCGGTGTGCGGGCTGTGGTTCGAGAACCACAAGTACCTGGACGAGTCGCTGCCGAAGGACGCCCGGCGCGGCACCGACGCGGTCCTTGCGCATCTCGCGCAGTGGCTTGACGCGTACTTCGCCGGAAAGAGGCCAGCTATAGACGAGCTTCCCCTGGCGCCGGTGGGAACCTCTTTCAGGCAAGACGTGTGGCGCGCGCTGCGCGACATTCCCTACGGGCAGACCGTCAGCTACGGCGAGCTGGCGCAACAGGTGGCCGCCGTGCGCGGCAAGGCGTCGCCGCGCAGCGTAGGCGGTGCTGTCGGGCACAACCCCATCAGCATCGTGGTGCCGTGCCATCGGGTGGTGGGCGCCGACGGCAGCCTCACCGGCTTCGGCGGCGGGATGGCCAACAAGGTGTGGTTGCTCGAGCACGAGGGCGTGGACATGGCGCGCCTGTCCGTCCCGACGCGCGGCACGGCGCTCTAGCGCGGCTGATTGCCAGGGGCCGCGGGCGCAGCGCTGTGGCCACAGCCGGCACGGGCGCGCGAAGGCAGGGCCGCTTGCCGGCCGCTACAGCGCCAGCTGCTGGATGTAGACGTCGTTGCGCAGCTCCTTGGCATGCTTCGGGTCGATCTCGCCGCCTTCGGCCATCCGCTTCACGTACTCGAGTTCGCGCGAGAGGGCCTGCGCCTGGATGCTCTCGACGGCGGCATAGGTCTCCTTCAGCACGCGGAAGTGCGCCGTCAGCGACGGCGGGTCGTCCGCGTCGCTTCCGTCGGCGTCGTTCGCATACAGCCCCGCCTCCCGCAGCTCGGCGTCGATTTCCTCGATGCGGTCGTACAGTTCGCCGCATTCCGCGACGACGGCGCGCCCTTGAACGGCGATGTCTTTCGAGGCCACCGGCAAGAGGTCCTGAAGCTGGTCGGCGTAGCGCTTCATGACGATGGCGGTGGCCGGCTCGTCGACGGCGTCGTTGCCGGCGGCGACGCGTGCGGCGGCAGAGCCCGTCACCGACCCGGTCAGGTGCGCGTCCTCCTTGATCGATTCGATGACCTGCATGATGACGCGCGCCTCGGCGTCGACCTGCTTGCGGGTGCGCCTCGACGCCGCCTTGTGTGGCACGAGCGCCGGCACCGCGAAGTTCGCAAGCAACAGGGTGCAGAGGACGACGCCCGAGGTGATCGAGGCGAGCGTGTCGTGGACGGGAAGCGCTCCCGCGCCCGGCAGAGTCGAGGGCACCGTCAGCATGAGCGACAGCGTGATACCGCCCTTCGACCCCGCGAACGTCATGGCCAGCGCGCTTCGGACGTGCTTGCCTTTGCACAGCGTGCGCAGGGGCCTCTTGCGGTGCAGGCAGTCCACGACGTCCATGCCTGCGATCCAGACGAACCGCACCGCCTCGAGCGCGACCGTCAGCGCCAGTATGATGCCGAACAGCTGCGCGGGGTCGCCCAGGCCTCCGTCTGCGGCGGGTTGCAGGATGCGCGGAAGCTGCATGCCCAGAAGCACGAATATGATGCCGTTCAGGATGAACCCGAGCGTGTCCCACACGCCCTTGGACTGCATGCGCTGCCGGGCCGTCTGCAGCGTGTGGCGGTGCGGCAGCAGCGACATCGTCATGCCCGCCACGACCACGGCGATCACGGCGCCGATGTGCAGCTGCTTGCAGGTCAGGTAGATGACGAACGGCAGCAGAAGCTCGAGGGTGACGTGCAGGTTGGGGCTGTCGATACCGCGGCGGCGGATGAATTCCATCAGCGCCCATGCGAGCAGGCCGGACACCGCTCCGCCGAAGAGGCCGCCGAACAGGTCGAGCGCGAACTCCTCGCCGGCATGTGCCAGCGAGAGCGCCCCGGTGGCCGCGAAGGCGATGGCTGTCCTGAACACGACGGTGCCGGTGACGTCGTTGAAGAAGGCCTCGCCGGCAAGCAGCGTCTCGTGGCGCTTTCCGAAGCGGAAGTCCTTGGACAGTTCGGTTACCGCGACCGCGTCGGTGGATCCCATGGCGGCTCCGAGCGCAATCGCCGCAGCAAGCGGAACGGCGGGCAGCAGCGCATGCAGGGAGAACCCGACGACTGCCGTCGTGGCGACGACGAGGCCGATGGAGAGCGAGGCGATTCCCCAGCGGCTGCCCCAAAGCGCTCCCGAGTCGGCGTGGCGCGACTCGTTGAAGTGCAGCGGTGCGATGAAGAGGATCAGCAGCAGCTCGGCGTCAAGGTCGGTCTCGGCGGGCGCGACGACGAGCACGCCGATCAGGGCGCCCATGGCGATCTGCACGAGCGGCAGCGACAGGGCCGGCAGGAAGCGGCCGACGATGCCCGAGGCCACGATGGCCGCCATCAGGAAAAGAACCAGCTCCAACGCCTCCATGCTGCTCCTTGCGGGTCGGGTGCGGGGATGAATCCAGTAATTCTACTAGGAAGCGGGCGGCGGCGCGAGGGCACCGCGCGAGAATCCTCGGGAGGCGGGCAGCGCATGGGAAGGGCGCCGGGACGTTCTCGGGCCTCTCCTCGCATCGAAATTCCGTGATGGGTGTATCACGGAATTCCTCGCTGCGGGGGTAGGCTCCTCGAATCGCCCCCGGCGTCCTTACGCCGTGAAGGCCATCTTCTTCTCGAAGTGGCGGCTGACGAACATGATCGGCAGCGTGAGGCACAGGTACAGCGCGCCCAGAAGCAGGAAGCATCCGAAGAAGTTGTAGTTCGTGGCGCTGATCTCGCGCATGGTCTGCGTCAGTTCGATGACTGCTATCACCGACAGCAGCGACGAGTCCTTGACGATGCTTGCGAACTGCCCGGTGAGTGCGGGAAGCGTGCGCGCGACCATCTGCGGGAGCGCCACCGAGGTCAGCGTCTGGAGGCGCGTGAGCCCGAGCGCCCGGGCCGCCTCGAGCGGGCCCGTTGGCAGCGACTCGTAGCCGGCGCGCACGATCTCGGCGATGTAGGCGCCCGAGAACAGCGACAGGATGACGATGCCTGCAACCACCTTGTTCTCGACGCCCCAGGCCGTGCCGATGATGTAGTAGAAGAAGTAGATCTGCACGATCAGCGGCGTGCCGCGGATGATCTTCACGTACAGGTCGCACAGGCACGACACGGGCAAGAACCGCGCGCGCTGCCCGGCTGCCACGGGGATGCCGATGGCCATGCTGCACGCCAGGCTCGCCACCGAGAGCCAGACCGTCATGAGGAACCCGTCGGCGATGCGCGTGCGGTACTGGTCGACGAAGTCGAAGTTCAGCGTTATGCCCGCGGCGCCGAGCGATGCCCCGACCACCGCGACGACGGCCACGCATACCAGCAGGTAGTTCGCGGCCTTCTTGAGAGGCGGCACCGGCTGGCCAGGCTCGGCCATGAACAGGCGCACCGGGCTCACGGGCGGCCGCCTTCGGCTGCGGCGCAGCGCGTGCTGTCGTGGGTGGTGGGGTTGCGTGGGTTCATGCCTTTGAGCGCCTTCTTCGTCCGGCCCGCCCCCGCGGCCTGGCGCGTTCGTGCGTCGGGCGGCGGGCGGCGTTGTGCATTGCATAGATTATAAGGAAAGGGGTTCAGGGCGCGGGGCCTTTCTTCCGCCAGGCGAGTATAATGTGCGGAAAACGGCTCCCTCGGCCGCCCTGGCGGGCGACCCTGGGCAGAATCGGAGGCAGCCATGCCAGTCAAGTCGCCCCAACATCGTCCTCCCCAGGACATGGGCGCGCCCATGCTTCCCATCGTCGACGGCTGCAGCCACGGCAAGTGCCGCTTCTGCGACATTTTCAACGGCGTTCCCTTCCGGCCTTTGCCTGAGGGCGAGGTACGCTCCGACATCGAGGACATCGCGCGGCAGGCCACGGCCATGACGCGCCGCGTCTACCTGACGGGAGGCAATCCCTTCGCGCTTCCGACAAAGCGCCTGCTGAGGGTGTTCGACGAGGTGGAGGCCCGTATTCCCGCGGTGAACAGCTACGGCGGCTTCTGCCGCGTCATGGACGTGGCGCGCAAGAGCGACGAGGAGCTTGCCGAATTGCGCGGCCGTGGCGTCGACGACATCGCCATCGGCGCCGAAAGCGGCTTCGACGAGGCGCTGGCGTTCATGGAGAAGGGCCACACGGCGGCCGACGTCGTGGAGCAGGGTAGGCGTCTTCGCGACGCCGGCATCAGGTTCACCTTCTTCTATCTGGCAGGCATGGCGGGCGCCGGACGCGGGCAGGAGAATGCGCTCGCCTCCGCGAAGGCGTTCAGCGAGGCCGGCCCGAGCCGCATCCTCGTGGTCACCATGACCCCCACGCAGACATGGCCGCTGGCGGCCGACATCGAGGCCGGCCGGTGGCAGCCGCCGGGCGAGGTGGAGATGCTGGAGGAGATCCGCACGTTCGTCGCCAGCCTGACGTGCACGTGCGCGGTCAATTGCTCGCACGACACCGACGTGCTCAAGTTCGACGGCATGGTGCCCGAGAACCAGCAGAAGATGGTCCAGCTGATGGACAACCTGATTCCCAGGGTGAACGAGCGCGCCTCGCGCCGCATGCGCGAGATGCTGCACAAGGCAAGTTTCTGACGCTTCGCGAGGAGGATTCGTGGAAATCGAGATAGACGGATTGAACCCGTCTGCGCAGGTCAATCGCAACCTGGCGCCGGCGGAGCTCGTCGAATGCGCCCTGCGCAACGGCGAGGGCGCCCTTTCCGACACGGGCGCGCTGGTGGTGGGAACGGCGCCGCGCACGGGGCGCTCTGCCAAGGACAAGTTCATCGTCGACGCGCCCGACGTGCATGACGAGATCGCGTGGGGTGCGGTGAACCGCCCCGTCTCGCAGCAGGCCTTCGACGCGCTGTACGCGCGCGTGGCCGACCATCTTGCCGCGCGCGAGGTGTACGTGTTCGACGGCTACGCCGGCGTGCATCCGGCCCACGACCGGTCGTTCCGCATCGTGTGCGAGCTGGCCTCGCAGGCGCTGTTCGCCAACCAGATGCTCAGGCGTCCGACGGCGGACGCGCTTGCGGGTTTCGCGCCCGACTATACCTTCCTGGTGGCGCCGACGTTTCAGTGCGACCCGCGGCGCGACGGCACCCGCAGCGAAGCGGCCGTGATGGTCGATCTGGGCCGGCGGCGCGTGCTGCTTGCGGGCACCCGCTACTCGGGCGAGATCAAGAAGACCGTCTTCTCCATCATGAACTACGTGCTGCCGCACCTTGGCGTGCTGCCCATGCATTGCTCGGCGAACATGGGCGACGACGGCTCGGTCGCCGTGTTCTTCGGGTTGTCGGGCACCGGCAAGACCACGCTGTCGGCCGACCCTGCGCGGCGGCTCATCGGCGACGACGAGCACGGCTGGGCCGACGACATGGTGTTCAACTTCGAAGGCGGCTGCTATGCGAAGTGCATCGACCTCGAGGAGGAAAGCGAGCCCGAAATCCACCGCGCCATCCGGTTCGGCGCGCTGGTGGAGAACGTCGCGATGGACGCGCGTACGCGGGCGCTCGACTTCCATGACTGCGCGGTCACCGAGAATACGCGGGCGGCCTACCCGATCGGCCACATCGGCAACGCCGTCTCCGACGGCATGGGGAGCGTGCCGTCCACGGTGGTGTTCCTGACGGCCGACGCCTTCGGAGTGCTTCCGCCGATCGCCCGGCTGGATTTGGACCAGGCGATGTATTACTTCCTGACCGGCTACACGTCGAAGGTCGCCGGCACGGAGGTGGGCGTGAGCGAGCCCGTGCCCACGTTTTCGGCATGCTTCGGCGAGCCGTTCCTGCCGCTCGACCCCATGCGCTATGCGCTCATGCTGAAGGAGAAGGCGCAGCGTTCGGGCGCGAGGGTGTTTTTGGTGAACTCGGGGTGGAACGGGCGCGGCGAGCGCATGCCTTTGGCGTGCACGCGCGCGATGGTCGCCGCGGCGCTGGGCGGTCGGTTGGACGACGTGGAATGCGTGCGCGATCCGCACTTCGGGTTCATGGTGCCCACGAGTTGTCCGGGATGCCCGGCGGAGATGCTCGACCCGGCGCATTCGTGGGAAAGCCGCGCCGCCTACGACGCGCAGGCGGCCAAGCTGGCGGACATGTTGCGCGACAACTTCGAAAGGAAGTACGGCGCCGCGTGACGACGGGGTCAGGCCGCTTCGTCACGCACGGGGGATATCCACGATGTCGTAATTTGTCGCATGCTTGGCCCTTCCGTGCAAAAGCGGGAAGGTCTTGCTCCGATTCCATGCATTCGTAGAGGTCGCGCACAACCTGCGAAACGGATTTCCCCTTTCCCTCCTGCTCACAATCCCAGTTCTTCCTCGCCCCATTGCTTCATGGCGAGCAGTATGGGCACGAAGCTCGCCCCGCGCTTCGTCAGCGCGTACTCCACGCGCGGGGGCACCTCGCCGAAGTCGGTGCGCTCGAGGAAGCCGTCGTCGACCAATTCCTTCAGCTGCTTCGAAAGCGTCGATTCCGAGATGGTGCCTATGCAGCGCCGCAGCTGCCCGAAGTGGCGGACGTCCTTGAGGGCGACGTAGAACAGGATCTCGATCTTCCACTTCCCGCCGATCATGCGCTGGATCGTGGAGACCGACTTGCAACGCTCCACCTCTGCGCCTTTCCTGCGTGCCATGGGCTGCCCTTTCGAGTACTGCAGAAAAAGACAGTACTTCAAATCTGAAACCAACCTTCGCATGATGGTACCAAACGGAAGGCGACGACGGCAGCAACCGCATCGCCCGCGGGTCGGCGGCTGCGGCGTCCGCAGCTTGGCGGGGCGTCCGAGGCCGCACGAAGGAGGTAGCATGCATTACACGGGAACCATCTGGCGGCCGCCCTACGAGGCGGACTCGCTCATCATCGAGGCGACGGCGGGGTGCACGCATCACCGCTGCAAGTTCTGCACGCTCTACGACGGCCTGCCGTTCAAGTTTCGCCCGTCGCCTTTGGAGGACGTCGAAGCGGACCTGCTGGAGGCGCAGACGTGGTATCACGACCCGCTGCGCAAGGCCGAGGAGCGGCTGTTCGAGACGGATGCGGCGAGTTGCAGCCGCGTCTTCTTGGCCGGGGCGAACCCCTTCGGGCTGAAGGCGGCGCACCTCCTCGAGGTCGCGGCGCTGGTGCGCACGTACTTCCCTCAGTGCGAGAG
>CAJUSL010000042.1:0-250 GCA_910589135.1 uncultured Eggerthellaceae bacterium
GTTCATGGCGTAGTCGACGGCGATGCCGCCGTCCAGGCAGATGATTTTCGAGTCCTGGCCGCCTATCTCGAGGATGGTGCGCACGTCGGGATGCACGAAGGTGGTGCCGACGGCATGCGCGGTGATCTCGTTCTTCACGACCGACGCGCCTATCATGGCGCCGATCAGGCGCCGCGCGCTTCCGGTGGTGCCCGCGCCTCGAATGCGCAGCCCGTCGTCCATCTGGCCCGCGAGCTCGGCCAACACGCGC
>CAJUSL010000042.1:260-9225 GCA_910589135.1 uncultured Eggerthellaceae bacterium
CCTCACGGCGCCCGCCGGATCGCCTTCCGTCCACAAATACGAGCGCGCCAGAATCTGCCCCGCGGGAGAGACGAGCACGCCCTTCGTGGAAATGGACCCGATGTCCACGCCCAGATACGCGTCCCGCACAGACGCCTTTCCTCCCTCGCGGCCTGCGCCGCGCACGTCAAGCTGCCCTTCCGCCTTCGAAGTCATCGTCGCACCTTCAGTCTCTTCATCGCCAACATATCGTAGAACGCCTCCAGGCGCGTGACCAGCCCGGTGTCGCTGGTCTCGGTGTCGTAGGTAAGGTAGAGCACCGGCACGTGCAGGTCCTCGCTCATGCGCTGCAGCACGGGGATGCAGTCGATCTCCGGCGTGCAGCCCGCGCTTTTCGCATGCACGATGCCGTCGAACCCTGCCGCCATGTAGCCTTTCGCCGCCGCAAGGGTCAGCGTGGACGTAGGGCCCATGTCGTAGGCCACGTAGTCGGAGATGCCGCGGCGCAGGTTCTCCTCGTTGTAGTGGGTGTAACGGTTGGAGAAGTTCAGCTTGCGGTGCACCTCCACGCCCATGTCCATCAGCTTCTCGTCCAGGCCCAGGTTCGAGGTCTCGTCGATTGCGGTGAACATCTCGCCGACGATGCCGATGCGCAGAGGCTCGGCGGGCTTGTCCACCTCGAGCTCGCGCATGGCGCCCTTGAAGCGGGCGAACGCCTGGTCGATGTCGGACTTCGACGCCGAGGTGCAGAAGTCGTCGGCAAGGGCTTCCCAGATGCGCCTGGCCTCGCCGCGGTGCACCTCGAAGCCGGCCTGTGCCATGTAGATGTCGCGCGCCTTGTCCAGAAGCGTCATCATGTGCCCGCACGCCAGCAACTGCCTGATGCCGTGGGGGATGTCGATGTCGGGGTTGACCAGCTTGATGACTTCCTTGCCCCAGCCGAAGTACCCGTGCTCGATCCCGTGCGAGAAGTTCAGCATGGCGAAGTCGTAGCCCATGTCGCGCAGGATCTTCTCCTGGATCTCGCCGTAGTATCCCAGACGGCACGGGCCGCCCGACTGGACCAGGATGTCGGCGCCCATCTCAAGCGCCTCGATCCAGTCGCCCATCATGTGCTTGAACGGCGCGCACACGTCGTCGGCCGACACCTGTATGCCCAGCTCGGCCGTGCGCTTCGTCGACTTGGGAAGGTCGAGGTACTCGCAGTCGAGCACCTGCTCCACGAAGTACTTGAACGCCGGCGCGTAGTAGGCGTATCGGAAGACGGCGATCTTGGTGCTCTTGTGGCGGTCCGCCTTGCGCTCGGCGCGGGAATGGCGGCGCTTCTCGGCCTTGTGCCTGGCCTTCAGCGCCCGACGGACGGAGGAATCAGCCATGGAGGTACCCTCCCTTCGCCTGGTATTGCAGTATGTCCATGAAGCTTTCGATGCGCGTCTGCACGCCGGCGCTGCCGCTTTGCGCGTCGAGGACGAGCCGCAGGATGGGAACGTCCCGCAGGCCGCGCACCAACGCGTCGGCGAACAGCGAGTCGGGGCCGCACGGGAAGGCGCTCAAGACCACCATTCCCGCCACGTCGCCCTGAAGCTCGAGGATGGACCCGACGAGCTCGCGGTTCATCTCCCAAGGAAGCGTGTCGGAGAACTCGAAGCTGCGCTTGCACGCGCGCCGGTGGTCGGTCTCGTCCGCGAACAGCACGAAGCCGCCCGCCTCTTCGATGCCGCGCACCACCTCGCCGGCCACGTACGCATCGTGCGACACGTACGGATGCGCCACCACCAGGATGGGTATGGGCGCCCTATCGGCTTCGATGTCGGGAACGCCCGCATCGCCGCCGGCCGCGACCACGCGCTTCAGCTGGTCGATCAGCCGCAGCGACTCCGCCTGCGCCTGCGCCTTCGCGCCATCCACCGCACGCTGGGCCTGCAGCGCGCGCTTGTAGGCGCGCATGGCAATCCGAGGCGTGGCGCCCAGGCTGGCCGCCAACCCCAGGTACGCCTCGCGTACCTTCTTCGGCTTGGACGCGTCGGGCACGAACAGCGACAGCACCTCGCACCCCGCCTCCGCCAGCTGGTCGCGGAACGCGTTGCGCACCATGTCGGGAAGCGACTGGTACTTGGTGCAGAACCCGCAGCGCGGGTTGCCGGACGCGAAGGCAGGCACGAACACCGCGTCGCATGCGCCGATCAGCCAGCGCACGTGCCCGCAGTACACCTTCGACGCCAGGCAGCACTCGTCGATGGAGGCGGCGTCCCCCGCCTCCAACATGGCCCTGTCAGTGTCAGGGCTGACCGCGACGGCCAGCCCCAGTTCCTCGAAGAATGTCTTCCACAACACGCCGTAGCGGTAGTACAGCAGCGCTTTCGGAATCCCGATCGTGCGTGTGCCCATCTAGCAGAAGCGCCCCCTACGCGTAGAACAGGATCTCGTTGTAGGTGGGCACCGGCCAGTGCTCGCGCGCGACGATGACCTCCATGGCGTCGACGGTGTCGCGTAGGTCGTCCATCACGGGGATGATCTCGTGCGCATTCATGTCGGCGCGCTTCTGCTGGTCCTCGATCTCGAGCGAGGCGTAGTGCAGCTCGTGCAGCTTCGCCAGGTGCTCGTTGATGGCGGCGGCGCCGTCCATGAGTGCCTTCAGCTTCGCCTCCTGGGCCGACGTGTCGGCCTCGGGGCACACCTGCTTCACCTTCCACAGGTTCTCGGCCACCTCGGCAGCGAACTGGTTGATGGCCGGCAGGTAGTCGCGGCGCACCAGGCGCTTCATGGTGCGGATCTCGATGTTCAGCGTCTTGTTGTACTTCTCCAGCTTGACCTCGTAGCGGCTGCGCACCTCAACCTCGTTCAGCACATTGAACTCGCCGAACAGGTCGATGGACTTCTGCGACACGAAGCAGGGCAGCGCGTCGGCCGTGGTCTTGTTGTTGGCCAGGCCACGGCGGGCGGCCTCGATGGGCCACTCGTCGGAGTAGCCGTCGCCGTTGAAGATGATGCGCTGATGCTCGCGCAGCGTGCGCTTGACGTAGTCCCTGGCCGCGTCCTCGAACTGGTCGGCGGGCACGCCTTCCATCTCGTCGGCGAACTCCTTGAGCGACTTCGCCATGGCGGTGTTCAGGATCATGTTGCAGTCGGAGAGGTTCTGCTGCGAGCCCGGCATGCGGAACTCGAACTTGTTGCCGGTGAAGGCGAAGGGCGATGTGCGGTTGCGGTCGGTGTTGTCCTTGAGGAAGTTCGGCAGCTCGTCGACGCCCAGGTCCATCTCGGTGCGCTTGGCCGACTTGTAGTCGTCGTCGCCGCCGACGAGGGCTTCCACCACGCGTCCCAGCTCGTCGCCGAGGAACATGGACACGATGGCCGGGGGTGCCTCGTTGGCGCCCAGGCGATGGTCGTTGCCAGCCGATGCCGCCGACATGCGCAGCAGCTCCTGGTAGTCGTCCACGGCCTGCACGACTCCCGCGAGGAACACCATGAAGCGCAGGTTGGCGATGGGGTTCTCGCCCGGGTCCAGCAGGTTCTTCCCGTCGGCGGAAAGCGACCAGTTGTTGTGCTTGCCCGAGCCGTTGATGTGCTCGAAGGGCTTCTCGTGCTCCAAGCAGACCAGACCGTAGTGGCTGGCCAGCAGGCGCATCTCCTCCATGGTCAGCAGGTTCTGATCCACGGCGCGGTTCGCGTTGGAGAACAGCGGCGCCAACTCGTGCTGGCAGGGGGCCACCTCGTTGTGCTTCGTCTTGGCCGGCACGCCCAGCTTCCACAGCTCGTCGTCGAGCTCCTTCATGAAGTTGTTGACCGACGGGCGGATGGCGCCGAAGTAGTGCTCTTCGAGCTCCTGGCCCTTGCAGGGGGAATAGCCGAACATGGTGCGGCCGGTGAGCACCAAATCAAGCCGCTTCACGAAGTCCTTCTCGGAGATGAGGAAGTACTCCTGTTCCGCGCCGAGGGTGGCCACCACGCGCTGGTAGGGTTCGCCGAACAGGGCGAGCACGCGGTTCGCCTGGATGTCCACGGCCTTCATGGAGCGCAGGAGCGGCGTCTTCTTGTCCAGCGCCTCGCCGTTGTAGGAGCAGAACGCCGTGGGAATGCACAGCACCTCGTCCTTGATGAACGCGAAGCTGGTGGGGTCCCAGGCCGTGTAGCCGCGGGCCTCGAAGGTGGCGCGCAGGCCGCCCGAGGGGAACGACGAGGCGTCGGGCTCGCCTTGGATGAGCTCCTTGCCCGAGAACGTCATGATGGCATGGCCGTCGTCGATGGGGTCGATGAAGCTGTCGTGCTTCTCGGAGGTGATGCCGGAAAGCGGCTGGAACCAGTGGGTGTAGTGGGTGGCCCCCAGCTCGATGGCCCATTCCTTCATTGCATGGGCCACGACGTTTGCCACGTCCAGGTCGAGCGGCGCACCCTCCTTGATGGTCTTGAGCAGGCGCTTGTAGGTGGCCGAAGGCAGCCGTTCCTGCATCGTGTGCTCGTCGAACACCAGCGTTCCGTAGATGTCCATCACCTTAGACATAGGACTCTCCTAATACGATTTGAGAATGATTCGATAGTACCAATTGTTCGCCTCGAATGTTTCAGGAGTTTTTCGGTCTCGTTATATGTTAGGACGCATCGTGAGGGAGACTGCGTGATTCCGGAGGCTTCAGAGGTGCCGGAAGCGGCGGCGAAGGTTGCAAATTCGAGCACATTGCACGAAAGCAGTGCAATTCTGCCAAAAAATCGCCGTTTCGGGTTATTCTCCGCCTCATTCCCACGGCATTCAAGCCTCTCGTGAAGGCAGCGAATGGCGCATCGAGCAAGAAAGGCCAGCTCAAGGGCTCAAAGCATGTTCGACCCTGTCAGGCAAAAGCCGAGAGGCATCCCGCCAATAACCCGAAACGGCGATTTTTTGCCAAATGAGACCGAATTCCATGCACAGACCCGCAGCAGTCGCGTCGAAAGCGAAGGCCCAAGCGCCTGCAGAAGCCGCTCCGAAGGCCAAGCGGGCAACCCACGCCAGGCGCCCGCTCCGCCTCGGCCTAGAACTTGCGGAAGCGGTCGTAGCGCTGTTGCTTGAGCGCCTCGGGGCTCTCCTGCGTCAGCTCGTCCAGGGCGCCTTTCACGTACAGCCACACGGCAGCGGCCGCCTGGTCGGGATTCTCGTGCGCCGGACCGTGACCTTCCGGCACGATGTCCTCGATCATGCCCATGGAAAGCGCGTCCTGCGCGCTCATGCGCATGACCTCGGCGGCCTCGGGGGCACGCGAGCCATCCTTCCACAGGATGCTGGCGAAGCCTTCGGGGGAAAGCACCGAGTACACGGCGTTCTCCTGCATGGCCACCTTGTTGGCCACGGCAAGCGCCAGCGCGCCGCCCGAGCCGCCCTCGCCCAGCACGACGGACACCACCGGCACCGTGAGGCCCGACATCAGCGCCAGGCTCTCGGCAATGGCGTTGCCCATGCCGCGTTCTTCGGCCTCCTTGCCGCAGAACGCGCCCTGCGTGTCGACGAAGCACACGATGGGGCGGCCGAACTTCTCGGCCTCGCGCATCAGGCGCATGGCCTTGCGGTAACCCTCGGGCTGCGGACAGCCGAAGTTGCGCGCGATCTTCTCCTTGAGGTCGGACCCCTTCTCCTCGGCCACGACCGTGACCACGTGGTCGCCCAGGCGCCCGATGCCGCCGATGATGGCACCGTCGTCGGCATACGCGCGGTCGCCGTGCAGTTCGACGAACTCGTCGAACATGGTGTCGATGTAGTAGCGCGACGTGGGCCGGTGCACGTTGCGCGCCAGCTGCACGCTGGCCCAAGCGCGGTTCGAAGGGTCCTCCTGGGCCTGGGAGGCCTTCATGTAAGGGGCGTCGGCCACGCCCTTGTTGCGCAGGGCCCACCACATGCCGGCCTTTCCGGCCTGCTCGGTGAACGCCTGGCCGACCATGGTGCCGAAATCGGCCAGGCCGCGGGCGATGTGGTCCAGCGACGGCGGCAGCGTCTCGGCGCCGATGACGTTCTGGATGGCCTCGGGCAGCACGATGGGCTGCTGGTCCTGGGGTTCGCCCTCCGCGGCGGCATCGTCGGCCGAGGCCCCTTCCCCGTCGCGCGGCACGTCCACGTAGCCGGCCGCAGCATTGCCGTCGCCGTGGAAGCGCAGCAGCTGGGCCAGGGCGTCGCGCAGCTGATCGCGTTCGACGACTGCGTCGATCAGCCCGTGCTCGAGCGCGAACTCCGCGGTCTGGAAGTCATCGGGCAGGGCCTGCTTGATGGTGTCCTGAATGACGCGCCTTCCGGCGAAGCCGATGATGGCCCCCGGTTCCGCCACGATGACGTCGCCCAACGTGGCGAAGGAGGCGGTGACGCCGCCGGTGGTGGGGTCGGTCAGCACGGAAATGTAGAGCAGCCCGGCATCGCTGTGGGCGCGGACCGCCGCCGACACCTTCGCCATCTGCATGAGCGACACGAGCCCCTCCTGCATGCGAGCGCCGCCCGACGCCGAGAACACCACCACGGGAAGCCCCCGTTCGGTGGCGCGTTCGAAGGTGCGGGCCAGCTTCTCGCCCACCACGTGGCCCATGGAACCCATCATGAACGATGGCTCCATGATGCCGAAGGCCACAGGGCAGCCCTTGATGCGGGCGCTTCCGCAGCGCACGCCCTCCTCGTAGCCGCTGCGCGTGCGCGCGCGGTCGATGATGGCGTCGAAGTTGGGAAAGCCGAGCCCGTCGGTCTCCTCCACGTCGGCGAACCATTCCTCCACGCTGCCCTCGTCGAAGGTGAGCCCCGCACGCTCGTCGGAGGTGAGCCGAGCCAGGCCCCCGCAGGTGGGGCAGCGGTAGCCCCGGTCCCGCACCTCGCGGTTGTCGCTGGTGAAGCCGCAATGGGGGCAGCGGCGCCATTCCACGGGCGAGAGCACCTCAGCAGCCAGCTCCACGTCGTCGCCGATGACGTCGGTGGTGGCGCGCTCCCAGAGCTTCATGGACTTGTCGCCCGGCATCGGCACCAGAAGCAGGATGCCACGGCGGATGCATTCCTCGGCCAGCAGGTCGGAGGGCCGCGCGTTGGCAGCGCACAGGATGGTGCGGGCCTCGCATTCCTCTGCGGCCTTCAGGATGGCGTAGGCGTTCTCGAACAGCCGGGCGTCGAACTTCGGTCCCAGGCTGACCGGGTTGGTGGAGCCGCCGAAGGCGAAGCCGCGCAGCTTGTCGTCGGTGGCGGTGGTGAACAGCGGGTGCACCTGGGCGTCGCCCGCGGCGCGGACCACGGCCTTCAGGGGATTCCCGAAGCCGGCGGCCAGCACGGGGCCGGGGCGCCGGTCGGAGAGGGCGTCCAGGTTGTAGAAGACGCTGGGACGGCCCTGGTCCTGCGAAGATGGGGTTTCGTGTACCGGCGTTATGTTCATGGGTAACCTCGAAAAGAACTAGCTTGCAAGCATGTATTTCTGCAGGGCCTCGGCCGCGACCGCGTCGCCCTTGTACGCCTTCACGTCGGCCTTGCAGAAGCGCTTGCCGCTCTGCAGGATGGTGGCCTCCAGCCGGATGGTGTCGCCGGGCAGCACCATCTCGCGGAAGCGGCCCTTGTCGATGCCGGCGAAGTAGCCAATGCCCACCTCGCGCGCGGGGTCGGCGAAGATGCAGCAGCAGGCGGCCTGCGCCAACGCCTCCATGATCAGCACGCCGGGAAACACCGGCTCGCCGGGGAAGTGCCCGGCGAACAGCGGCAGGTCGGGCGACACGTCCAGCTCGGCCACGATGGACTTGCCAGGGTCGCACTCCAGGATGCGCGTCACCCACAGGAACGGGTCGCGGTGCGGAAGCAGCTGCTTCACGCCCTCCTGGTCGCAGGGGAAACTGACGTTCGCAGCTGCCATGGGCTACTCCTTGAACGGCGCGATGGCCAACGTGGCGTTGTGGCCGCCGAACCCGATGGAGTTCGACAGGGCCACCTTCTGCGGGTAGTCGCGACGCGCCTCGGTCAGCACGGTGACCGCGCACTCGGGGTCGGCCTCATCGAAGCCGACGGTGGGCGGCACCAGGTCGTTGGCGACCGACAGGGCCGTGACAATGGCCTCGGCGGCCCCCGCCGCGCCCAGCATGTGCCCGGTCATGCCCTTGGTGGAGGTGACCGGCACCTCCGAGAAACCGACCCCCTGCAGCGTGCAGAAGGCGCGGGCCTCGGTGGCATCGTTGATGGCGGTGGAGGTGCCATGGGCGTTCAGGTGCCCCACGTCGGCCGGTTCCATGCCGGCGTCGTCCAGGGCGTTCCGCATGGAGCGCACCACCCCTTCGCCCGAGGGATCGGGCGAGGTGATGTGATAGGCATCGCAGGAAGTGCCGAAGCCCACGACCTCGGCGATGATGTGCGCCCCGCGGGCCTTGGCGCTCTCAAGCGTCTCCAGCACGACAGCGCCGGCGCCCTCGCCGGCCACGAAGCCGTCGCGCCTGGCGTCGAACGGGCGGCTTGCGGCGTGAGGGTCCTCCGCATGGGACAGCGCACCCAGGTTCGAGAACCCGGCGATGGAGATGTCGCAGACCGATTCCTCGGCCCCGCCGGCCAGCGCGTAGTCGGCCAGGCCGTACTTGACCAGGCGGTAGGCCTCGCCGATGCACTGGGCCCCGGTGGTGCAGGCCACCACGGAGTTGCTGCACTCGCCCTTCAGCCCGAAGCGGATGGCTATCTCGCCTGCCGCGATGTTCGAGATCATGGTGGGGATGAACAGCGGGTTCACGCGCTTGGCGCCCTTCTCGTGCAGCTTGATGGACTCGGCGGTGAATATCTCCATGCCGCCGATGCCGCTGCCGAAGATCGTGGCGAAGCGATTGGCGTCGGTGCCTTCGGGCAGCAGGTAGCCGGCCTCGGTGGCGCCTTCCGCGCCCTCGGGCGCAACCTGGGCGAAGCCGGCCTGGGCCATGGCCTCGTCCGCTGCCACGACGGCGTACTGCACGAAGCGCTCCCAGCGGCGGGCCTGCTTCTTGGTCAGGCCGTGCTCGGTGCCGTCGAAGTCGGTGACGGTGCCCGCCACATGGA
>CAJUSL010000042.1:9235-15841 GCA_910589135.1 uncultured Eggerthellaceae bacterium
CGTCGGCAGCGGCCTGGGTTTCCAGCGGCTTGATGCCGCATTCGCCAGCAACGGCGGCGTCGAACAGGCGGTCGGCACCCACGCCCACAGGCGAAACGGCGCCTACGCCGGTGATCACTACCCTTCTCGGGTTAATGGCATCCATTCTCAGTCCCATCGGTTCGGGTCCTGCATGTGCGGATAATTATAGGGAAATTCCGCCGCAATGGGCGCAATTGCGCAAACCGGCAGGCGGCTACAGTGAGATTCCGCCATCGACGCCCAGCACTTGGCCGGTGACGTAGGACGCCTGCTCGCTGGCGAGGAACGCCACGGCGTTGGCGACGTCCTGCGGCTGGCCGAGGCGGCCGGCGGCGATCCTGCCCGTGAGGGCCTCTGCGGCCTTGTCGTCGAGAGCCTGCGTCATGGCCGTCTCGATGAAGCCGGGAGCGACGGCGTTCACGGTGATGTTACGGCTGCCGAGCTCCTTGGCCGCCGACTTCGTCATGCCGATAATGCCCGCCTTCGACGCCGAATAGTTGACCTGCCCGGCGTTGCCGTAGATGCCGACCACGCTGGACACGTTGACGATTCGGCCGTAGCGCTGCTTGGCCATCAGCGGAACCACATGGCGCATGCAGTTGAACGCGCCGCCCAGATTGGTGTCGATGACGGCCTCGAACTGGTCTTCCTTCATGCGCATCAACAGCCCGTCGCGCGTGATGCCCGCGTTGTTCACCAGCACGTCGATGCGCCCCAGCTCGTCTTTGACCTGGGCGACCATCTGCTTGACGGCCTCGAAGTCGGCAACGTCGCACTGCACGGCCATGGTGAGCACGCCGTAGGTGGTGGCCAGGCGGTCGGCCAGCCGGACGGCGGCCTCGCGGCTGGAGTCGCTGTGGTGGTTCACGACCACGGCGAAGTTGTTGGCGGCCAGCTGCTCGGCCACAGCGGCGCCGATGCCCTGCGCAGCGCCCGTGACGAGCGCCACGCGCTGGTTGATGTCAGTCATTTCGAAACCGCCTTACGCGTTGTTGGTGATGTATTCGTGCACCTGGGCCTCGGTGCCGACCAGGTGGCGCTCGGTGGAGCAGTCGATACGCTTCACCAGGTTGGTGAGCACGCAGCCGTATCCGATTTCGACGAACTCGGTCTCGCCGTCGGCCATGAGGGCGCGGATGCTCTCCTCGAACATGACCTCGTCGTTGACGTGGCGCCCCAGGCGCTTCGCGGCCTCGTCGACCAGGAAGGGCTTGGCGTCGGTGTTGCAGATGAGCGTGACCTGCGGCTCCTTGAAGTCGAGCGAGGAGCAGAACCTCTCCACGTCGGTGGCGGCGGGGGTCATGAGCGGGGAATGGAACGCACCCGAGGTTGCCAGGCGCACGCTCTTCTTGCCGGCCTCTGCCCACAGCTTCTGCGCACGCTCGAGCGCGGAATCATGGCCGGACACGACCACCTGCGAGGGGCCGTTGTGGTTGGCGCACACCAGCACGTCGCTGCCGGCGGCCTGCGCGCACACCTCGCGCGCATCGTCGAGGCTGGCCCCCATGAGGGCCAGCATGCCGCCTGGCTGCGCGGCGCAGGCGGCCGCCATGCTTTCGGAGCGCACCTTGAGCAGGCGCGCCGCCTCGTCGAGAGAGAGGATGCCCGCCAGCACAAGCGCCGATATCTGCCCCAGGGAGAAGCCGACGATGGCGCCGGGCTTGATGCCGCGGCCGAGCAGCAGGCTGCCGACCCCGACGGACACCGCCATGGTGAGCCCCTGGGCCGCCACGGTGTCGTTGATCTGCTCCTGCGTGCCCTCGCGGGACAGCGCGGCGAGGTCGACCTCGAGCGCGTCGGAGAGCGTGTCGAACACGGACGCGACCTTCTGCGACTTGAGAAGGTCGGCGCCCATTCCGGGCTTCTGGGCCCCCTGCCCGGGGCAGAGCCAAACAGTCATGCGTACCCTTTCATGCGAGCAGCCCCGAACCGGGGCTGCTTCGTTTACTTCCAGCTGCGCGTGGCGTTGCGGTCGGCCATCTGTTGCAACGAACACGACGACCATTGCTCGGCTTCGGTCATGAAGTCGTCGATGATCTGCCGCGCAGGCTTCTCGTCGCGCACGAGGCATGCCACCTCGCCGGCCATGAGAGAGCCTCCCTTGACGTCGCCGTCCACCACGGCCCGGCGCAGCGACCCCGTGAGCAGGTTCTCCAATTCGTGGCCATCCACCTCGCCGGCGGCCATCTTGGCCTCGAGGGCCTTGGCCTGGCGCGCGAAGCTGTTCTTGAGCTGGCGCACGGGATGGCCGGAATCGCGGCCCGTGACGATGGTGTCGGAGTCCTTCGCCTCGATGATCTTCTGCTTGTAGTCGGCATGCACGGTGCATTCCTCGGCCGTGAGGAAACGCGTGCCCATCTGCACGGCCTCGGCGCCCAGCGCGAAGGCGGCGACCATGCCGCGGCCGTCGGCCACGCCGCCGGCGGTGATGACGGGAATGGACACCGCGTCGCAAACGGCAGGCGTCAGCGCCATGGTGGTCAGCTGGCCGATGTGGCCGCCCGCCTCCTCGCCCTCGGCGACGATGGCGTCGGCCCCCGCGCGCTCCATGCGCTTGGCAAGGGCCGTGGACGCGACGACCGGGACCACCTTGATTCCCGCCGCCTTCCACATCTCCATGTAGGGTGCCGGCGAACCGGCGCCCGTGGTGACGACCTCGACGTGCAGATCGCACAGCAGCTTGGCCAGATCGGGCGCCTCGGGGTTCATCAGCATGATGTTTGCCCCGATGGGCTTGTCCGTGTGCGCGCGGGCCTGCTTCACTTGGTCTTCGACCCAGGAAAGCGGCGCGCTGCCGCAGGCGATGATGCCCAGGCCGCCCGCCTCGCTGACGGCGGCGGCAAGCGACGCGTCGGCAACCCAGGCCATGGCGCCCTGAATGATGGGTTTCTCGATGCCGAGGAGCTCGGTTACGCGGGTCTTCATGGTGCGGTCGCGCCCTACAGGTTGTCTATGTAGGTGACGAGGTCGCCGATGGTGGCAAGGCCCTCGGGCTCGCCGAGGTCGACGTCCAGCTCCTCCTCGAGGGTGCAGGTGAGCTCGGCCATGTCGAGGGAATCGATGCCGAGGGACTCGAAGGTGGCCTCGGGGGTCACGGCCTCGGGCTCGATGTCGAGGTTGTCGTTGAGGATGGTCGTGATGGTTTCGATGGTTGCCATGGGGTGTCCTTTCCTAGGGCAGTTTTGACATGCCAGTAATTATAGAAGAAAAGCCCCGCCGAAGCGGGGCTTTCGCAATACAAAATGCTGCAAGCTTTAGCGCTTGGAGAACTGCGGGCGCTTGCGGGCCTTCTTGAGGCCGTACTTCTTGCGCTCGACCATGCGGGCGTCGCGCGTGAGGAACCCGGCCTTCTTCAGCTCGTCGCGGTACTCGCCGGCCTCGAGCAGGGCGCGGGCGATGCCGAGGCGCAGAGCGCCTGCCTGGCCCGTGCTGCCGCCGCCGTTGATGCGGGCGATGACGTCGAAGTGGCCCTGGGTGTCGGTCACCTTGAAGGGCGCGAGGGCGCCGTCAAGCTGTCCGGCGCGGGGGAAGTACTCGGCGCCTTCGCGGCCGTTGACCGTAACCTTGCCGGTTCCGGGAACGAGGCGAACGCGCGCGACGGAGGTCTTGCGGCGACCCGTGCCGTAGTAGAGAGCCTCGGTGTTGGCTTTGGTGGTTGCCATCGTTATGCCTCCATCTCGATCTTCTCGGGCTGCTGGGCAGCATGCGGGTGGTCAGGACCGGCGTAGACCTTGAGCTTCAGACCCTGAGCACGACCGAGCGTGGTCTTGGGAAGCATGCCCTTGACGGCGTGCTCGATGACGCGCTCGGGATGCTTCGCCAACGCCTCCTGAAGGGTTTCGGACTTCAGGCCGCCGGGGTAGCCGCTGTGGCGGAAGTACTCCTTCTTGAGCTCCTTGCCGCCCGTGACGCGGATCTTCTCGGCGTTGACCACGACGACGAAATCGCCGGTGTCGACATGAGGCGTGTACTGGGGCTTGTCCTTCCCGCGAAGGATGGTGGCGCACTTCGACGCAAGGCGGCCCAGGATGATGCCCTCGGCATCGATCAGGTACCACTTGCGCTCGACTTCGCCGGGCTTTGCGCTGTACGTTTTCACAATCGTTTCCTTCTGTTTTTCCAGGCACGCGGTTGCCGCGCCTGCTGCTGGTTTTCAAAAGTGCAGTCTTGCGCCGGCCGGTTTCCTACGCCAACCACGCGCTTGCCGGGCCTGGACTCCCTGAAAACGCGCTCGCGCTCCCCTGCTTTACGGGGCTTTTGAAAGCAACTGCAGAATTGTAGCACTAAATTCCGGGCAGTTGGGAGGATTGTGCCGAAGGCCACAACAGCGGGGACGAAGAATGGGCAGCAGGACCGCGAACAGGAGGCGTAGCACCGTTCGCGACCCACGTACAGGCGCTAGCTTCCGCTGCGGACCGCCGATTCGGGATTGATGGACATGGACTGGAAGCGGTTGGCCATCCATTCGTTGTCGAAGTAGCGCGCGTAGAAGTCCTTGATGGGCGTGTTGATGGGGTCGTTCGCCAGGCGCTCGTACCAGCAGTCGAGGGCCTGCAGCGACATGACGCAGTCGGCAGCCATCAGCAACGCAGCCACCGTGGTCACCGAATAGCGCCACTTCCAGGGGATCTTCCCGATGAGCCACAGCATGCCCGGCAGCAGCAGGCGCAGCCAGACGACACCCAGAAGGCCCCATGCCAGCATGGCGAGCCCGCAGGTGCGGCCCCCGAACAGCGACAGGAACTGACCGGTGTAGTCCCATGCGATTGCGCCGAAGGCGTACTGCATGAAGTAGCTGACGAACACCTCGAATGCGCCGCCGATGACGGCGGAGAACAGGAACACCAGCAGGATGTTGCGGCGATACAGGCGGTTCAGGAACAGCGTCATGAGCACGGCGCCGCAGCCATAGATCGGCGAGAACGGGCCGAACAGCAAGCCGGCGCGGTCCTGCCAATGGCCGGGGTCGACCACCGCGACATGGAAGATGGATTCCATGACGTCGCCGAGCACCGAGCAGATGACGAAGATCCAGAACAGGTTGAAGAAGTCGAGCTTGATGTAGCCCTTGCCGGACAGGTCGCGTCCGAGGATGCCCTCCTCCTGCTCGTGTCTGATCTCGTTGTCGTGCAACATGCGCTGCAGCTGGCGCTCTTCGCGCAGACATGGGTCGAGGTACAGCTGGAAGGCGATCAGCACCGCCAACAGCACGGCGTAGACGATCAGGCGCGGGCCGATGCCGTAGAGCATGAGGGCGCACAGCTCGCCCACGATGAGCACGACGTAAATGGCGTAGATGGCCAGCGCCGCAACGTTGCGACGTCCCCGCAGCAGCTGGATGGCCATGAATATGAAGGCGGCGTCGCCCAGCACGAGGTTCGCCAGGCGCACCCAGGCCACCACGTAGGTGGACATGCCGTACTGCTGGATGGCGTCGGGCTGGTACATGCGCACGGCGTCCACGACGGCGTCGGCCAGCGCGGCGAGGCCCAGCGCCCCAGCCACAAGCAACAGCGCCGCGAACACCTTCACCCCGACGGGCAGCCTCTTCTGGGACGGCGGCGTGGTGAGCAGGCGCCGATACCAGCGCGTCTGCGCCTCCTTGCGCTCGGCGGCCTGCGCGGCGTCGAACTGCTTGAGGCGCTCCTCGGTGTCGGGGTTGCCGTGCGCAAGAACGTCCAGCTCGTGCTCGACTTCGCGCACGAGCTTGTCGCGCGCGGAAGCGCGCTTCTTGTCCTCCTGCTGGCGCATCCTACTCCTCGACGCGAATCAGGCTGGGCTCCGCGACGACGAGGTCGTCCGCCTCGCAAATGGTCTGCAGCGCCGCCTGGACGTCGCTTTCCTTGGCCGTGTGCGTGACGTAGACCACGTCGACGTTGCTGCGATCGGCCTTGCCGCGCTGCGTCATGGAATGGATGGACACGTTGTTGTCGGCGAACACCTTCGACATGACCGCCAGCACGCCCGGGCGGTCGGCAACGGTGAAGCGGATGTAGTACTTCATGGAAAGCGTGTCGATGACGCGTATGGGCAGCGAATCGGTGCAGGTGCAGCCCACGATGGGCGCAACGCCGGCCTGCAGCTGGCGCGCCATGTCGAGCACGTCGCCCATGACGGCGCTGGCCGCAGCCCCCGCGCCCGCCCCTTCGCCGAAGAACATGGTCTCGCCGACGAAGTCGCCCACCACGTAGATGGCGTTGAACACGCCGTCGACGTGCGCGAGCTGGTGCGTGACGGGAATCATGGTGGGATGCACGCGGACGTCCACGCCGGAATCGGTGCGGTGCGCGATGGCGAGCAGCTTCACGGCGTAGCCCATCTCGCGCGCCGCCTCGAGGTCGGTGGGCTTGATGGTGGAAATGCCCCGCGTGTAGACGTCGTCCATGGCGATGCGGGTGTTGAACGCGATGGACCCCAGGATGGCGATCTTCGCCGCGGCATCGAAGCCGTCCACGTCGGCCGACGGGTTCGCTTCGGCGTAGCCGTTGGCCTGGGCCTCGGCGAGGGCGTCCTCGTAGCTGAGGTTGTCCTCGGCCATGCGGGTGAGCATGTAGTTGGTGGTGCCGTTGACGATGCCCATGACCG
>CAJUSL010000043.1 GCA_910589135.1 uncultured Eggerthellaceae bacterium
CCATCGCGCTCTCTATGTCGCTTCTTTGCAGGCACAACATGCCGCTAGTCCGCGTCGACGTCGACGTGGGGCGTATGAGGGACACGGGCACACGGTCTGCCGCTGGGATGTTCCAGTCGATCTTGTCGGCATTGATGCTCTTCGCGGTCAGGTACCCGCCGTCCTCCTGGTCTGGGTTGGTCACGAAATCGAACGGCTTCGGCACCTCGGCAAGGACTTCGGTCTTGGCCGTGCCCACGGCCTCGGACACGGCCTGGTCGCGCTCGGCCGTGTACTCGGCGAGGCGGGCGTCCATCGCGGCGTCTAGCGCCTCCTGGTCGACGCCGCCTGCCGGCAGCTGCGAGAGCTTTGCGTCGAGCGCGGCGTCCGACTTCTCCTTGTAGACGCCGAACATGTTCTTCAGGGTGCCGAACTTGGCGAGCTTGTCATCGGTTGCAACGGGTTTCGGGACGTAGAAGCAAAACACTTCCATATACCCCGAGGTCGAATAGCTCACGTACTGGTCCATGTTCTGATCGCTGTAGCTGTACCCCAGCGTTTCGTACGATTCGCTAACCGTCCTGTTGCGCTTGAACCACACGGCACTGTTGTCCCTAACGAACAGTTCGTGGCCGATGGGAGCGTTTGCCTGAAGCCAGTCGAGCGTCATCTTGGGCGTGCTGTTCGTCTCGGCGTAGTATTTGACGGAAAGCGTCGATTGGTTGGTGGAAACGTTGCACTCCTTTATCAGCGTTGCGGGAGTAAGTTCGTCCTGCGGCACAAGGTCAGATGGCGAGAACGACAACTCCTTTTCGCTTGGACTTTTGATGCTGTAGAACTTTATCGTAGCAGGCATGCATATCCCCTTAGAACAATGCCTCTATAGCCGCAACGGCCGTCTCGCCGTCAACGTAGCTAAGCGTCACCTCGTCGCGGTTGGCGACCCAATCGGCGAACTCCCCCTTGCGGGCATCCTCCGCCGCGACGCGTGCGGCCTCTGCGGAAGCGCGGTCGTCTTCTGCCGCAGCCCTTGCCGCCTCGGCGTCGGCACGGGCCTTTTCGGCCCTTTCCCAAAGCGAGGTCTTCGCCGCCATCTCCTGCTCGATGGTATTCAGGTCCACCACGGCCTGCGCGAAGATGGACAGGCTTTCGTCGGCCTCGGCCATCTCGTCGCTGATGATGGGCCGGCGCACGTGGATGACGAACTCGCGCGAGGTGGTGACGACGCCCTGCGTGGCATATATCGCGATGCAAGCCCGGACGTCGCAGGGTGCGTTGGCTGCCATCTCGCCCGGGAAGTCGACCTCGAAGTAGCCGTTGACGGGGTCTACGGGCGCGAACTCGCGCGTGCCCCACGCGCCCGTCCTGTCCGACCAAGCCAGGTACACCGTGCAGTCCCGCAGGCTCATGGGAGAGCCGCCGTCCGTTACGGTGAGGGCGATGCCGCGCCCGAAGGCGTCCTCCGGGGCGCAGCGGAAGACCTCCGTTATGGCCCCGTCGGGGCTGTCGAGGCGCAGGGGCGTTAGCCTCCAGGCACCGTTGTTCTTAAGCTCGGTCATGATGCATCATCCCCTACATAACGCCGGTCAATATGCCGTTGGTGAACACGAGGCTCTGCGACCCGACTGACACCGTTCCGTCATAGCCTTCTGCCGACCAACCTCCCTTGCTCACCACGATTCTTTCGGAGCCTATGATGAACGCACCGTTAGACATAATCGAGATAACAGCTTCCGCTTTGTTCGGATTCGTTTTGTCGTACGAGCCGATGTGTATGCCGGCAGAGTAGCTTCGCTGGAGGAAGGAGCCGAACTGGTCCATGTATATCTCGGAGATGACCTCCCCCGAACCGTCCAGCGACTGGATGGCTCCGTTTGCTATGCGCATGGTTCGGTAGTTGTTGTTGCTTACAAACGTCCCGTTCGCCTGCATGTTGTTCGCCACGAAGTCGCCCGTGGAGAGGTTCCACGACGTGTAGCCCTTCGCGTCGGCGATCTTACCCTGCTTGAACAGCAGGTCGCCCGTGCCCAGGTTCCAGTAGTTGGAGCCGCCCTTGATGGTTCCGGCCGTGATCTCATCGGCCGTGAAGCCGTCGCCCGTCCCGAACGTGCGCCAGTCCCACTCGCCGTTCGACTTCCTCGAGTTGGCGATTCTGAATCCGCCGCCTTTTATCTGGATGGCCATGGTGGGGTTCTGGTCTTTAGGCTTGTCGTAGGTGATGACACCTTCGCCGGGCTCGTAGTAGGTATATCCTCCCGAGGCGTTCATAGCCGAGTTCATGGAGCCTATAACGCCGTTGATGTAGGAGTCGGATATGGTCGCCGCCCCGTCCCAGCTCGGTGCATGGTTCTTTATCCAGTCGAGGTCGGCCGCCTGGCCGCCTATCACCGAGCCGATAGAGCGTGCGACGTTTCCCAGCGTGATCGTGGTCGCGCTCCCGTCCACCAGGCGCCGCTCGGTGCAGAGCACGCGGCCTTCCAGGCGCTCCTGCAGCCCGTGGTCTACGATGGCCACGGAGTCACCTGCCCTGGCGTCGTCGTGGTCGAACCCGGCGGACGCGAGGTCTATCACGTTTGCCTTGTAGCTGACGCGCGGCTTGGAGCGTTTCGCAAGCTCCTCCAAGGTCAGCCGCTTCAGCTCGACAGGGTCTTCGCAGTTCGAGAACTCCGCCTTTCCGAAGGCGTGCTTGACGCCGCCCTTGCCGTCGGGCAGGCCCCATTTCGTCTTGGCCTGCTCGTCTGAAACATAGTCCTTGCCCCCGTTGACGGAGCTGAACGTCAGCTTGCGCGAGAAGCCGCCAGTCTTGTTGCCGTCGGCGTCCGTGCACTCGAGCCCCTTGCCGTACCCGTAAAGGGCCGTGACCACGTCGTCGGCGGACACGGTGCGCTCTATGGAGGCCATATCGCGAGACCACTCGAAGCGCCTGCAAGTGCCGCCTCCCCTCCTTGTCGTGAGGTTGACCTTCCGGGCGCTGACGTACGCCCCCGAGACCTCTATGGTCGTGGACAGCTCGCCGCCCCACGCCTTCTGCACCTCTGCCACGGCCTCGCGCGCGGACAGGTGGTACAGGCCCGCAGATGCGATGCCTTCCACGTCCACCCGCCCCACCTCCCAGCGAGAGGTCGAGAGCGCCTTCCTTAGGCCCTCCGACGCGGTAGTGTCGTAGGGCCTAAGGTCGTCCACGTAGTCGGTGTACAGCTCTGCGGCCGAGTTCTCGCAGTAGACGTTGGAGTACAGCTTCCCGTCTGCGTGCACGTCGGAGACCTCGTTGACGACGTGCTCGTGGAACTCGCCCCACTTGTCGCGCCAGACTATCCTCTGGCCCTTCGCGAGGGTCGTCCCAGGAACCACAAGGGTCAGCGAGTCCTCGCCGTTGACCTCGTCCTTGTGGACGGCCTCTATGACCTCCGACACGACGCCGGTCTGGCGCCCCCAGCGGTCGAATACCGTGAAGCGCATCATAGCGACCGCTCCCGGTACCTAAGCGTTGCCGTGCATCCATCCACCTTGACGGGCGTGTCGCCTACCGGCAGGGGGAAGAAGTCGGACATGAGGTCAACGGGGACGTACTCGCCCAGGGCGTTCACGACCGTCTGGCGCTCCATGTCCATGGACAGCTTCGCGCCAACGGACACGTTGGGTACCCTCACGTAGTCGCCTGTGTCGGCGTTGGCCACCTTCACGGTGGTCGATGTTGCCTCGATGTCCAGCACGGGGAACACGTAGGCCCCGCCCGAAACGCTGACGGTGGTCGTGCCGGAAAGATGCGCCTCGTGCTCCTGGCCGTACACGTAGGGGTCGAAGCAGGTGAACGTCAGCTCCACCTCGCCGGAGTGGCCCTTGTCCTCGATCTGGGTCTCTCCGGTGAGCATGGCGTTCACGTGCCTCCCCTCGCCGATGTGCAGCGGTCGGGGCTCGCTCTTGCACACCTGCTCCGACACGGAGCTCCAAGCCTGAAAGATGTCCAGGGGGCAGCGGCTCTCCGCGTCGAGCCTAAGGCGCACCTTGACCGTGCGCGTCCCCACCTTGCGCGAGGCGAAGTAGAGCCCCGGGCGGTCTGCGGCGTCCATGGTGACAGCCGTCAGGGTGGGCAGCAGCGGCAGCGAGATGCTGACCACCTCGAAGGTGTCCGCCAGGTTCACGCCGTCGTATACCAGGCTGGTGCAGCCCTGCTGCCCGAAGTTGAACCTCATGCCATCGCCCTCTCTCTTCTCACGAACTCGGTGTACAACTGCTCTCCCAGCGTCTTGCCGTAGGTTGCGGCCTCCGCCTCGCTGCCTGCGGTCACGTTGACCGACAGGTTGATGGTGATGTTGCGGACGGCCTCGGAGCCCTTGTAGGCAGGCTGCTGCGCACCGTATGTGTAGTCGCCACTATAGGCGCGGGGTGAGAGTTTCAGCGGGCTTGGAGGCTCCATCACCATGGCCTCGCCCAGGCGGTCGGCCTCGCGCTCGATGTCCCTGCGCGTGCTCTCCATGCCGATGACGGCGCCCATGCCAGCGTATTCGCCCACCTTCATGGTCTCCTTGGACGGAGAGGCGCAGCCGAGGGACTTCATGAGCCCGTCGAGGGCGGCTTTCCCGATATCCCACGCCTTTCTCCAGAGATTGACCCCGCCCATGCCGTTGATGAAGCCTTGGACGAAGTGCCTGCCGGTAGGCGTTGCGTCGGCGTCGCCCAGCCCCAGCTTCGCGGTGCGGGAAATCTGCTTCGTCTTGCGCTCGGTGGCGGGTTTCATGGCCTCCAGGACGCCCTCGAACTTGCTCTTTATGGCGTCGCCGCCGTTTATGCCTGCGGCCCTGTTCTGCTCGACGAAGGTGTCCAGCTTGCCTTTGATATCGGTGTTGCCGTTGGCGTAGTCTTGGGCGAGCTCCAGAAGCTGCTCGTTAGTGAGCGTCTTCAGCTGCTCCACCGATATGCCGGCGTTGGCGAGGTTCAGGCAGAGCCCAGACAGGCTTACCCCGCAGTTCTCGAGCTTGGCCTGCATGTCGGCGTCAAGGGTGCCGATGTGGGCCTCCATCTGCTCGGCCATGTCCTTTGCCTTCAGCTTGCCGCCGTCAAGCTTGATGCCCATCTCCTCCAGCTTGCCGGTGATGGAGGACACGCTGCCGGTGTACACTTCTGCGAGTTGGGGCAGACGATTCTCACCGATGGCCACCAGGTCTTCCTGGGAAAGCCCGAGGTCTTTCAAATCGTTTGTGAAGTCGAGGGCAGACTGACCGGCGGTGTCGAGCGACGCCATGAGGTAGGAGTTGTTCGCGATGGCGGCCTCGAAGCTGTCCGCTCCGTTGTCGAGCGCCCTTTGCAGCAGAATCTGCTTTTCCTCGCACTGTTTGGCAACGTCAATCTGCGCCCTATAGGTCTCGTTGGCATCGTCCGCAGACTTTTTCGCATCGTTCATGGCTGTTGTTGCGTTAGCCATGGCAGTGGCCCATGTCACCGGGTCTTTCGAATACTCTTCGCTAACCTGATGGTAATGATCGAGCGCCTCGTTGTATTTCTTCTGCGCGTCCGTGGCAGTTTTTGCATTCTCGACCAGCGTCTTCTGTGTCTCTACCCACGCGTCGTGGTTCGCTTCCAGATATATCTGCTGCTTCTGCGCGTCTATCAGCTTCAGCACCTCGTCCTTTGCAAGGCGCACATCATCGGCATATATCTGGTAGGTGCCGTCATCCTCTTTCACGACCTGGTAGCTTTTCCCCGTTGCCTCCCCGAGGTTCTTGACGGCAAGTTCCAGCTTCGCCACGTCGTCGGCGTTGGTGAGGGCACGGCCTGCGAACCTGTCTATGGTGTCGCGGTAGGCGTCAAGCTCTCCCACCTTCGCGCCGGCCTCGCTGAAGATGCCGGACAGGGAGTCTGCAAGCTCCGCGTTCTTGGCGATCATGTCATCCACGCGGGCGTTGACGTTGCCCAGGCTTTCGCTGTAGTCGTTGCTTGCGGAGCCGGCCTCGGACATCTTGGAAGAGGCGTTGCCCATGGACTCGTAGAACTTGCCAGTCGAATCCTTCAACCCGTTGGTGGCCTTGTCCAGCTCTTCGGCCTTCTCACGGGCCTTTTCGCACTCGGTGGCTATCAAGGTTATGGCGCCGATCACAGCCTCCACGGCCAGGCCTGCGCCAATCATTCCCAAGGTGCCCTTCAGGCCGCCTGCCGCCCTGGAAGCCTTGCCCATGGAGTCTGTGGTTTTGTCGGTCTTCTTGGCGGTCTCGGACATGTTGTCGCCGGTCTTCTTCGCCTCGTCGCCGAGGCCCTTCGTGCTCTTCTGCGGCTTGTCCGCAGTGTCGCCAAGCTTCTCCGACGACTTCCGCGTCTTGCCCATGGACTCGTCCGTCTTGCCCATGACGCCGTTCAGGCGCCCGAACTCGTCGGTTCCGACCTTGGCCTTGGCCGAAGTCCTGCCCATCGCCTGCATGACACCGCCGGCCTTCACGACCACGTCTCCCATGAGCTTCAAGGCCTTGCCGCCCACCGACAGCAGCGGCCCCGCCGCGGCAGCGGCGGCAGCGATTCCCACGACGAGCCTCTGGCTCTCCTCGTCCATGTTCGCGAAGCCGTTGGCAACGTTCTCCACCACCTCGAAAACGGGCTGCGCCGCGTCGATGAACTCTAGCGCCGCGTTGACGAGGGGCGTTCCGACCTCCTCGGCCACGGCAGTGACCCGGTTCTTCAGCATCTCGAAGCGCGCGGCCATCGACTCGTTTCGGTTGTCTACCTCCTTCTGCATGGCAGTGTTCGCCTGCCACTCCTCGTTGGCGGTCTTGACGGACTGCGTGACCAGGTCGGAATTCCCGGCCAGGCGCTTCATCACGTCGGTCTGGCGGATTCCCTCAATCCCCAAGTCCTCGAGCATGAGCGACATGTTGCCGCCCTCCGCGGTGGCGGCCTCCATGTTCGACAGCACCGCCGCAAGGGCATCGACGGGCTTCTCCTTCCAGGCGGCGGCGAACTCCTCGGTTGACATGCCCGCGGTCTCGGCCCATACCGCGAGCTGGTCGGAGTTGGTGGCGACGGCCTTGTCGATGTTCGACATGATGGTCGATATCGCGGTGCCGCCGGCCTCGGCCTCGATGCCCATGGAGGCGAGCGCGGCGGAAAGGCCCAGGATGTCGGCCTGCGACATGCCAACCTGCGTGCCTGCGGCGGCCACGCGCATGGCCATGTTGGATATGTCTGCCTCGGTGGTGGCGGAGGTGTTGCCGAGCCCAACGATGGCCGAGGCGTAGTTTGACACCTCGTCGTGCGCCATCTTGGTGATGTTGGCGAACTGTGCGAGGTTGGTCGCGGCGGTCTCGGCGTCCATATTGGTGGCGATGTCGAGGCCCGACACTACGCGGCTGAACTCGTCCAGCTCGTCTATGGTGAAGCCCAGCTGCGCCCCCAGTGACTGTATGTCCAGGATTTGGGACGCAGAGACCGCGTTCGTCTTGGAGAACTCGATGGCGGACTCTTTGAGCTGGTCGTACTGCTCGGCGGTGCCGTCCACAGTCTTCTTGACCCCGGTGAGCGACGTGTCGATGTCGATGGCCGCGGCGCCGCAGGCCGCCGCGACGCCGGCGAGGGGAAGCGTGACGCCCCTGGTCAGGGTGGCGCCCATGTCCTGCGCCTTTGAGCCTGCATTGTGCACGTGGCCGCCGAACTCGGCCAGCTTCGCCCCGGCGTTCGAGAACGACCCAGCGACTCCTCCCATCTCGGCGGCGGCGCGCGTGTTGAACCGCTCCAGGTCGTTCCTGGCGCGCTCCAAGGCCCTTCCGTTGTAGGAGCCCGATATCGCTATGGTGACGTTGGCCTTAGCCACCCAGACCACCCCTTAGGGTTCGCTCGATGGCCGCCTCTATGCGCGCCTTGACCTCCCCGACGGAGCCGTTAACGGCGGGTACCATGGCGCGGGGCTGCCCGGCCCTCCTCGGCACGCCCACGCCCGACCGCCTCATGAGGCGCGCCTTGGCGAGGGCGCTCCCGTTCTTGGCGGAGCGCGTCTTGGCGCCGGGGCGCGCGAACTCCTTGACGCCCGCGGCTGGGTCGTTGGAGCGCAGCAGCACCTGGCACTGCGCCTTCTTCGACGCGATGGTGAGGGAGTTGCGGAACGTGCCGTCGTCGGCGATCCTGGACGCGAACGAGCGTGCCTTGGAGAGGACGGGGCTTGCGCTTTCCTTCAGGGCGCAGAAGACCTCCTGCTCGAGTTCTGGGTCGGCCTTCCGCAGGAAGGAGAGGACTTCGGCGAGGCCGTCTATGTGGACGGCGAGGTTGCCGAACTCCCCGCTGCCGAAATAGACGGTCTCCGTGTTCATGCGAACCTCTTTATCCTCTGCTGACGCGTGCGCTCGCGGCGCGCCTGAAACCCCTCCTTCCCCGGTGTTTCGTCGGTCGTGTAGTGCTTCTCAATGACTCGGCTCTTGAACGCCTGGTAGACGTTCGGGTAGTTCTCGGCCGCGAGGCAGAGCTGGTAGACGCCCTGCCCCGTGACCAGCGCGATCTCGGCTATTTCGTCTTCGGCTTCGCTCCAGCCAAAGGGAGCGAGTCCTCGGGTACCTCCTCGAAGTAGAGCGTCACCTTGTCGGCCATGTCCATGAGGCCGTCAACGGTGGGCTCGCCTTGGATGCCGTACTTGCCCAGCAGGCCCTGGCGCTTCATCGCGAAGTAGGCCCAGGCGTAGGTTTCCAAGACGCCCTTGGCCTCGCTGGGCATCCCACCGAGGTCCTTGGACGACCAGAGCGTCGCCTGGAGGTTGTCCCCCGGCGTGGCGATTACCTCGTCGGCCTCGTGGTTCTCCAGCCCGTAGATGCTTACCTTGCGCGTGATTCCGTACCTCATTGTTCGGCTCCTTTCCCTTTAGACGTAGCTCTCCACGTCGTTGGTGATGGTTATGGTAATGGGGCTGCCCCCTGCGGACTCGATGCCGATGTCGTCGAACGTGAACTCCAGCTCGGCGGCTCCACCGTCCGGCGCCACCTCCGGGAAGTCGCACGTGAACGGAACCCGGCCGGAAGAGATGACGAGCGTGTGCTTGGGGTTCTTGGAGTGCCTGAAGCACCATTCGAACGAGCCGTACACCATCTCGCCGGTGGGCTTGGTGCCGGTCGGGCTGCCGGTGACCATCTGCTTGTAGAGGGCGAGGTCGTCGGGCTTGACGGTCACGCTTCCGCTGGTCTTCAGCTTCCCCTCGTCAACCGAGCCCGGCGTGATCTGCCCCGCCAGCTGGCTCGTCTCGCACGAGTTGGCGAGGGTGAGAGACCCCTTCACCACGGGGGCGTCGGTGGGGGTGGAAGAGGAGGTGTCGAGCTTGAACGTGCCGCCCGTCGGCACGAAGTAGCCGTCGAAGCAGGACGGGTCTTTGCCGCCCGGAATCGACGTGAGGCCGAGGTCTGCGCCCATGCCGATGGCCGTGATGCCGAACGGCATCGGCTTGTTGCCCTCGAACTCGAGCTCGATCTGGTCGATCTTGCAGCCCTCGGTCTTGGTGTACTCGTTGCCGATCCGGCCCCAGAAGGTGAAGTAGTCGAGCACGTCGCCGAGGGTGATCGTATGGTCGTAGAGGGCGGTGTCCTTGGCGTTCTGCGCAGACGCGATGTTGCCCATCGCCCCGTAGAGGTACAGCGGCAGCACGTCTGAGTACCCGTACGTCTCGAAGTCCACGCCCGTGCCGATGGAATCGACGTAGGAGTCCGTGCCGGCCCTCACGCCGCATGACACCCCCGCGCTCTCCACGGAGCGGTCGAGCTTGAACACCTGGCCGCCGGTGAGGCCGTGCTGGAACGCCGGCTCCGCTGCAGGGGTGTTCTTGTCGGCCTGCCTAGAGACGGCGATAAGGCCGATGGATGTGTTAACGCTCATTCTTTACCTCTTTCTTCGCTGGCTTGGCCTTCTCCACGAGCCCATGAAGCTGCTCGGCCTCGCGCTTGGACACCTCGACGGCGTCTCCCTTCTTGGCGGCGATAATGCGCCCGTTCACGCGGGCGCAGAAGCTACGCGTTGCGGTTAGTTTCATTGACGACCTCCATGACCTTCGCCGGGCACGACGACCCGACGGTGCAATGTATGTCCACGCATCCCGCAGCGAGGTAGCGGCGCGAGTCGTCCGCGGCGACCCCCGCCAGCGACACGCTGGGGAACGCGTTGTCCACCGACATGTCGAGGCTCTGGTCGGCAAGCACGGCCGCCACCGCCACGTCGATGTAGGAGACGAGCGCGGCGGCGGCCCTCTCCCTGTCCTTCATCGACGCCTGAACCCACACGTGCACGTCGAACGAGACCTCGGCGTGGCCCATCGAGGCCGCCCCGGAGGACTCGACCGAGTCGGGAACCTCGTCCACGGCCACGTAGAAGGGCGGCTCGTTGACGGGGATTCCGAGGTGGACGCTCGGTGCCTTCACGCTCGGGCAGAGCCCTTGGAGCACGTCGGGGCGGAACAGGGCCTCGAGCCGCGCGAGAAGCGCGTCCCTAGCCTGGATGGCTGGAAGGACTACCATGCGTACACCGGGCCTCTGCCGAACTGCTCGATGGCGGCGTTGACCTCCGGGATGGAGGTCGCCCCGTCGCGTCCGGCGGTGGTGAAGTGGATGTACCCCGCGTCCGTGCTCTCGCCCGTCGCGCCGACGGGGCGGTTGGTTGGGCGCAGCATGTACGCCGCGAGCTCCAGCACGGAGCGGGACACCTCGGCCGGCATCTCCTCCGTTCCGTACAGGTACTCAACCCACCTCGGGAACGGCTCGGCGTTGCCGGGCGCCGCCTCCACGACCGAGTCGCTGGCCTGGACGTACCCAGGCGTCAGGATCTCGCAAACGTCGCCGTGCTCGAGCTGCAGCGTCTTGGAGCGCCCGTAGTCCTTCGTCCTGCCTACGCGGCGCACGAAGGAGCGGCGGGCGGCCTGCTCGAACACGTCGGTTGCCGCCTGGCGGGCGTCGCGAAGCATGTCATCCGGGTAGGCCTCCGCGTCGTCGAACCCGTCTTGGTCGCTGTCCAGCTTGCGCAGCATCGAAAGCGGGAAGTAGTGCCTCGACACGACCGACACGTAGCTGACAAAGGCCGCCTCTCTGGAGCCTGGCCGGTCGAGCCATTCGACCCTCACCGTGTTCGGGGAGGCGAACGCCGGGAAATCGAAACGGCGGGCGTCGGAGAGTGGCAGAAGACGCTCCTCGCCGAAGCGCGGAAGGAGCCGAACTTCCGCGAGCGACGAATCGACGCCAAGCTCCAGGGAGACGGCCTCGGAGTTCGCAAGCTTTACGGTCGTGTCGGGCTGTACGATCACTTCGAAGAAACCTTCTTGGGCTGCTTCTTCTCCGGCTCGGCGACGCCGAGGGCCTTGGCCTGCTCCTGGGTGAGCAGCTGGCCCTCGAACGCGGCGAGCTTGCCGTCTACGACGACCCTCTTCGGGCAACGGACGAATGGCATGGTTCCTCCTTAGTGCAGGTTCGTCGAAGGCGCGTAGCAGAACGCGTTGGGGTAGACGACCTGGAGGCAGGTGGTCTCCTCGGCGAGGATGCATAGCTCGTTCTTGATGAACTGGTCGTTGATGTAGTTGACCTCGACAGTAAGGCCGTGGACGGGACGCTGCTTCGCGGCGAAGGCGTCGTAGACCACGATGCCGTCAACGTCGAAGTCCTCGACGATCTCCATGCCCCACAGCACGCCCTCGCCGAGCGCCTGGTAGTAGCCTTCGTTGGTCTTGTGAAGGTCGAGCGCGGTCTTCACATCCGGGTTGACCGCGACGTGGGTGGGGATGCGGCGTGCGTCTTTCATGACCATCGTGCGCATGCGGCGGATGGCCTCGAAGCACTTCTCGGCGTTGTACTGGCTTCCCTCCGGCATCGCCCCGCCGGGCGTGCCGAACTGCATGATGCCGGGAGTGTTGGTGACGCCGATGATTCCGCCGGTGTTGTTGCCGTTGACGAACTTGGCGTTGCGCTTCTCCGAGAGGTCGATGAGCAAATCGGACTGGATGATGCTGGAAAGCTCGTCGTAGTCCTTCATGGAGTCCTTGGAGATGGGCACGTAGCCGGCGATGGTCTCCTTGTTGGCGACGGCGTCCGTCCAGGTGTAGACGACCTTCTCCTTGACGGCGCTCGTCCCGTCCACGACGCCCGCCCACGTGTCAGGCGAGCCGTACTGCATGCCGCGCTGCTTGAAGCTGACGGAGCCCTGCGCGGGAACGGACGGGAGCGTGGCGGCGAAGCTTCCGAGGAGCTTCGGCGACGCTCCGGGGATGGTAAGGTCGATCTCGGTGGGAGCCGGCACGGAGACGACGGACGGCCCCGTCGTCGTGTCGTAGTCCTTGGGGCCGCCTACGGCCGCCCTGAACCCTTCGGATACGCCGCCGAACTCGTCGCGCGCCCCGAGGACGGCTTCCGCAAGAGTCCGGCTCGGCGCGGGGGCGCTCTGCTGCTGGCGGATGGCGTCCTCCTCGTCGAGGACGTGCTGGATGGTCAAATCGAGCTGTTCGATCTGCCCTTGCACGACGAGGGCGTCGTCGGTCTTCCCGTCCGCCATGAGGCCGGACTGTTTGCTCGCGAGCTCCTGGCGGGTTGCGAACAGGGTCTTTGAGTTCAACATTGTGCGCTCCTTCGGTATACGCGGTTGCCGAGGACGATTGCCTGTTCCGCGACCGCCCCTTCGTTGGTCACGATGTTAGGATCGAGGTGAGATTTTTCGGAACCGGGGTCGCTCGCGACGCCCTCTTCCATGCCTTGCGGATGCCCTCCCTCGCCTTCCGCCTGCGGCTCCGCGGCAGCCTCCGGGTCGGTTATCAGCACGTCGGGCGGCACGTTCGAGTACCGCTGCGCGATAGACCTGTCGAGACATGCGGCGACGCGGTGCTCGGTCTTGACAACCTCGTCGCAGAACCCACATTCCAGGGCGTCCTCGGCGTTGTACCAGGTCTCGGCCCGCATGGCCTCCTTCACGGCGTCAAGCTCCATGCCCGTTCTCGCGGAGATGATGACCGCGATTGAGTCGTTGACCCCGTCCAGCTGGTCGGCAGCGCGCCTCAGCTCGTCGCTGTTCCCGCGCGCGAACTGCCACGCGTTGTGGATCATGAACTTCGAGAAGTCGTTCATCACCACGTGGTCTGACATCAGCGCGATGTATGACGCGGCGCTGGCAGCCATTCCATCCACGTACGTGCACGTTTCGCCCCCGTAGCGTTGGATGGCGCTGGCGATGGCGAAGCCCTCGTACACGTCGCCCCCGCCGCTGTCCAGCCTGATGTCCAGGGGCGCGGGGGAAAGCTCGTCCAAGGCCTGGGCGAACTCCTTGGCACGGTTCGAGTCCTCCGCCGACCAGAAGTCCTCGCCGATGGTGCCGTAGATGTACAGGGTCTTCCTTCCTGCCTCGTCCTTGATTCCGAACATGCGCCCTCCTAGTCCGTCGCGCCCGACTGGTTTCCGTCGCCGGGCTCCTTCGCCTCGCTTGCGAACACGTTCACGGTTCCGTCGGGGTTGACAGTTCCGTAGTTGAGCGGGAACAGGGGAGCAGACACGCCGTCGGGCGGGTCTACGTCCTCCAGCTCGCAGATCATCTCCCTGGTGTACGCGCCCATGTACGCCAGCTCCCTGTAGTACTGGGAGCGTGCGGCGTCGTCGCCCCTCATAAGGCCCTTCAGGTTGGCCTTCAGCTGGCAGTCCCCGTGGCCCATCGCCCTGAGGACGGGGGTCACGGCCTGCTCGATCGCCCTGGTGTCCGGGAGTATGGTCTCGGTGACATAGTCGATCGACATCTGCTGCGAGCCGGCATAGTTCGCGTCCTTCTGGTGGTACACCTTCCAGGGAGGGACGTTGCAGGCCCTGCACACCTGCTGGAGCACCCATTCCTGCTGCTCTATCAGGCTCGCGTCCCTCATGGTCTGCTGGTCGTTTACCCACTTGGCCCCCGCCGCGAAGATGGGGGCCTTGCCGGCGTTGCCGATGCCGCTCTTGGCCTCTACGGCGGCCTGGAGGTCTTGCCTTTGTGGCTCGGGCATGTTCTTGTCCGGCACCTCGACGTGGCCGAAGTGGTGGTTGCCGTTCTCGAGCATCGAGCGGTAGAACCGCTCCAGGTCTACCGAGAGGCCTATCTGCTCCGCGGCGATCTTCGCCAGGGACATGCCGTCGCAGCCGTTCTTGGTTATGTGCGTCCTTATGGGCACGACCTCGTCGGAGAAGTACGTCCCCTGCTCGTTGTAGTCGTCGCCGGCGAGGAAGTAGAGGCGCCGCTTTCCCTCGGGACGCCTCATGTCGAACGCCTTGCTCACCGCGCACGTGACGGGCCAGATGGCGACGACCTGCCCCTTGCGCCATTCGAACCTCCAATAGGCCACACCGAAGGTGTCGCACCTAAGGCGGTGCCAGCTAAGCAGGTCGGTTGAGGTCATGTCCTCGTTCGCCATGCCGGAGAGCAGCCTGGCGATGGGGTGGTCTGGCATGCGCTCCTTCGGGCTGCCGTCGCGGACTACCGTCCACGGCAGCGACGAGAGCGAACGCGCCTTGGTCTGTTCGCACGCCGCGTAGTCAACGGACATCAGGGAGCCGTATCCTTGCGGGGTGGCGACCCCAAACGGAGCTCCGACCCTCACGATCTCCGGCTGTCTTTCCTGCTGCCCAGCAGGCCGGGGCGCCTCCCCGAATATCCTGTCGATGATTCCCATCGGTTTCCTTTCGACACGGGAAACCTTAGACGGGAGGTGAGATTTTAGATGTTGAAAGGCTTGTACTCCGAGCCGTCCACCAGCTTCTCGAAGGCAAGCTCGGCGATGGCGAGCGCGATGGCGCCGTCTATCTTCGAGCTGCAGGCGTCCTTCCCGAATCGGGTGCCGTAGGAGCCCTTGTCGTCCTCGACGGCGTTCCCTAGGTGCTTTTGCAGCTTGGGGCATCCTTTGAGGCGCAGGCTCTTCGCCTTCACGCTATGGGTGACCAGGCTGGTCGCCTGGCACATGGTGGCGTTGTTCTGCGCGAAGCTGGTGGTGTCTATCCCGTAGTTGTCGGACAGCTGGTTGGCCATCACTATCATGCGGTTTGGGTC
>CAJUSL010000044.1:0-10046 GCA_910589135.1 uncultured Eggerthellaceae bacterium
TCGCTCATCATCGGCTACAGCCCCTGCGAGATGCACTCCATCAAGGGCGGCATGAGCAACTGCCAGACCGAGATGGCCAAGGCTGTCGAGTGCGGGTACTGGAACCTGTTCCGCTTCGACCCGTCCGCGCCGGAGGGCAAGCGCTTCGTGCTCGACTCGAAGGAGCCCACGGGCGAGGTCAAGGACTTCCTGATGAACGAGGCGCGCTACAGCCGCCTGACCCGCGAGTTCCCCGGCCGCGCCGAGGAGCTGTTCGAGAAGAACGAGCGCGAGGCCGCCGAGCGCTACGAGCATCTGAAGAAGATGCAGGAACTGTACGCATAGCGTCCTTGCATTACGCAAACATATGTTCTATTATATCCCCATCCATATATAGCGGATGGGGATGTTTTCTTTCATGGACAGAATCGTCATGGGCATAGACCCTGGCCTGGCCAACACCGGCTGGGGGGTCATGAGGCAGCGCGCAGGGCGCCTGTCGTGCGTCGCGTACGGCTGCGTCAGCACGCCGGCTGGCCACGACATCGCGGCGCGCCTCATGAAGATCCACGACCAGGTCGACGCCGTCATCGCCAGGTTCTCGCCCGAATGCCTGGGCATCGAGACCATCTTCTTCGACAGGAACGTCACCGCGGCGTTCGGCACCGGCCAGGCGCGCGGCGCCGCGCTCGTGGCCTGCGCCAAGGGCGGCCTCAAGGTGGGCGAGTTCACGCCCAGCCAGATCAAGATGGCGGTCGTCGGCGAGGGCAACGCCGAGAAGCGCCAGGTGCAGTACATGGTGCAGCAGATACTCGGGTTGAAGGAGGCCCCGCATCCCGACCATGCGGCCGACGCCCTCGCCGCGGCCATCTGCTACGTCACTCACGAAGGGATGGTCGCATGATCGCGTTTCTCGACGGCATCGTGGCTTCGAAGGGCCAAGGCGGCATGTGCCTCGACGTCGGCGGCGTGGGCTACGCGCTCAGCATGTCGCAGAGCGCCGTGGCGTCGCTTCCGGCGGTCGGCGAGCATGCGCGGGTGCTGTGCCGCATGTCGGTCGGCGACGCGGGGGGCGTCCTGTTCGGGTTCGCCGCCGAGGACGAGCGAAGCCTGTTCGACGAACTCGTGCAAATAAGCGGCATCGGCCCCAAGACGGCGCTCGCGTCCCTGTCGTGCATGAGTCCCTCCGAGCTGGTCTCGGCCGTCGTTGCGCAGGACGCGAAGGCCATATCCAAGATCCCCGGCATCGGGAAGAAGTCCGCGTCCCGCATCATCCTCGAACTCAAGGACAAGTTCCAGCAGGACGCGCCCGTCGCCGTTCCCGCCGCGGACGGCTCTCCCGAGGCGCCCGCGCTCGGCGCTGTGCGGGAGGCGCTGAAGTCCATGGGCTTCACGCCCGACGAGATCGAGTTCGCCTGCCAGGACGCAGACGCCGGCATGGACGAGTCGGCGCTGCTGCAGCATGCGCTGAAGAGGATGGCGTAGGCCATGGCCGACGGAGTCGAGATAGAGGGCATGGTGTTCGAGGCGGCCGACTCGCCCGACGCCGGCGCGCGTACCATGTCGCCCTCCGAGACCCCCGAGGATGCGCGCCTGGACGCGAGCCTGCGTCCCCGCCTGCTCGCCGACTACATCGGGCAGGAGCGCAACAAGGAGGCGCTGTCCATCCTGATCGAGGCGGCCAAGAGCCGCGGCGAGGCGGTCGACCACATCCTGTTCTACGGGCCTCCCGGCCTGGGCAAGACCACCCTGGCCAACGTCGTCGCCAACGAGATCGGCTCGTCGCTGAAGGTGACCAGCGGGCCCGCCATAGCCCGCACGGGCGACCTGGCCGCGATCCTCACCAACCTCGAGCCCGGCGACGTGCTCTTCGTCGACGAGATCCACCGCATGAACCGCTCGGTGGAGGAGGTGCTCTATCCCGCCCTCGAGGACTTCTCCCTCGACGTGGTGGTGGGGAAGGGGCCGGCGGCGCGGTCAATCAGGCTCGATTTGCCCCCCTTCACGCTCATCGGGGCAACCACGCGCACCGGGCTGCTCACGGGTCCCTTGCGCGACCGGTTCGGCATGGCCTTGCGCCTTCAGTACTACGAGCCGCGCGAGCTCGCGGCCATCGTCGCGCGCTCGGCCGGCATCCTCGGCGTCGAGGTGCACGACGAGGGCGCCCACGAGATAGCGCTGCGCTCGCGCGGCACGCCGCGCCTTGCCAACCGCCTGCTGAAGCGGGTCAGGGACTGGGCGCAGGTCAGGGCCGAAGGCTGCATAACCGGCCCGGTCGCCAAGGATGCGCTCGAGTTCTACGAGGTCGACGCGATGGGCCTCGACCGGATGGACAACAAGGTGCTGGAAGTGCTCTGCGTGCAGTTCTCGGGACGCCCCGTGGGCCTCACCACGCTCGCCTCCGCGCTGTCCGAGCAGCCCGACACGGTCGAGGACGTCTACGAGCCCTACCTCATGCAGCAGGGGTTCATCGTGCGCACCCCGCAGGGGCGCCAGGCCACCCCCCGCGCCTTCGAGCATCTCGGCGTGCAGCCGCCTCAATAGGCGATTTGCCGTTGCTGCCGCCCGGCAGTTGTGATACTTTGAATCCATCGAATTTCCTGACGGGCGCAATCGCGTCCAGCCAATCCGAAAGCATCGAAAACCCGCCTTCCGTGCATCGGCATGGCAAAACGACGAGGAGGAACATTGAAATTCTTCTTGGATACCGCCGATATCGACGAGATTTCCGAGGCTGCAAGCTGGGGGGCGCTCGCAGGCGTCACCACCAACCCGACGCTCTATGCGCGCGTCGGGGGCAAGCTCGCCGACTTCAACGACCACATCAAGCGCATCTGCGACATCGTCGGCCCCGACTGCCCCGTCTCGGCCGAGTCGCTGGCCATGACGCGCGACGACCTCGTGCGTGACGGACGCGAGCTTGCGGCCATCGCGCCCAACGTCGTCGTGAAGATACCGACGATGGTCGAAGGCCTCGCCGCCACCCGCACGCTTGCCGACGAGGGCATTCGCGTGAACATGACGCTGTGCTTCACCGTGCCGCAGGCGCTTCTGGCCGCCCGTGCCGGCGCACGCTATATCTCGCCGTTCGTCGGGCGCTTCGACGACATATCCGAGGACGGCATCGAGCAGGTGGCCAACATCGTCGACGCGGTAGGCAACTACGACTTCTCGCAGAACACCGCGAACGGCGAGCAGGTCGAGGTCATCGCGGCGTCCATCCGCAGCGCGAACCACGTCACGCAGTGCGCCCTTATGGGCGCCGACATAGCAACCGTGCCCTTCGGGGTCCTGAAGAAGATGGTGGGCCATCCGCTCACCGACAGGGGCATCGAGGCATTCGTAGCAGATTGGGAGAAAGTCAAATAAATGAGCGCCACTGAAAGCAAGGAAAGCAAGACCGAGTCCACCGAGCCCGAGACGGCGGAAAGCGCCGCGAAGAAGCGCGGGCGCCCGAAGGGTTCCAAGAACAAGAAGGCGTCCGAGGCCGAGAAGGCGGCGGACGACAAGGCCGCAGGAGAGCCCGCCGAGGAGGTCAAGCCTGCGCGTTCCGCGAAGGCGAAGGCCGCACCGAAGGACAAGCACGCAGACGACAAGAAGGCCGACGCCGACGACGCGGGCCGCTTCGACGGCAAGACGCCGCGCCGCCGCGCCACCAAGGTGTCGGGGGGAGGCCAGCACCAGCAGCGCAACCAGGGCCGCAACCAGCATCGCCAGCGCCGCCAGCGCGACGGACGCCAGCAGCGCGAGTACGCTCCCAGCGTGAGCAAGGAGGAACTGGCCGAGCTCAAGGTGCCCGAGCTGCGCGAGAAGGCGGCCGAGCTCAACATCGACGCGTCCGGCATGAAGAAGGCCGACATGGTCGACGCCATCTACGAGGCGCTCGCCATCGCCGAGGGCTTCCTCGAGGTCGAGGGCATCCTCGACATCCTGCAGGACGGGTACGGCTTCCTGCGCACCCAGGGCTACCTTCCCTCCGAGATGGACGTGTACGTCGGGCTCTCCACCATACGCCGCAACGGGCTGCGCAAGGGCGACACCGTCTCCGGCAGCACCCGTCCGGCGCGCGAGGGCGAGAAGTTCGCCGCCATCCAGAAGGTCACCGCCATCAACGGCGTGCCCGTCGACGAGGTCAGCCACCGTCCCAAGTTCTCCGACCTGACGCCGGTGTTCCCCGACGAGCGCCTGATGATGGAGCACGGCAAGGACACCCTCACGGCCCGCGTCATCGACCTGGCCGCCCCCATCGGCAAGGGCCAGCGCGGCCTCATCGTGTCGCCGCCCAAGGCGGGCAAGACCACCGTCTTGAAGGACATCGCGGCGGCCATCCACGCCAACAACCCCGAGGTGCACCTGATGTGCCTGCTCGTCGACGAGCGCCCCGAGGAAGTCACCGACATGGAGCGCTCCATCCATGGCGAGGTCATCGCATCCACCTTCGACATGCCATCCGAGAACCACATCGCCGTGGCCGAGCTCGTCATCGAGCGCGCGAAGCGCCTGGTCGAGCAAGGCGAGGACGTCGTCATCCTGCTCGACTCCATCACGCGCCTGGCCCGCGCCTACAACCTGGCGCAGCCCGCCTCGGGCCGCATCCTCTCCGGCGGCGTCGACTCCACGGCGCTGTACCCGCCGAAGCGCTTCCTGGGCGCCGCGCGCAACATCGAGGGAGGCGGCTCGCTCACCATCCTCGCGTCGGCGCTCATCGACACGGGGTCGAAGATGGACGAGGTCATCTTCGAGGAGTTCAAGGGCACCGGCAACATGGAGATCAGGCTCGACCGCAACCTGGCCGACCGCCGCATCTTCCCGGCCATCGATGTGGTCGCATCCGGCACCCGCAAGGAGGAGCTGCTGCTCGACGCGCAGGAGGCTCCGCTCATCTGGGCCGTCCGCAGGGTCCTCTCCAACGCGAACAACCCCGAGAGGTCCATGGACATGCTGAACAAGTCGCTGTCGCAGACCGAGACGAACGCGGAATTCCTCATCAAGACGGCGCGGCGGGCGAAGTCGTCGAGCCGCATGGACGAAAGCTTCGAGCTGTAGTGCTCGGGCGCCAAGGCCACGGACGCGGGGGGGCGCGATGAACGAAGACCCTAGACAGACCGAACAGGGAGCCGTCGGGGAGGCCCAGCAGCCCGCCCCGGCAAGCCAGGCGCAAGGAGGCCCTGCGCCGCAGACCGGCATGCCTTCCAACGTGGGCGGGATGCCCCAGCCGCAGGGGCGTCCGGCGTTCGTGTCGCCTCCGCCCATGGCGGCAGCGCCCCGGAGGGGCGGCAAGGGGTACCTGGTGGGCATAGCCGCCGTGGCCGCGCTCTGCGTGGTGATCGTGGCGTCCATCGCGTCGTGCACCAGCATCGCCAACACCTCCATGGGCATGTTCGGCACGTCCGGCTCCGCGGAATCCGTCGACGACGGCAGGCCCAAGGTGGGCGTCATCTCGATCGACGGAACCATCCAGTACGACGGCACCGCGTGCAGCCCGTCGGGCCTCCGCAGCCTGCTCGACCAGGCCGAGCGCCGAGGCGACATCAAGGCCGTCGTGCTGCGCGTCAACTCAGGCGGCGGCGTCGCCACCGCGGGCGAGGAGATGGCGCACTACGTCAAGGAGTTCGAGAAGCCCATCGTGGTGTCCAGCGCGGCCACCAACGCCAGCGCCGCCTACGAGATATCGTCGCAGGCCGACTACATCTACGCCGCCAAGACGACCGCCATCGGCGCGATCGGCGTCGCCTTGCAGGTGACGGACCTCTCGGGCCTCTACGAGAAGCTGGGCATCCGCATCGAGAACATCACCTCGGCCGAGTCGAAGGACTCCTCGTACGGCAACCGCCCGCTGACCGAGGAGGAGCGCGCCTGGTACCAGGACCTGGTCGACCAGATCGACGCCGACTTCGTCGAGGTGGTGGCCGAAGGCCGCAACATGGCCGAGGACGAGGTCAGGGCTCTTGCCAACGGCATGACCTTCACCGGTTTCGACGCCGTCGAGAACGGGCTTGCCGACGAGCTGGGCTACCTTGAGGACGCCGTGGCCCAGGCGTCGAGCAACGCCGGATACGGCGAGCCCCTTGACACCACGTCGCTCACGCTGTACCAACCGTCCAGCTTGCTCACGCTCCTCGATGCGCTGGGCCAGACGAAATCCGCCGACGACGAGGCCCTGTCCGCGCTGGCGCAGAGGCTGGAATCGACGCAGACGAGGTAGGAACATGCCACACGCAGCAGCAGACCCGGTTTGGCCCAAGCGCGCCGTCGTCACGGCGGGCATGCCTTACGGGAACAAGCCCTTGCACTTCGGCCACATCGGAGGGGTGTTCGTGCCCGCCGACGCCTTCGCCCGCTTCCTGCGGGACCGCATTGGCAAGGCGAACGTCCGCTTCGTGAGCGGCACGGACTGCTTCGGGTCGCCCATCGACGAGGGGTACCGCAAGGCCGTCGAGAACGACGGCTTCCAGGGCACGATCGCCGAGTACGTCATGGGCAACCACGACCGGCAGGCGGCGACGCTCGCGTCCTTCGACGTGCAGCCAGACATCTTCGGGGGGTCGGGCATCGGGCACGCGGGCGAGGTCCATCAAGAGCTCACCTACGCGCTGGTCGAAGGCTTGAAGGAGACGGGGCACCTTACGCTGTCCCCCACGCTGCAGTTCTTCGACGAGCAGGCCAACACGTTCCTGAACGGCCGCCAGGTCGTGGGGAAGTGCTGCCCGGTGCAAGGCTGCAAGGCCGACGCCGCCTACGCCGACGAATGCAGCCTGGGGCACCAGTACAGCCCGGCCGACCTGATGGACCCGGTGTCCACCGTCTCGGGCACCACCCCCGTCATGCGCCCGGTGAACAACTGGTACTTCGACCTGCCGGACTTCTCAGGCTTTCTCAAGGGCTACGTCGAGCGGCTCGAGCAGGACGAGGAGGTGCGCGGCATCGTGCCCACCACGATCGGCGAGTTCCTGGGGCCGCCCATCGTGTTCGTCAAGAACGAGGCGTACGACGAGTACGCGAAGCTCGCCGGCGACCTGCCGCCGCACACCTGCCGCGAGGCCGAGAAGGGCAAGGCCAGCTTCGAGATACAGTTCGACTCCATCGAGGACCGCGACGCGGCCAGAAGCGTGCTGGAGAAGGCGAACATCCGCTTCCGCACCTCCAAGACGCTGGTGCCGTTCCGCATCACGGGCAACATCGAATGGGGCGTGCGCGCGCCCGACATGGACGGCGTCGAAGGGCTCACGGTGTGGTGCTGGCCCGAGTCACTGTGGGCGCCCATCTCCTTCACCATCGCCGCCAACGACGCGCTCGGGCTTCCGCGCGAGACGTGGCGCGACTTCTGGTGCTCGGAAGAGTCCCAGGTCTACCAGTTCATCGGGCAGGACAACCTGTACTTCTACGGCGTCGCCCAGCCTGCGATCTGGGAGGCGCTGGGCTCGCGCGGCGTGTTCGGCGGCGCGGACGCCCGCCCGCTGCGCCAAAGCAACCTGATCGCCAACTACCACCTGCTGTTCGGCAAGACGAAGGCGTCCTCGTCGGGGGAGGCGAAGCCCCCCACCGGAGAGCAGCTCCTCGAGCACTACACGGCCGAGCAGCTGCGCGCGCACTTCCTTGCGCTCGGGCTCGACCAGAAGTCGGTCGCGTTCAGCCCGAAGCCGTTCGACCCGAAGCTCACCGACGAGCAGCGCAATGACAGCCGCGTGGCCGATCCGGCGCTGAAGGAGGGCGCGCTCCTGACGAACGTCTTCAACCGCCTGGCGCGCAGCTGTTTCTACGAGTCGCAGAACAACTTCGAGGGCCACATGCCGCTCGGCGCGGTCACGCCCGACGTCGTGGCCGCGGCCAAGCGCGCCCTGGCCGAGTACGACGCGCTCATGCACAAGGTGGAGCTGCACTCCATCATGCAGCTGGCCGACAGCTTCATCCGCTACGCCAACAAGCACTGGGCCTCCAAGATCAAGGAGGCCGCCGACGCCGAGGAGGCGGGCGAGGCCGACGCGCGCAGCCTGAGGCGCCAGGCGCTGGTCGACTCGTACTACCTGCTGCGCGTGTGCACGCTGATGATGCATCCGATCGTCCCGCGCGGCTGCGAGGCCATCTGCAGCTACCTCGACTTCGACGCCGACGAGTTCTTCAGCTGGAACTACGACTTCGATGGCAACGACGAGCTGTGCTCTGCGTCCGAGATCGACGACGCGCGCCACCAGGTGTGCGAGCTGCCGCCGAAGTTCGACTTCTTCAGGAAGCACCCCTCCCAGTACAAGTAGTTGGAAGGCAGAGGCTTCGCGCACGATGCGGCGCGTCGAGGGCGAACGTTTCCCGACGCGCCCTGCGCGGCATGCGCGAAGCTTCCGCCCCCTGTCGTGCGAAGGCCCTTGCGCCTGACATCGATAGTGGTATCATGGTGCGGTTTCTAATTACACATGCCTCAGCGACCCGACGCCGCGAGTGGCCACCCGGAAAAGGCTGCGGAAGAGGGGATGACCTGGGGCAGAGGACTAACGAATGGAGAACGGTATGGCAACCCCAACCAAGGTAAGCATCGCCTCGCTTCTCGAGGCAGGCGCCCACTTCGGGCATCAGACCCGCCGCTGGAACCCCAAGATGAAGCCGTATATCTTCGGCAGCCGCGGCGACATCTACATCATCGACCTCAAGCAGACCCTCGTCGCGCTCGACCAGACGTACTCGTTCGTGAAGAGCCTCGCCGGCCGCGGGGGCACCGTGCTGTTCGTCGGCACCAAGAAGCAGGCGCAGGAAGTCGTCGCCGACGCCGCCAACCGCTGCGGCATGCCCTACGTCAACAACCGCTGGCTCGGCGGCATGCTGACCAACTTCGTCACCATCCGCCAGCGCGTGGTGTACATGGAGGAGCTCGAGGCGCAGGAGGCCGACGGCCGCATGGCGCTGCTGCCCAAGAAGGAGCAGATCCTCAAGCGCAAGGAGCTCGCCAAGCTGCAGGCCAACCTCAACGGCGTGCGCAACATGAAGAAGCTCCCCGACGCCGTCTTCATCGTCGACACCTGCCGCGAGGAGATCGCCGTCCACGAGGCCCGCAGGCTCAACCTTCCGATCATCGGCACGCTCGACACCAACTGCGACCCCGACGACGTCGATTACGGCATCCCGGCCAACGACGACGCCATCCGCAGCGTCAGCCTGCTGTGCAACTTCATCGCCGACGCCGTGCTCGCCGGCGGCGTTGCGGGCGTCACCGAGGCCGAGATGGCCTCCGCCGACGCCGCGCCCGCGGCGCAGGCCGACCTGCAGCACTCCGACGTCCTCTCCGACTCGGAGGCGAAGCGCGACGGCAAGACCATGGACGCCGCCGAGGCACAGGCCGCTGCGGCCGACCAGCAGGAGGCCATCGCCGAGGCAGTCGAGTCCGAGGGCGTGAAGGTTTCCGAGGTCCCCTCCGTTTAAGCATCGAACCCCGCGCCGGACGCGCCGGCGCGACGTCGTAGATAGGAGCCAGCAAATGGCAGAGATCACCGCAAGCATGGTCAAGGAGCTCCGCGAGATGACCGGGGCCGGCATGATGGAGTGCAAGAAGGCGCTCGCCGAGGCCGAGGGCGTCATGGACCAGGCCGTCGACATCCTTCGCAAGCATGGCCTCGCCGCCGTCGAGAAGAAGGCCGGCCGCGCCACCAACGAGGGCCTCGTCATGGCGCTGCTCAACGACGAGTGCACCCGCGGCGCCGTCGTCGAGCTCAACTGCGAGACCGACTTCGTCGCCATGAACGACAAGTTCAAGGCGTACGCCGAGCGCATTGCCCGCGCGGCGCTCGAGAACGCCCCCGTGGACGTCGAGAACATCAAGAACGCCACCGAGGGCGGCGAGACCGTCGAGGCCATCCTCACCGACTGCATCCACGTGATGGGCGAGAACTGCCAGATCAGCCGCGTGGCCGAGGTGGAGGCGCCCGCCGTCACCAGCTACATCCATGCCGGCGGCAAGATCGGCGTCCTGGTCAACTTCGAGGTCGAGGGCATCGACCCCGCCTCCGAGGGCTTCCAGAAGTGCGGCCGCGACGTCGCGATGCAGGTCGCCGCGCTCAGCCCGGTGTCCGCCACCCGCGAGT
>CAJUSL010000044.1:10056-11772 GCA_910589135.1 uncultured Eggerthellaceae bacterium
CCCGTGAGGACGTGCCCGCCGATGTGGCCGCCCACGAGTTCGAGATCTACAAGGCCCAGGCCGCCGAGTCCGGCAAGCCCGAGAACATCCAGGAGAAGATCGCCGAGGGCCGCATGGAGAAGTTCTACAAGGAGAACTGCCTCGCCGAGCAGGCCTTCGTGAAGAACGGCGACGTCACCGTGAAGGAGTACGTCAACGCCTGTGCCAAGGAGCTTGGCGGCACCATCGCCATCAAGGGATTCCTGCGCTGCGCGCTCGGCGAGTAGTCGACAGAACGCACGTCAACCTGCGAGGCCGCGCATGAGATGCGTGGTCTCGTTTTGGATTGGGACGAAAAAGGGGAGTCCATGTCCAAGGAAGTCATAGTCGTTCGGGGGAACGGCATCCTGACCGGCGAGGTGCACGCGTCTGGGGCGAAGAACTCGGCCTTGAAGCTCATGGCGGCCTCCCTGCTGGGGCAGGGCGTCAGCACCATCGAGAACGTCCCCCACATCTCCGACATCGCCATCATGTCCGAGGTGTTGCAGCGCCTCGGCGCCGAGGTGTCGCGCGACGGCCATGCGATGACCGTCGACACCTCGCGCGTCGACAAGTTCGACACGCCCTACGAGCTGGTCTCGAAGATGCGTGCCAGCATCTCGGTGCTGGGGCCGCTCATCGGCCGGTTCGGCAAGGCGCAGGTGGCCATGCCGGGCGGATGCCAGATCGGCGCGCGCAAGATCGACATGCACCTCGTCGGGCTGGAATCGCTGGGCGTGAAGTTCGAGGTCGACCACGGCACGCTGATGGCGTCGACGCCCGAGGGCCTGCACGGCGCGAGCGTCACGCTCGAGTTCCCCAGCGTGGGCGCGACCGAGAACATGCTCATGGCCGCCGTGGTGGCGGACGGCGTCACAGTCATCGAGAACGCCGCGCGCGAACCCGAGATATCGGATTTGTGCGAGATGCTCAACGCCATGGGCGCGCGCATATCGGGCCACGGTTCGAGCCACATCACCGTGGAGGGCGTCCCGCTGTCCAGCATGCACCCCTGTCGCCACACCACCGTGGGCGACCGCGTGGAGAGCGGCACGTTCCTGGCCGGCGGCGCGGTGACCGGCGGCCCGGTCACGGTGCGGGGCATCGACCCCGAGTTCCTGCGCATGGCCATCGTCAAGCTGCAGGCCATGGGCTGCGACGTGGAGACGGGGGAGGACTGGATCACGGTCAGCCGGAAGGGGCCGCTCAAGCCGGCAGACATCCAGACGCTGCCGCATCCCGGGTTCCCCACCGACCTGCAGGCGCAGTTCATGCTGCTCGCCGCGCTGGCCGACGGCATGTCCATCATCACCGAGAACGTCTTCGAGAACCGCTTCATGTTCGCCGCCGAGCTGATGCGCCTGGGCGCAGACATCGCGCTCGAGGACCATCACGCCTTCATACGGGGGGTGCGCTCGCTCGAGGGCGCCCCCGTGTCCTCCACCGACCTGCGCGCGGGGGCAACGTTGGTGCTGGCGGGCATCGTGGCCGACGTCACGAGCGCGCCCGTCGCGCCGCGCCATTCGGGCCCCGTCCGCAGGAAGACGCCGCGCCACGCCACGAAGCTCGAGCCCGCCCCCACGCCGAAGTCGATGGAGAGCGACGAGCTCTACGAGCGCAGGATCAGGCACGGCACGTACGCCGAGGAGGGCATCCGCCGCCGCCGCAGAAAGAAGGCCCTCGTCGTGCTCGTCATAG
>CAJUSL010000044.1:11782-14940 GCA_910589135.1 uncultured Eggerthellaceae bacterium
ACACCGACGCGCGCCTGCAGCTTCCCGGGCCCGAGGTCGAGGCGTTGCTCGTCGACGCCCAGCCGGGCCAGCCGTGCTACGTGCTGTGCGTGGCGGATTTCGCCGACCGCCGCTATTCCTACGACAAGCCATCCAACGACGCGTACATGCTGGCCAGGATCGACGAGCAGGCGCGCACCGTCACCCTTGTGACCATCCCTTCCGAGATAGGGATGGAATTCCCCGACGACGGATACTATTCGCTGGCCGACTACCCGCGCGAGCTGGGGGAGGACGCGGCGGTGTACGCCGTCTCCAAGTTCGCAGGGGTCCCCATCAGCCACTACGTGCGCACCGATGCCGCCAGGGTGGCGGCGATGTGCGACCTCGTGGGGGGCGTGACCATGGACGTGACGCACGAGATCGACGACCCCGAGGCGGGTTCGACCGTGGTGAAGCCGGGCGAGCACCAGCTCGACGGCGAGGAGGCGCTCGTCGTGCTGCGCGCCACCAACGTGGCCGGCGGCTTCGAGGCGACGGCCGCCTACCGGATGACGTTCACCACCCTCCTGCTGCGAAAGGCGCTCGACTCGACCGGCATCGGCTTCGCGGGCATCGTGAGCGACGCGAGCCGCTACATCGACACCGACTGGACCGCCTCCGAGCTGCTCTCTCTGGGCGACGCGTTCCGTCCGGGCGACTCGATCACCTTCTACCAATGCATCGTGCCGTACACCAAGACGGCGTCCGCCAAGGACGGAAGCCCCGTCTACCGCTGCATCGAGTCAGACTGGCGGACGCTCATGGAGGCCGTCTCCCAGGGCAGGGACCCCGCGTCGACGGAGCGCGAGATCGGCGAAGTGAACCAGAAGGAGGTCTCGGTGGAGGTGCGCAACGGCGCGCAGATCAACGGGGCCGCGGGCAACCTGGGCAACATGCTCTCGGAGCTGGGATACAACGTGCTCTCCGTGGGGAACGTCGACGACGGGACCATGTATCCCGAGACGCTGGTCGTCTACACGAGGGAGGAGCTGGAGGACGCGGCGCTTTCCATCGTGCGGGACATCGGGGCGGGTCGCGTCGTCAACGGCGGCGACTTCTACAGCTCCAACGCCGACGTCATCGTCATCATCGGCGTCGACTGGTCCACGTAGGCGTGTGCTATCATTCGGTCGAAAACGTTCGAACGGCAAGGAGGCCACCATGGTCGACAAGGAAAAAGTAGCAGAGGTGCTCGAGGCGATCCGTCCCAGCCTGCAGGCTGACGGCGGCGACATCGAGCTGATCGACGTGACCGACGACGGCGTGGTCAAGGTGCAGCTGCAGGGCGCATGCCACGGCTGCCCGATGTCGCAGATCACGCTCTCTCAGGGAGTCGAGCGCGTGCTCAAGGACCGCGTGGAGGGCGTCACGAGCGTCGTTCCCGCGGACATGCCGGCCGACTTCATGGACGGCTTCCAGTAGGAAGCCCCCGCAGGTCAGCCCATGGAAAGATGCTGGGACAGGCGCGGCTGCGACGAGGAGATGATGGGGCGCTGCCCCCACAACGTCCCCGGCGAGCCGTGCCCGGCCGACTGCCACTTCGCCGCCTGCGTGCGGCCCACGCACGTGGTGTGCGGGGACTTCGAGGTGCTGCTGAACCCCGACCGCGACTACGATGCGGCCGTCAAGGAGATATGCCGGTTCTGCGAGCACTTCCTGGTCCACGGCCCCGACCTGTCCGAGCGTCCGGCCGGCTTCAGGCGCCAGGGAAACCCCAACCGCTTCCTCCTGTAGGCGCGCCATGGCCAACTACGGATACATGCTCGACTGCCCCGCCTGCGGGGTGCGCGACCTCAACCTGCTCAACTACACGGCGCTCATGGTGATACGCGGCGATCTGGGGCTGTTCACGCTCACGTGCCCGAACTGCTCGCAGAAGATATCGTCCATCCAGCCCATTCCCGACGAGCTGTCCGAGGAAGTGCGCGAGGCCGCCGCCGAGATCGGCGCCGGCATGGGCCGCCCGTAGCCGACGCGTTCCCCCGACATGCTGAACGACATCTACCAAAGCCTCGACCCCGTTGCGTTCCAGGCGGGCCCTATCGCCGTGAGGTGGTACGGGCTCGCCTACGTGTTCGGGTTCGCCATCGCTGCGTTCGTCATCTGGCGGGTGAGCAGGCGCTGGCGCCTGCGCGTCGACGCCGACTCGCTCCTCACCATCATGATCTGCGTGATCGTGGGCATCATCGTGGGCGCGCGCCTCGGCTACTGCCTGTTCTACGGCAACGGCTACTACTTGGCGCACCCGCTGGAGGTGTTCGCCCTGAACCAGGGCGGCATGAGCTTCCACGGGGGGCTCGTCGGCGCGTTTTTGGCCGGCATCGTTGCCTCGAAGGCCACGCGCATCCCCTACCTCACCCTGTGCGACCTCGGCGTCATCGCCGCGTCGCTGGGGCTGTTCTTCGGCAGGTGCGCGAACTTCGTCAACGGCGAGCTGTGGGGCGGCCCCACCGATTTGCCGTGGGGCGTCGTCTTCGGCGGCGTGGCGGGCGACGTGGCGCGCCATCCCTCCCAGCTCTACGAGGGCGTGCTGGAGGGCCTGGTCACGTTCGCGGCGCTCTACGCGCTCTCGCTCAAGGTGCCCCCGCGTCCGCGCGGCACGTTCGCGGGCGCGTTCTTGGTCATGTACGGCACGTTCCGCTTCCTCGTCGAGTTCGTGCGCGAGCCCGACGTGCAGCTGGGATACCTGGCGGGGGGCTGGCTCACCATGGGGATGGTGCTGTCGGTCCCGCTGGTCGTGGCCGGCATCGTCCTTCTGGCGTATGCAACGAAACGGAAACTACCTCAAGGGGGCGGCCCGCAGGAGGCAGGTTCTCTGCAAGAATCAAAGCATGAAGCAGGCGGGGACGGACGACCCCGCGGCGATTTGACCCGAGGAAAGAAGGAGATAGACATGAGCCTCAAGTTCTACAAGTGCATGCATTGCGGAAACATCGCGGTGAAGGCGTTCGACAGCGGGGTGCCGCTGGTGTGCTGCGGCGAGAACATGGTCGAGCTCGTCGCCGACACGCAGGACGCCTCGCTCGAGAAGCACGTGCCGGCCGTCCGGATGGAAGGCGGCCGCATCCACGTCAACATCGGCAGCATCGACCACCCGATGGAGGAAGAACACTACATCCAGTTCATCTGCCTCGAGA
>CAJUSL010000045.1 GCA_910589135.1 uncultured Eggerthellaceae bacterium
CGACCCTGGCCCCGACGGCCCGCTGCTCGAGATCGTTTCCCTCGCCATCGCCGAGCTGGGCGACCAGGCTATCGGGTGGGACGAGAACAGCTACGCCCGGATCGAGCTGCCTGCATCGAAGGTTCCTACCAGGGCCGAGGACTTCGCTCTCGAGGTGCCCAACGGGGTCGAGTACGAGATCACGAAGCGCGCGGACCCCGCGTTCCGGTGGATGGCGTGTTCCGTCGAACCCATGCGGGAGGGCGCCGGCGCGTCGACGATTTGGGACATCGTGCTGAGGCGTCTTGCCGCGCCTCCCGCCGAGAGGAACTACGTTCTTGAGATCGTGCCGATGGCCGAGGGCGGCGACGGAAACGGCGACGGCAACGGCGACGGAAACGGCAACGGCGACGGCGACGGCGATGGCAACGGCCTCACACCGGGGGTGCCCACGCCCATGCCGCCCTCGCTGGATGGCTCGACGGACACGCCATTGCCGCCTGCGATCGTCATCACCACGCCGTCCCCAGACGCCGTTGGAGATTCGCTGCAGGCAACGGGAGACGCGGCTCCCCGCGCTCTTGCGGCGCTGGGAATCGGCGCGCTTCTTGCGTCGCTGCTCTGCTTTGCCGCGTACCGTCGCCGCACGCGTGCGTAGGCGATCGCACCTGGCGGCCTTCGGCCGGCTTTGTGGCTTGTGGCTGGCTCCCGCTTCGGGAGCTTGTGGTGTCTGGCGTGAGGACTGCGGCGCTCTCGCGGTTTTCCCGCGTGGAAGCTCCATTGCGTTTGCCCAGTTCGGGAGCCATGTAAAGCACTTTTGACGCGGGTTTTTCGCCGGATTGCGCATGCTGATCGCTGCGGCAATGCTAAGGTTTTCCGCGTTTTGCATATTGAAGGAACGGAGGAATGGTTATGGTGTCCGAGCACGCGATGTTGATTCTTATGCTGCTGTTGGCGGTGGCGGTGGTCGTCCTTGCGGTGGGGATGATGATATATGCATCGAAGACGGGCGCGCAGTTGAAGCGCATGGCGAAGAGCATCGAGGATTTGGGCGCTGCGGCAGGCAGGCCCGGCGCCGCGGAATAGGTCGCGTTGGAGCTTGCGGGCCAAATACGTCGGCTTCGGACCGAGCGCGGCCTTCTGCAGGATGACCTGGCTGCGGCTGTATATGTGTCGCGCCAGACGGTGTCGAGCTGGGAAAACGACAAGACGTATCCCGACGTGCAAAGCCTTGTGCTGCTCAGCCAGCTGTTCGACGTGTCCATCGACGAGCTGATTCAAGGCGACGTCGCGGTGATGCGACGCACCGTCGAGGAAGACTCGCGCAAGATGCGGTGGCTTTCGGGCGTCGTGCTTGTTGCGATGGTGCTGGCGGTGGCCTTCTTCGTGGGACTGGCCGTAGCGTGGCGCGATCCGACGGGAATCGGGAACCTGGCGAAGGGGGAAGTGGCCGGCGTCGCCGTGTTTCTGCCGCTGTACGCGATAGGCATGGCGGCGGCGGTGTGGGTCGAGCGCATCAAGGGCCGTCATGACCTGGTCGCCTATCGCGAAATCGTCGCGTTTGCGAACGGCGAGCCGATGGGCGACGACGAGCGTCAGGGGCATGGCTTTGCGCGCAAGCATCCCACCGCGGCCGTTGCCATGAAGTTCGCCTTCTGTGCCGCCGCGGGCGCAGTGGTGGGATTGCTGGTCTACAAATTGGTCAGCTAGGGCGGCTGACATGTTGGTCTGTCGGCTCGTGCGTCGCACGCGCCACGCGACTGCGGAAAACGTGCATTGCGCGCCATGCCCGGTTCGCCTTCGACAATCCCTGCGTTTTGGCTGTGGAAGCGATGGCCTTGCGCTTCCGAAGGAGGCGAGTCGAAGCCAGCTGGAGCCTCCCGCCGTCTCTTGCATACTCGTAACGGATAAGCGTTTCGAGATCCTTCCGTGACCTCCTTGCTGCTAGATTGGTCTCAACGCCACATGAGGAAGGATCGCTGATGAACGAACCGGGACGCCATGGCGCACCATCTGGAAAGCGCGTCGCCATCGTTACGGGCGCGTCGTCGGGGCTGGGACGCGAGTTCGCGCGGCAGCTGGACCGGATGCAGGTCGCCGACGAGCTGTGGCTCGTCGCCCGCGGCGCCGACGTGCTCGAATCCCTCGCCGCGCAGCTGGACACGCCGGCGCGCTGCATACCTGCCGACCTTACCGACAAGGAGGCCGTCGACCGCCTTCGCGACACACTCGAAAGCGAGCGCCCGCGCGTGACCTTCCTCGTCAACGCCGCGGGTTTCGGCAAGTTCGGCGACTGGCAGACCATATCCGAGGCCGACGTCGACGCCATGATCGACCTGAATTGCCGCGCCCTCGTGGACGTCACGCACCTGGCGTTGCCGTTCATGCTGGGCGGAGGCCGCATCATCCAGGTGGCTTCGGCGGCGGCGTTCGTCCCGCTGCCCCATATGAATGTGTACGCCGCCACCAAGTCGTTCGTGTTGCGCTACACGCGCGCGCTGCGCTGGGAGCTTCGTGGCACGGGCATCACGGCCACGGCGCTGTGCCCCACGTGGGTGAAGACCGGCTTCGAGAAGGTGGCGCGCGACTCCGAAGGCGGCCGCGACGTCGGGCGTCTCATCGGCGAGCAGACGCCCGAGGTGGTGGTGCGCCGGGCGCTGTGCGCGAACAAGGCGCACCTCGCCGTCGCGTGCGCCAGCATGCAGTCGGCGGCATTGCGGCTCGCCGGGAAGCTGCTTCCCTCGTGCGTTACCATGGCAGCATGGGAATCGATTCGTCGCCTGTAAGCGATCGGCGGCGCGCGGCATTCGCCATGGCGGTGCGGAAAGGGGCAGCGAAAATGCGGGAAGCGGGAGTCAACCCGGGTGGCGATGCGGAAGCCAGCGCGGACAAACCGGGCGCCGGCTTCGAATCCATGTGCAGCCCGGGCGGAGCCTCGGAAGCAAATCCGAAAGCCGGCTTGCGCGGGCCATGCGCGCTCCTGATGATCGACATGCAGATGGGCTTCATCGACCCGGCGTCCCCGCTGTGCATTGCCGGCGCTGCCGCCACGATAGACGCCTGCGCCGACGTGCTTGCCGCGGCGCGCGCTGCCGGGATGTGCGTCTTCCACGTGCGGCGCGAGTACGCCGCCGACGGCTCGGACGTCGAGCCGGTGCGCCACGGCCTGTGGCTGTCGGGCGGCCGTCCGCTGTGCCGCGAGGGCGACTTCCCCAACAGCCTGGATGCGCCCGCCTCCCTTCAGGCGATGCCGGGCGAAGCGGTCGTCGTGAAGCCGCGCTTTTCCGCGTTCTTCGACACCGGGCTGCACGAAACCCTGCAGGAGGCCGGCGTCGAGACGCTGGTCCTTATCGGGACCACCACGCCGAACTGCATACGGACCACCTGCTACGACGCCCTGTCGTACAACTACAATGTCATCGTGGTCGAGGACGCCACGTCGTCGCGCACCCCGCAGGTGCAGCAGGCGAACATCGCCGACATGGCCTTCATTGGCGCCACGGTGGTGGACTCGCGCATGTTCGCGGGCCTGGCGGCAAGCTGAAAGAGCAGGAGGTTTCCCATGCGCAAGAAGGTGCTCGTCGGAACGCTTTCCGTCGTCGGCGCGGTGCTGGTGGCGCTCGTCGTCTACGTCCTGTACGTCATGCTGGGCTATTACCGGCTGGAGGACAACCTGGAGCTGCAAGCCATGCCGCCGGCGAACGCGGCCGCAGAACCGCTTCCGCAACTTGAACTGGCCGACGGGCTGACGCCGCTGACGGTGGTCGCCGCAAACCTGGGGTTCGGCGCCTACGGGCCCGACTTCGACTTCTTCATGGACGGCGGCACAGGCTCGGTGGCGCAGAGCGCCGACTACGTGCGCGCCAACGTCCTGGGCTCCGCCGAGGCCATCAAGGCGCTGAAGCCCGACTTCGTCCTGTTTCAGGAAGTCGACGTGAATGGCACGCGCAGCCACGACGTGGACGAATACACCCTGCTGACCGACGCCTTCCCGGACGATGCGTCCGTGTTCGCGCAGAACTACGACTCGCCCTACCTGGCGTGGCCGCCCTACGCGCCGCACGGCGCCAACCGCGCCGGTTTGGTCACCTTCTCCGATTGCGAGGTCGAAAGCGCGCTGCGCCGCAGCCTTCCCATCTCCGACAGCCTCAGCAAGTTGCTCGACCTCGACCGATGCTATTCGATCGTGCGCGTTCCTACGTCCGCCGGCATCGATTTGGTGCTGTTCAACGTGCACCTGTCTGCCTACGGGGCCGATGCGCAAATCATGCAGGCGCAGCGCGACATGCTGTACGCCGACATGCGGAAGGAGCGCGACGCGGGCAACTTCGTGATTGCCGGCGGCGACTTCAACCACGACATGATCGGCGTGTCGAACGAGGTGTACGGCAACGCGACCGACACCGAGGCCAGCTGGGCGAAGCCGTTCGACTTCGTGGGCGTCCCGGAAGGATTCACCGTGGCGTGCAAGGCGCAGCTTGACGCGGGCGAGTTCCACTCGGCGGCCACGTGCCGCGATGCCGGGAGGCCTTACGACGGTACCAACGACCGCTGGGTGATGGACGCGTTCATCTATTCCGACAACGTGCAATGCCTGGAGCAGCAGACGCTCGACCTGAAGTTCGCCTACTCGGACCACAATCCCGTCTACATGCGGTTTGCGCTGCCGAATCCGGCGCAGGCGCAATCGTAGGAGGATCGCATCATGGGGGAAAGCACCGCCGACAAGAGGTTCGTCATCGCGCTCGACCAAGGCACCACGTCGTCGCGCGCGATGCTGATCGACCGCGCGGGGCGCATCGTTGCGCGCATGCAGCGCGAGTTTCCGCAGGTCTACCCGCAGCCGGGCTGGGTGGAGCACGACCCGGCCGACATCCTGTCGTCGCAGCTGGGCGTGCTGACCGAGCTTCTGCTGGCGAACAACGTCGACACGGCGCAGGTCGACTCGATCGGCATCACCAACCAGCGCGAGACCACGCTGGTATGGGACCGCGAGACGGGCGAACCGCTGCACAACGCCATCGTGTGGCAATGCCGCCGCACCGCTCCCATGATCGAGCGGCTGTGCAGCGACCCCGGGGTTGCGCGCACGATCGTCGAGAAGACCGGGCTGGTTCCCGACCCGTACTTCTCGGCCAGCAAGATCGCATGGATCCTGGACGAGGTCCCCGGTGCTCGCGAGCGGGCCGAAGCGGGCGGCCTTGCGTTCGGAACCGTCGACAGCTGGCTGATTTGGAAGCTGACGTACGGCGCGGTGCACGCCACCGACATGACGAACGCCAGCCGCACCATGCTGTACAACATCCACGCCTGCGACTGGGACCCGTGGCTGCTCGACCTGTTCGGCATCCCTGCCTCGATGATGCCCAGCGTGCAGCCGTCGGCGAGCCGGTTCGGCGTCACGGCCAACCCGGGCACCGTGCAGGGAATCCCCATCTGCGGGGTGGCGGGCGACCAGCAGGCCGCACTGTTCGGGCAGCGATGCTGGGAGCCGGGCGACGCGAAGAACACGTACGGAACGGGCTGCTTCCTGTTGATGAACACGGGCACGGAAGCGTGCGCGAGCAGGCACGGGCTGGTGACGACGATTGCGGCGGTGGCGCCCGAGGCGGGCGAGGTGCACTATGCCCTGGAAGGCAGCGTGTTCATGGCCGGCGCGTTGATGCAGTGGCTGCGCGACGAGCTGGGCATCCTGCAGAACGTGGCCGATTCCAGCGCGATTGCCGCGAGCGTGCCCGACACCGAAGGCGTCTACGTCGTGCCTGCGTTCACGGGGCTGGGTGCGCCATGGTGGGACGCCGACGCGCGCGGTGCCATCTACGGGTTGACGCGCGGGGCCGGACGCGCCCATATCGTGCGCGCGTCGCTGGAGGCGCTGGCCTTCCAGACGTGCGACCTGTTGCGTGCGATGGAGGAGGACGCGGGCGTGACGCTGCGGCAGCTCAACGTAGACGGCGGCGCGTCGGCGAACGAGTTTCTGATGCAGTTCCAGTCCGACGTGCTGGGGCTGCCGGTCCGGCGTCCTGCAGATGCCGAGGCGACTGCGCTGGGCGCGGCCTATCTGGCGGGGTTGACGACAGGCTTCTGGAAAGGGCTCGGCGAGCTGCGCGGCTTGGCGCGGGGGGAAGAGGTGTTCGCGCCTGCCGGCACCGACGAGTGGCGCGAGCGGTTGCTGGTGGGCTGGCACGAGGCGGTCGAGCGCACGCGCGCATAGGGGCGGGTGGCTGTCTGCTGGTGGCCGCGGGTGGCCGTTTCGGCTTCCAGGGAATCGGGTCCCGGCTGTTCCGGTGCGTTGGCGGGCTCAGCCCATCGTTTCCGAAAGGTAGAGCTTGTTGCTGCGCGGGAACTCCCGCTTGAACGCCTCCCTGATCAGCCGCTTTCCGGCGGGTCCGGCGTCGAGCGGGGTCGTTGCGTTCGCGAAGCCGTGCTCCTCCAGCTCCCAGCTTTCCGCAGCGCGGCGCAGCGTGACCGAACGGTCCTTCTTGAACGTGGCCAGGGTGAGCACGCGAAGTCGCTTGTCCGCCATAGCGTTCAGCAGTTTCGCCTGGGCTTGCTTCACGGGTACCAGCTTCATGCGTGGCTCCTTTCCAGAAAGCGCTCGAGTTCGGCGGCGAATGCGCGCTTCTGCAGCTCGGGCGAAACGAAGAGCACGGTGGCGCTTTCGCCATGCACCGCGAACGCGACGCGCACCGAGCCGACGGATTTTTCGTTCACGCGGCATTCCCATATGGGCAGGCCGCGCCAGCGCGCGTTCGTGGCGAACTTCGACTTGAAGAGCCCGTTGGCCATCTGGCTTGCTACGGTCTGCTCGATGCGGCTCATGAGGTGCGGATGCTTCCGAAGCAGCGTCTGGCAGCCGCTTTTCTCGAAGGCAACAGAGGCGTGCGGCGGGGTGCCGCCTTTTGCGTGTTGCTGGCTCACCTGGTCATCCTCCTCTGCCTTTGCGCGCCGTTTGCGTTTGCCTTTGGCGTGATGGTATCGCGCTTGCGCTGACGCGAGCGCTGCATGGGGAATCCGTAGACGAAGGTTCATCTTGTCGTTGCGAGGGAGGCTCGGTTGTCGCGCTGTGTGAGAAACGTGTGCGTCGCCTCGACGGAGCGGCGCCAACAATCGACGGGGTCGGCAAGCAGTTCGGCGTCGCTTTCCAGGCGAATTTCCTCGATGCGGAAGGTCATAGCGCTCAATCCCAACGTCCTTGGCGATCGCCGCGCCCGATCGCCGCGCCCACGCTTGAGCTCATGTTCGCCCTACGCGTCGCGCTTGCCATACCCACGCCCGCGCTCGGGCTCGCCGCACCCACATCCGCACTTGCCGGCATGAAGTCGTAGGGCATCTTCCGCGCGAACAGGAAGAACAGCGCCAGTGGCAGCGCGGCGTACTTCGGGAAGACAAGCACCAGCAGAATCGTCACGGTGCGCAGCGCGTAGAAGGCCACGCGGTTTCTGCCAGCACGTTCCCGCGTTTCGCACGACATGCGGTAGAACATGCCGCTCGGCGTGCTTCCATCATTCCGCCACGGGACGACCACTTCGACGATGGCGAACGAAATGACAAAGAGAACGACCATCGCCGCCTGGTTGATCCGCTCGAGAAGGAGGCTGTCGGCGTCGAGGGAGCTTCCGAACAGCATTCTTAAGGCCACGGCGATTAGAATGCGCGGAACGACGACGCAGACGTTGATGATCAAGGCGTCCGTCCAAAGCGTCACGCATCTGCGCACGAAGCCAGGGCTGTGCGTGATGGGCGGACGCTGCGCCGACTCGTCCATGACCAGCCTGACGGCCAGAAGCCCCAGGCCCCATCCCAGCAGGCCGCCGAGCGTGTTGCAGATGATGTCGTCGACGTCGAAGGTTCTGAACGCGCAGGGGTATGTCCCGAACAGCCCGGTAAGCTGCGCCGTCTCGATGAGGCACGTCGCGCCGAAGGAGATCGCCAGGGTGGGGATCACTTCCAACTTCAGGAGCGTCCTCGCGATGAAGCCGAGCGGCACGAAGAGCACGATGTTGAAGAGCAGCTGGAGCGCAGCGTGAAGCCCGTTGCGCGAGACGTCGTCAATGAAGTTCAGAGGGTTGAGGATGGGCTCGATGCCGTACGTGATGCCCGGCCCGGAATCGCCGGAAGGCAGCGGGTACAGCGTGAAGCACACGAGTCCGGCCGCGTACAGCACGCTCGCGTAGATCGCCAGGGTCGTGGTCAGGTGCAGCCAGCCGTCGCGTCGGTACAGATATATCAGGAACGGCAGGCTGATGAGCAGCGAAAGCAGCGGCCACACCAGGATGGCTGCGCTGAAGTTTCCGCTGAATTCGGAGACGTATGCGTCGATGACGGCGTTCATGCGGTAAAGGCTATCATAGCTTTGCCGGGCGCGAGGAATGGGAGGGGGATGGCGGGGGCGCGTGGGCCGCGGCACGGAATTTGAGGAGTTTAGCGTGGAATTTGGCGTCCGTTGCGCGCCATTTCGACCCGGATTTCTGCACGTCGGGCGGATGGGCGCGTCTTGTCGGGCAGGTTTCCGCATGCGCGGGATGCGCGCGTATTCCGCGTGGATTTACGCTCGTGTCTCGTCCCTGGCGATATCATGGGAAAAACTGCAAGCCCGCGCCTGCGTGCGAGTCTGCAGCCCCGCGCACGATCCGAACCGAAAGGCAGCCATCATGGCCCGAACGCTGGAAACCGAGCGGCTCGTCCTGCGCCCGTGGCGCGAGGACGACGCCGAAGAGCTATACCGCTATGCCCGCGACCCGGAGGTGGGCCCTATCGCCGGCTGGCCCGTGCACGCCAGCGTCGAGAACAGCCGCGACATCATCCGTGACGTGCTGTCGGCGCCCGAGACCTATGCCGTGGTGCTGAAGGAAACCGGGCTGCCCGTCGGCAGCGTGGGACTGCTGTTCCGCGACGCGGCGAACCTGGAAGTCGCCGACGACGAAGCCGAGGTCGGCTACTGGATCGGCGTGCCGCACTGGGGGCGCGGGCTCATTCCCGAGGCCGTGCGCGAGATTGCGCGCCATGGGTTCGTCGACCTGGGCCTGTCGGGCCTTTGGTGCAGCTGCCACGACGCGAACGCCCGGTCGAAGCGCGTCATGGAGAAGTGCGGCTTCGCCCACCATCACACCGAGGAGGGCGTGCCGTGCGAGCTCATGGGCGATGTGCGCGCCGAGTACTTCGCCTACCTGCCGAAGGAGCGCTGGGCGCGCGGGTGACGCCGCGTTGCCCTAGCCTGCAGGCGGCCTAACCCGTCGCGTCGCTGCGACGCTTCTGGCGCACGGCGTCCACGCCCACGAGCGCAAGCCCACACCAGATGCACCCGAAGCACACCGCATGCGACAGCGTAAACGGCTCGCCGTTCAGGAAGACCCCGATCAGCAGCGCCATGGTGGGGCTCAGGTACTGGATGAACCCCAGCAGCGTGAGCGGGATTGAGTTCGCCGCCGTCGCGAACAGGATGAGCGGCGCCGCCGTTATCGCTCCGCCGCCGATCAGCAGCGCGGTGGTCGCCCACCCTGATGCGCTGCCCATGTCGCCCAGGAACCCGTGGCTTCCGCTGACGTAGGCGAACGCCACGGCGAACACGATGGCGAACGGCAGCATGACGGTGCTTTCCACGGCGATGGCCTCGACGGCCGGGTAGCCGCCCTTCTTCTTGATTGCGCCGTACAGCCCGAAGCTTATGGCCAGCACGATGGATATCCACGGCACCTCGCCGTAGCCCGCGACGAAGAACACGATGCCGCCGCAGCACAGAGCGACCGCGGCCCACTGCAGAGGCGTCAGCCTCTCCCGGAAGATGGCGAGCCCCAGCACGATCGACACCAGCGGATTGCAGTAGTACCCGATGGACGTCTCGACGATGCGGTCCATGTCGACGGCGAAGATGTAGGTGCTCCAGTTCAGCGTGATGAGCACCGACGCCGGAACGAGGTAGTACAGTGCGCGCCGATTCTTCAGCAGCCCGATGAAGTCCCACCGCCCCACGAAGCAGATGATCGCGGTGAAGACGAAGCACCAAATGATGCGCTGTGCGATGACCTCGAACGAGCTGACGCCGTCGAGCAGCTTCCAGTACAGGGGAAAGATGCCCCACATGAGATAGCAGCCAACGGCGGCGATGATGCCCCGCTGCGTTCGCTTCCTGAGTGCCTTCGCGTCGATTTCCATGACCCGATTATCGCACAGGGAGAAACGTCGCGCGGCCGCCGACATTGCGAACGCCTTCCTGCTGTGGGGCCGGTGGTGGCGCCGCTGCTCGGAGGCTTCATCATCCAGTTCGCGTCATGGCGTGCCATCTTCTGGGTGCTGGCCGCCCTGGGGCCGGTTCTTCATCTGCGCTTCGGGAAGAACCTGTCGCCGTATGCGTTCACGTACGTGCTCGTCGTCGCGGGCATCGCGTGCGGAATCGCCATGTTTGTGGCCGGCGACCGGTCGGTGTGGCTGTTTGCGACGCTCATGGTGGTGTTCGCCACGCTCGAGGCCACGATGCGCCCCTACGCGACGAACCTGCTGCTGGGATTTGCGCGCAAGGATACCGGGAGCGCCAGCACCATGATCAACTTCCTGAACACGGCGGCCGGCGTGGCGGGCATGGCGCTCATCATGCTGCCGTTTCCCGACTGCGTGGTGGGCATCGGCGTCATCCTGATCGCCTGCATGGTCGTTGCGCTGCCGCTGTGGGCGCTGGCCTGCCGCTCGGAGTGAGTTCGTGGCAGCGGGGACGAAGGAGCGCGTCGAAGGCGAACGTCCCCTGACGCGGAAAGTGAACGTCCCCTGACGCGCGCGCAACGGTTTCGCCCCGCGGTCTTGCGGGCGGCTTATCGGTCGCATAATCGAAGAAACGCGATTCGATGCAGCGCGATGCGCGGACAACGGCGCCGACGGAAGGGGGCGAGGCGATGACGAAGGAGACTTGGGTCACGGGCCTCGCCCTGTTCGCGATGTTCTTCGGCGCGGGCAACCTGATCTTCCCGCCCTACCTCGGCATGGAAAGCGGAAGCCTGTGGCCGGTGGGGCTTGCGTTCTTCGTGCTGATCGACGTGGTCATGGCATGCGTCGGCATCTACGCGCTCAACGCCGCCGGCGGGGGAGAGGTCGCCTTCAGCCGCACCATCGGGAAGGTTCCGGCCAACATCCTGAACACGGCGGCCATCGTGTGCACGGGCATCCTGATCGCCATGCCGCGCACCGCGGCCACCACCTACGAGATGGCCGTCACGCCCTTGTTTGGCGACGGCGTCCCGATGCTGCCGTTCTCGCTGGGGTTCTTCGCGCTGGTGCTCCTGCTGACCATCGCCGAGTCGAAGGTGGTGGACATCATCGGCAAGGTGCTCACGCCGCTTCTGGTCCTGGGGGTCGGCGCGCTGATCGCGTGCGGCATCGCGAACCCGCTCGGCCCCATCGGCGAGCCTCATTCCGGCATGGTGGTGCAGGACGGCATCTCGGCGGGCTACCAGGCCATGGACATCATCTGCGTCATCGGGTATTCCATCGTGCTGCAGAACGCCCTCAAGGGCGACGGATTCAAGGCGCGCAGCCAGCAGCTGCGGATACTCACGTTCGCGAGCCTCGTCGCCGCAGTGCTGCTGACTGCCATCTACGGTGGCCTCACCTATCTGGGGGCGACGACCGGCCAGACCTTTGGGCCGGGCCTCGACCAAGCCGCGCTGATCGTGGCGATCACCGAGCACCTGATGGGCCGCACCGGCGTCGTCATTCTGGGCTTCGTTGTGCTGCTGGCGTGTTTGACCACTGCCATCGGCCTCATAAGCGCCACGGCCGAGTACTTCCGCCAGCTCACCCACGACCGCGTGGGGTATCGTTTCGGCGTCGTGTTCTGCGTGGTCGCGGGCATTCTGATCTGCAACCTGCAGCTGGACAACATCATCCGCTGGGCGTCGCCCGTGCTCGCCATGGTGTGCCCGCCGTTCATGACCACCATCGTGCTGATCCTGTTCGCGCGGCTCATTCCCTCGCGGCGCCTGTACCAGGGCGCGGCGCTCGGGGCCTTCCTGGCAAGTTTGCCGCTGGCCCTGCACGACGCCTTCGGCATCTGTTCGTTCGTGGAGGTCATGCCCCTGTACAGCTACGGGTTCGCGTGGCTGCCGTATGCGGTTTTAGGAGGCGTGGCGGGCTGGCTGCTCTGCCGCGCCGAGAAGGACCCGCTGGCGGAAAAGGGGCACAAGAGAAGGGGACGACGCGATGCATCGTCCCCTGGTTCCGGCTGATTGGCGGCCTGTGCGCTTCCGCCGCGCTCGACCCGCCGAGCGGCCGCTTGACGCCGCCGCTGCTTTCCGCCCTGCCTCCTAGTAATAGTAGTAATACGAGGAAGCCACCGCGGCTAGCAGCACGCTGGACACGATGCTCAAGATGATGCCGAGCACGAATCCGACGATGGCGCCGATGCCGGCCATCTTCGCGCACTTGGGTTTCGTCTGCCTCCACACGATGAAGAGGATCAGGCCCACCAGCGGGAGGAAGAATCCGAGCACGGCCCAGCCGAAGCTGCCGCTGTCGGCGACTGCGGGCTGCTGGCACACAGGCTGCGCCACCGGCTGCTGGTAGACGGGCTGCTGGTAGACGGGCTGCTGAGGCGCCTGCTGCACGGGCTGCTGGTAGACGGGCTGGGGCTGCGCCTGCTGAGGTGCTGCCTGCTGAGGCTGCGCCACTGGCTGCTGCTGGCAGGCCGGCTGCGCCTGCATGGGCTGTTGCACGGCCGGCTGAGCCTGCTGTGCGGGCTCAGCCGCGGGCTGCTGCGGGTTTGCCTGGGGGTTCTGGTCGGTCATGGTCGTTCCTTTCGTTGACGGCTTGCTGCGCGGACATGCCCAGCATCGCTTGGAAAGCACTGCCGGTTTCTTTCCGAGCCATGCTGTCCATATGCCCGCTCTCCAACGATTTTACAGCAGTGGCGGGCTGCACGTGCCGCCTCTTCGCGCTTTTGGCTCATTGGGCTATCATGTGCTGATTGCGTCATATGAGGAGGCATGCCATGGCTCAAAGCAATCGTCTCGGAAACAAGATCACCACGCTGCGCGAGGCGCACCACCTTTCCGTCCAGGACCTGGCGGATCGATGCGGCTGCGAGGCGGAAGTCATCGAGAAGCTGGAAGCCGGCGACGTTCCGCCGTCCCTGGCTCCGCTCATCAAGCTCACGCGCGCCCTTGGCGTGCGTCTGGGCACCCTCATGGACGACGACGAGTCGTTCGGGCCGGCGTACATCGACGTCGAGCAGATGCGCGAGATCGAGCGCGTCAAGACGCTGCAGACCGCCCGCGACGCCGGCGACCTGAGCTACTTCAGCCTGGCGGCCGGCCGCCCGTCGCGCCACATGGACCCCTTCATCATCACCGTCACGCCGTCGGGCGAGGCCACGCACAAGCTGGACAGCCACGAGGGCGAGGAATGGCTCTACGGCATGGAGGGCGTCATCGAGATCGAGTACGGCAAGGACGTCTTCCTGCTGGGTCCGGGCGAGAGCATTTACTACGACTCCATCGTGCCCCACCAGGTGCGCGCGCACGACGGCCAGAACGCCAAGTTCCTGGCGTGCGTCTACACGCCGCTGTAGGGGGGCGCCATGACCGAGGAAGAAAAGGCAGCCCGTCCTATCCCGGGCGATGCGGACTACCCGTTGCATTCCGAGCTCACCATAGGCGCCTATTTCAAGGAGCAGGTGGCCGTGGATCCCGACCACGAGTTCGTGGTGTATCCCGACCGTATGCTGCGTTGGGCCTATCGCGACTTCGACGAGCGCACCGACCAGCTGGCCAAGGGCCTGATGGCCATCGGCATGAAGCCCGGCGACCACCTGGGCGTGTGGGCGCGCAACATTCCCGACTGGCTCACGTTCATGTACGCCTGCGCCAAGGCGGGCATCGTCATGGTCACGGTGAACCCGGTGTACAAGAGCCACGAGCTGGACTTCGTGCTGAAGCAGTCGGACATGAAGGCGCTGTGCGTCATCGACGCCTACCGCGACGTGGACTACCTGCAGATCATCCGCGACCTGGTGCCCGAATCGCTCGAGCAGCAGCGCGGCTTCCTCGACAGCGAGACGTACCCCTTCCTGAAGAACCTCATCTATATGGGCCCCGAGAAGCACCGCGGCTTCTACAGCGTGCCCGAGCTGCTGCTGCTGGGCCAGCACCGACCCGACACCGATTTGGAATGGGCCCAGGCGCAGTTCGACAACAACGACGTGGTCATGATGCAGTACACCAGCGGCACCACGGGCTTCCCGAAAGGCGTCATGCTCACGCATCGCAACATCCTGAACAACGGCTTCTACATCGGCGAGGGCCAGAAGCTCGGGCCTGAGGACCGCGTGTGCCTGCCCGTGCCGTTCTTCCATTGCTTCGGCTGCGTGTTGGGCGTGATGGCCAACCTGACGCATCGCTCCACCATGCTCATCGTGGAGGACTTCGACGCGGGGCTGGTGCTGCAGGCGCTGCACAAGGAGAAGGCGACGGCCGTCTACGGCGTGCCCACCATGTTCATCGCCGAGCTGAACCACCCCGACTTCGACACGTTCGACCTGTCGCACATGCGCACGGGCATCATGGCCGGCAGTCCCTGCCCGCCCGAGACCATGCGCGAGGTCATGGACAAGATGAACATGACCGAGATCACCATCTGCTACGGCCTGACCGAGACGAGCCCCGTGTTCACGCAGACCTCGGCCGACGACGACATCGAGCACAAGTGCGAGACGGTGGGCAAGAAGCACCCGCCTGTGGACGTGCGCGTAATCGACCCAGCCGACGGGCACATCTGCGGCGTAGGCGAGCCGGGCGAGCTGTGCTGCAAGGGCTACAACGTCATGAAGG
>CAJUSL010000046.1 GCA_910589135.1 uncultured Eggerthellaceae bacterium
CGTCCTCGCCTCCAAGTCCATGACAGAGGCGGCGAGCCCCGCGCTCGTCACGGTATACGAGGAGGCGGGTCGCACCCTCATCGAAAGCGATGCCTTGGCAACGACCTATGCCTCCGTCCAGACCGGGCCCAAGTCGCTATCCTTCGCAGGCGTGACCAGCAAGCTCGGAGAGACGCTCGGCGTCGACGCCGCGAAGGTCGAGGCCGCCGTCGCATCACGCGCCGCAGCGGTGTCACCCGATGCCGCCCGCGCGATATGGGACGCCGAGGTGTGGATCGACTTCGCCAACGGCACCGCCACCACGAGCTTCACGCTCGACGACGGGGCATCCACCATCGTGTCGGTGACGAGGAACGCCGACGGCTCCATCGAGGCGCTCTGATGGGCATGCAGAGGATCAAGATGCTGGCCCACAACAGGGCATTCATGTACGCGTTCGCGATCACGCTCGCCGTTCTCGCTGCACTGCTCGTTCCCGCCCAGCCCGCCTGGGCGTCCATCGCAGACGACATCAACTCGTGGCTCTGCGGCGTGCTCCGCGACTGGTGCAACTGGATCTTCGGCGCGCAGACCGACGTAATGAGGTCCCTCGGTGCCGAGGGCGTGCTCTCCGCGCCCTTCGCGACCATGCTCACGACCGCAGGCGACGTGTCCATGTACGACATCGCGCGCGGAGTCTGGCAAGTCGCCATCGTGCCCATCGGCTGCGGCGTGCTCGGGCTCGTCTTCACCTTGAAACTCATCGAGATATCGCAGCGCATGGACGGCAACCAGGCGATGCCGGGCGTGAAAGAGGTCGTGTTCCTGCTCGTGTTCTTCGCCGTGTTCCTCTTCCTCATCCAGCACAGCTTCGACCTCATGGCCGCGATCTACGAGGTGGTAGGGCTCGCCATCGACCGCGTCGAGGCGCTCTTCGGCACGGGAGGCGCTCTCGACATGGCGACGGTGTCCGTCGTGACAACAGACGACGACCTCTCGGCGCTCCTCGCGCTGCTGGTCGTGGCGGTCATCAGCTGGCTGGTGGTACTGATCGCCTACATCGTTGCGCTCGTCGTCTGCTGGGCGCGCGCCATCCAGCTCTACATCATGGCAGCCTTCTCTCCGATACCGCTCGCGTTCCTCGGCTTCGACCAGACGCGCCAGATCGGCATCGGCTACCTCAAGAGCTTCGGGGCGGTCTGCATAGCGGGCCTCATCATCCTCGTGCTCCTCATCAGCTTCCCCGCGATCCTCGGCGGCATCGTCGCCGTGAACCCCGGTACCGGCACGCCGATAGACGCCATCGCGAACGGCCTCACCTACGCGCTTCAGTACCTCGCCATGTGCATCCTTCTCGTGCTCTCGCTCGTGAAGAGCGGAAGCTGGGCGCGCGACATCGTGAGCGGATTCTAGCGACATGCCCGACCGAAAGGAGGTGGTGCCTATGGGCTAGGCACATCAGCAGCATCACGGGCCATTCCACTAAAGGCCCGAAGAGAGACCAATCAAGACGCAAAGGAGCTTCACAAAATGGAAGACAAGAAGCACGTGTACCTGACAATGCACGAGAAGTTCGTGCGAGAGGACATCTCCTACATCGACCAGAGGACCGGCGATGAGAAGACCTTCAACTCGGTGACCCTGCCGAAGAACACCGTCATCGACGGCGTGGATGTCGGCTACTACCAGTTCAGCCCCTTGTTCGTGAACCCCTCACGCTTCAAGGGAGAGCACTTCCGCGACATCCCCCTGCTCGCCGACCGCGAGGTGTGGCTCACCCGCACCCAGCTCGACGAGAACGGAGACCCCGTCAAGGACGAGGGCGGGAAGGGCGTGAAGGACATCGTGAAGGTCATGCCCGCCGCCCTCAAGGAGGCAGTCGACAAGGGCCGCAAGGAGTTCCTCGCCTCCCTCGACGACAAGGCGAAGGACGCCCGCGAGGCGTCCCGGAACCAGGACCGCAGCGAGCGCGCTGCCGAGCCCGTCGCACGTTAGGGGGCATCATGGAAAAGACCATGGAAGCAGCGATGACATCGAAGGTGGTCAGGTGCGTCCTGGCCATCCTCATCGCGGCATCGACGGCCTTCGGGGCCGTCACCGCCTCGGGCGGCAAGGCCTTCGGGGCAGAGTCCGCCAACCTCACCGTCGGCGGCAAGATCCACTATGCCGGATACACCACGACGTGGATGTACGCCGACGGGGAGATCGCCTACTGCGGCAACCCGTCCGCAGCGACGCCGCCTGCGGGCAATTACTCCAAGTCGTCCATTAGCGCCCCGTCGGGAAGGAACGCCGAGACGGTAGCGGACCTCTGGTTCGGGTATGGGAGCCCGGGGTTCGACAAGAGCCTGTGGCCCTCCACGTGGTATGACGGGAGCGCGATGACGGATTCCCGCTACGCGGCGCTCGCGCACATCCTGCTCTCGGACACGTTCTCCTCTAACGGCGACTATGCGCTCTTCGGCTGCAATGCGGAGTTCAAGTCCTGGTGCCGTCAGAACGTGATCGGCTTCGACTCGTCGGGCAACATGTGCAACGCCAACGCGACGGGCCGACTGATCGCGGCGCGCCAGGGCGAGGTGCCGAAGAACTTCGAGGCGTTCATGCTCTATACGGGGGCCGGGAACCAGCTCATCCTCTCGTTCAAGTACATTCCCTACGGCGAGATCGACCTCGTGAAGGTGACCGAGAACCCCTCCATGTGCGAGGGAAACCCGCTCTACTCGCTCGAGGGAGCGGAATACACGGTCTACTCAAACGAGGGCCTCACCGAGAAGGCGGGCGTCATCGTCACCGACAAGCAGGGCTACGGCAAGCTCGGCGAGCTCTTCGAGGGCGACTACTGGGTCATGGAGACCAAGCGCGCTCCGGGGCATGCCCTCGACCCAACCGTCTACAAGACGCACGTGACCCCCGATGAGACCACGCGCGTGAACACGCGCACCGTCTCGGACATCGCCCAGTCAGATCCGGTCGGCATGCTCGTCGGCAAGATAGACGGCCAGACCGGAGAGTCCGTCGCGCAAGGTGACGCAACGCTCGAAGGCGCGCTCTTCACGGTGCGCTATTACGCTGGAGACTACTCGACGGCACAGGCCGCAGAGGCATCGGGCGAGCCTGCGCGCACCTGGGTGTTCGAGACCGATGCCGATGGGTTCGCATACTACGCGGAGGAGTACAAGCACTCCGGCGACGCCCTCTTCTACCAGACCAACGGCGACGCCTCCATCCCGCTCGGCACCATCCTGATCCAGGAGACGCGAGCGCCGCAAGGCTACAACCTAGATGACGGCCACGGCGGGGACCCGAAGGTCTTCTGCGTACGCATAACCGAGGGAGGTGCCCAGGGCGAGAGCGTCTACACCTACAACTCGCCCCAGATCCCCGACCGCGTGAAGCACGGAGACTTCCGCCTCGTCAAGGAGGTCTCGACCACGGTCTACTCCGAGCCCGACGGGGACATGCCCCAAGAGGTCAACCGCTACCTGGTGCCGGGCGTGAAGTTCGAGCTCTACAACGCATCCGAGCATGCGGTGGTCTCTCCCGAGACGGGCAAGCTCGTCGAGCCGGGCAACCGCGTATGCACGATCGTCACCGACGAGAACGGCCTCGCGACCACGCTCGACGACCACGCCAAGGTCAACGGCTGGAGCAAGCCGGCAGACTGGACGGGGGCGCTGGCCTACGGCACCTACACCGTGCACGAGGTCATCCCCGAGCACGTCGCCGAGGCGTTCAAGGCCAAATGGGGCAAGGACCTGATCGCCGTGCCCGATTGGAAGACGATCATCTCCGAGGAGGGCCAGTACGACCCGCCCCAGCTCGTGAACAACCACATCCCGCAGACGCCGCTCAAGATCGAGAAGGTCGATGCCGAGACCGGCAAGCGCATCCCGCTGCCCTGCAGCTTCCAGCTCCTCGACGCGAACGGCGACCTCGTAACCTACACCTCGCACTATCCCGACACCCAGGTGCTCGACACCTGGACCGCGAACGAGCGCGGCGAGCTGACGCTGCCCATGCTCCTTGAGCAGGGCGACTACACGCTCGTCGAGGTCGAGGCACCTTTCGGATACGTGAAGGAGCTTGAGGGTAAGGTCTTCACGGTGGGAGCCGAGTACAAAGGCTGGGACGACCCGCTCGTCGTAGAGTTCTCGGACATGCCCCAGAAGGCGACCATCACGGTAGCCAAATCTGACGGGTGGACGGGAGAGCCGGTCGAGGAGTCCGTCTACATCGTGAAGGCGGCGGAGGCCATCATCACGCCCGACGGCACCGTGCGCGCCACCGAGGGCGAGATCGTCGCCACGCTCACGACCGGCGCGGATGGAAAGGCCACGAGCCCTGAGCTCTACCTCGGCACCTACACGGTCTACGAGGCGAAGGCCACCGACGGCTACGCGCTCGACGTGGCCGAGAAGACCGTCGTGCTCGACTATGCAGGCCAGGACGTCGCGGTATACGACCACGAGGAAGCCGTCACCGACCTTCCCACCGACCCCGAGCTATTGAAGGTCGACGCGCTCGACCACGATACGGCGCTCGCTGGCGCTAAGTTCCACATCTGGAACGACGAGGGCACCTTCGACGAGGAGCTGGTGACCGACGAGGAGGGCAAGATATCGCTCGCCTACGCCAAGCACGGAAGCTACCACATCCAAGAGGTCGAGGCACCCGAGGGCTACGCCATCACCGACGTCGACGAGGAGGGCAACCCGACCGTCGTCGATTTCAAGGTGAACGACCAGGGCATGATCGAATGGGACGACACCGGCTCGATGGCTCAGGCCTACACCTTCGAGCTTGAGAACATGCCGAAGACCATGAAGACCACGGCCACTGACCCCGAGAACGGGGCTCATGAGACCCAGGCGCGGGATGACCTCACCATCGTCGACACGATCGAATACACCGGGCTCGTCCCCGGAAACGAATACACCGCGACAGGCGTCCTCATGGACAAGGCAACAGGCGAGCCTGCAACGGACGACGAGGGCAATGCGATCACGGCATCCTCCACCTTCGTAGCCGAGGATTCTTGCGGCACGGTGGACGTTACCTTCACATTCAAGGGCGCGAGCCTTGCCGGCAAGTCGCTCGTCGCGTTCGAGACCATGGAGTTCAAGGGCATCGAGTACATGGTCCACGCAGACATCGACGATGTGGACCAGACCGTCGCCGTGGTGGACATCGCCACGCAGGCGCGCGACGGCATAACGAACACGAGCGAGGGCACTTGCACCGAGAACGGCGTCCTCATCGACACCGTGGCCTACACGGGTCTCACTCCAGGCAAGGAGTATCGCATCTTCACCACCCTCATGGAGAAGGCGTCGGGAGCCGCGCTGACAGGGGACGACGGTTTGCCGAGGGTCGGCATGACCACGTTCACCCCCGAGACGCCCAACGGCACCATCGACATCACCGTCAGCCTCGACACGCGCGAGCTAGCAGGCAAATCGATCGTCTTCTTCGAGAAGCTGACCGATGAGAGCGAAGCCATCATCGCTGTCCACGAGGACATAGACGACGAGGGACAGACCGTGACCTTCCCCGAGGAGGTGCCCGAGCCCGAATCGCCCGGCAAGGGCTACCCCAAGACAGGCGGCTTCGCTGAAGTCGACCCTGTGGCCGCAAGCCTCCTCGTCATCGCCATCTGCGGCTGCGCCGGAGCGGGATATGCCTATATTCGCCGCTCCCGCAACACGGCAAAGGCCATAGACGCGCTCGAAAAGGAGGCCATCGAGAGCGCGGACGAATCTTAGCTCGCAGCTAAGGAACATCGCTGTCGGCGAACCTTAGCTGGCAGCTAATCCCCAAAGGAGCGGGCCTTCCGATCGGCCCGCTCCTGTTGCATAGGAGAAGGATATGAAGAAGCTGGAGAAGTTAACGGGCGTGCTCAGCGTAATCCTCCTGAGCGTCGCCTTCGCGGCGCTTGTTACCTACGTCACGGCACCGGAGGACGAGCGCGCCGAACTAGCTGAGATGATCGCGAGTTCCGAGGATGCGGACCAGGTGCGCCAGATCGACTGGGAGTCCCTTCCGCCCGAGGTCGTCGCTTGGGTCGAGGTTCCAGGGACGTCAATCGACGAACCCGTCGTTCAGGCAAGCCCCGACGAGCCCAACGAATACCTGTATCGGGATGCGCTAGGGCAGGGCGCTTACGGCACGCCCTACATAGACAGCGAGTGCTCGCTGGACTCGTCTTTCGTCATGGTCTACGGCCACCACATGTCGGACGGCTCTGCCTTCGCCGACTTCGCAAGCTTCATCGACGAGGCTTATGCGCAAGAGCACGATGAGATAATCATCTACCAACGCGGCGGCGAGACCCTTCATCTTGCGCCCATCGCCATTGATGTTGTGAATGCCAGCCGCGAATCGCTGAGGATCGATCAAGGCGTAGCCCCCGCAGAGCGCATCGCTGAGTCAGATTTGATTTTGTGCGACCCGGGCGAAGCAGAGCAGCTCTTCGCATTCACGACCTGCTCATATCAGACCTGGAACTCAAGAACGACGGTCTATGCTATAGAACATAGCCGACTTTCCCAACAGCGATGACCCCACGGCGAGGAAGCGTTATGGCGGGCTTCGGCCCTTCGGACATCTCAATCTCTGCATAGCTTGGGGCGAAGCCATCCAGGGCGGGTTGCTCGAACGCGAACCGGTCATACTCGAAGACGTCCAGCCCTATCTCGCTCAAGACCGGGTCTGGAAGCTCGTAGTCTTGGTCTACAAGCCCAAAGAACGTGGCACCGTGCTCCACGGAGAACGATATGAACGCTTGCTTTCCGGCTTGGTACGTGAGGCCACCAACAGCCGAGCCAACAAAGCTCCCAAGCATGTAACCAAGTGCGGGAATGGGGCATGCTGCCTGCCCCAACATTCCCGATGCAAGGGCGCAGGAAGCGATGAATGTATCGTTCAAAATGGCATCGGCGTAAGATCGTTGATCCATATCGCCATGAGCCATCCTGATGCCGTTCTTCAAAGCGTTGAATGCGATCACGGTGGCGCTTGCGATCACTGCAGAGGGAAGCCCTACAAGGGACTCGCCGAGCTTTCCCGATTGAGCCATGTCGGTCAGAGCAGCGGTAAGTGCACCCGTCACGAATGCTGAACCACCTGCAGCCACCGTGTCTGCGCCGTCTTCCTGCAAGCGACCGAGGTCGATAGACCCTTCTTGTGCAAGCTCTTGGATAGACTCAATGATGCTAGGGGCCGCCTGCAACAATGCCGCGATCGCGGCTGCAGAGAGGCCCGCCTTGAGGGACGCCTTGGCGATGTGCTTCGCCTCCATCAGCTGATCGGCTGAAATGCCGTGATTTGCAAGATCGAGCGAGCCCTCTTTCGACTCCCTCGCGAGCTGCTTCGATTCCTCGCGTGAGAGCCCTTTGGAGGAGATCCCGTCCCTATCGGAGACGGTGCTGGTGAGCTTTTCCTTCGTTTCGGAGTAGCGCCTTACTTCATCTGGCCGCACAACGGATTCCTTGACGATCTTCTGGTCGAGGAACACGTCTGCTTCGTCCAGTTGACCATCGGGGATGAGCCTCCCCATTCCATCGTAGATGGGATCCGACCCCGTTGCTCCATCGGATGCAAGAGTCTTAATCGCCCCGGAGCTTGTATGGGGATTGCGAGATGCCCCCTCTAGGGAAACGGCTTGCGCCCTGGCGCTTTTTGCGCCATCTGCGTAGTACTTGATCTGAAATGCCTCGCCGGTATCCAATACGACATCGGGAGAAGCGAAGGTGTTGACACGTGGCACGTACGCACGATTGGACGAGTCGTTGAGTATCGCGTCGATGTTGAAGGTGTCGGCATGGTAGAACTCGGCGATGTCGCCGCTCAGCGTCTCAACGGTTTTGTTCGTGCCAAGTTCTGCGATCTCGCGATAGAGTTTTTCTATCTCACGGTCTATTGCTTCTATGCGCGCTGACTCGGTCAGTGCGGCAAGCTGTGCGCCAGCAGTTCTTACATAGAACTCATAGCCGTCTTTGAACCCGTCGCTCATCTCTCGCCCAAGAACTCCGGAAGAGCATCCATGTAAACGATGAGCGAGAGAAGGGAGTATTGCTGATCCTTCGCCTGGCCCGCTTGAAGCAGATCACCTCCGAAGTTCAGAGCCTGGCCAGCTGCGTCTACAACGGTCTTCCCGTGCATTGCCACTGCGGAAGCTACGCCAAGAACCGGAGAAAGAAAGCCTAGCGGCACAGGCAGGAAATCAATCGGCTTGACCTCTTCTGCCGTCTTGCCAACATTCGAAGCTTCCTTGGGGCTGAAATGCAGATCCAGCTCCTTCTCGAAGCTCTTGCCATACTTCGCGCACAGCTCTTTGAAGTGCTCGTAATTGTCCTTGTTAAGCGAGTTGTCGGCTACTCGCATGAAAGCCTGCGTGCCGAGCCATCCATAGCTCATGCCTAACTCGTCGAATCTCACGTCCATGTTGCAACGCGCTTCCTTGGCGGCATTGGTGTCCCCGATGAACAGGATGTGGTTCGAGGAGTTCAACTTCTTCATGTTGTCGAGGTAGTGCTTCTCGTCCCAGACGACGGCATCGACGCTGCCGTCCCTCGTTCCCACGATTTCGTCGCCCTCGTCGTCGAAGGCGCTTATCAGCTGCTGGATGTAAGTTGCGTACTTCCTGTCGGAATCGCCGCAAACGATTATCAGAGACTTCCTCATAGATCCTCCTAAAACTTGGATACTATTTTAAGGCCTCGATTTGCTTAAACCGCCCGAGTTGGAAGCTAACCGGGCTTCAAGCATCAATTCCACACCTGCTCGTAGCGCCTCCACGCCTTGACAGGCTTGCCGCCATCTTCCTTGTAGGGAGAATAGAAAACGAGCAGGTCGTCATACAGCCGCGCGTACCACCAGTTGCGGAACCTGCCGTTCTCGTGACTGAACACCTCTCTGAACATGATTTCCGGGGTCAGGAGGTCGTGGCCGTCCGGCATGTCTTCGAAGAAGGCGTACTCGGGGCATTCGTCTCTTTCGTTCCTCCAAGTGAAGTGACGGTCTACCTCGTTGAACAAAAGGTTGTTGTAGCAGATTCCCTCCACATGCTCGGCTTCGAGGTCGGAGGGTGTGAGAGTGTCAACATCGATGCGCTTCATGTACCTCGTCACGGATGCTCCGTCCTCGAAGAACAGCATCCTGTCGCATATGTCGCATTTCCAGATCTCGGTGGCCAGGTCGCTGTACTGGATGTCGAAGAAGGCCTTAGATTCCCAGTTTTCCTTCAGCATCGCGTCCGCCATGAAATAGTATTCGACCTCGTCGCCGTCGGAGGTGTTCGAGATACACCCGCCGCAAGGGCAGCCTATTCTCGCCATTCGCAGCTCCTCTTTGTCGGATAAGGAAGCATGCTGCCATGTTAGCCTTCTGCCACGTGCGGGGGTGTCCCATGAATGCGCAAGCCCGGGAAGCTTCAGCGGATATAATCGTTTCGATCGAATCTCTAGGGAAAGGCTAGCATGAACAACAACCATGGATGCTGTTGGTGGGTCTTCGTGATCGCTCTGGGCATCGCCTTCGGGCTTGCCCTGTTCGCATTCTGCGGATAGCGCATGCAGCCTTCTGATATGGGGCAGGAGGATTCTCGCCGCAACGGCCTAAGGAAGTTTGTCGTGGCCACCTGCTCTCAGCTCCAGCACAACGCCAAGCTGTCGGGACGATACCTTGCTCTGGACTCTTCCGCTCTCGCTATCTGCTTTGTCCTTTTCGAGGCGAACGAGTTCCTAATAAAGCCATGGTATTCATCCCCAGATGGCGATCTGGTGGGCTACTTGCTCCAATGCCATGCGAACGACTTCCTGGGCGGAACCGCCTTCCTCGCTTATACCAATCTCTTGATAGACCTCGTCAAGCCGGACGTCAGGTTCAAGCGCTTGCCTACGATACTCGTTTTCATTTTTCTGTGCGGCCTCTTCTGGGAGCTCGTTGCCCCTGCTTTCCTGACTGACAGCGTCGGCGATCCCTTTGATCTCATTGCCTACATGCTAGGAGGATGTCTCTATTGGGCCCTCAACATGGCTGCCGGAAGGAACCGAAGCGCTGAGCGGAGATAGCGGGGCTACGAATACGGGCGGGGACGCATGGTGCGTCCCCGCCCGCAATGGAGGCCATGTACGGCTTGCAGCATAGACCTAGGCTAGAAGACGATGATCTCCTCCTTCCAGCTCTCGGGGAACGCTTTCATGACCTTCATTATCTCTTCCCTCATAACATCTGCGAGCATATGGCTCATGTGGTAATCGCTCGATGACTCATCGACGTATCCGAGAGACTGCTCCACTCCGGCGAAAACCCTCAGCGCCGACCCTATCGTATCCTGCAGCTTCAATGCCTCTGCATCTGTCATAGTTCTTTCCCTTTCTCTTCGAGGCGTCTGGCCATTGTCCGGCTATGGCCTGAAATTGCTGCAGCTTATATGCATCATTCCCAATGGCCACCGACGACGCGGGTCTCCCAGTGGCCCTCTGCGGGGTGGCTCACCGTGTTGTAGCCGGTGACCTCTCGACGCACCTCGCTGTGGTGCCCCGAGCCTTCTCCTGCGATCATATGGGCCTTGCCGTGCGCCGACGTGTTGCCCGTGATGTCCTGTCCGCAGATGTTGCAGATGGACACCTCCTTCGTGCCGTAGACGGGCACCTGCTCAGACCATGCGGCCTTGTCCTCAACCCAGACCTGCTCGGTGTCCTCAACCCACTTCTTCTGCTGTGCGGGCGCTTGGGCGGAACCCGCAGAGTAGGCGCTTCCCGTGTTCTGTGAGGAGCCACCGGGGTCGCCGGTGCCGCCTGATGCCTGTGCTCGATCTGCGATTCCTGGCTCCGGCGAAGGCCTCGAAGGCGCGTCCCCGCTATCGGGTTCTGCGTCCTCGGCATCTTGAGGACTCGACTCAGACGCCTCATTGTCCTCGTCTCCCTGCTCCGGGAACTCGATCCCTCGCGCCTCGTCGATGATGCCTGCAGCCGCGTCCCCGACGGCTTTCACGGCGCCGGCCTCACTTGAGAACGTGGCTGCCGAGCAAGCCGCCAAGCCTGCGACCAGGACGGCAAGCAGGAGCGTTGCGACAATAGCGGCAACCCTGCACGTGCTTACACCTTTGAGCTTATCGAGGATCTTGTTCATATCAACCACTCCCTACATGAATCGGAATACTGCCTTGATCAAGAAACGCACGAAGCTACCAACCAGCCTCATCGAGATCACCCCATTCCTCGTCCATCTCGTCTTCTGCGACCTCCTCGGCCCCGAGCGACATCACCTTCGTTGCAACCTGCCTCGGGATCCCTGGAACGCACGGCTCCATCTCACCAGTCGTCTTCTGCAGATAGAGGTAGAGCTCGCGGATGCGCTCGTGAAGCCCCTTGGACGATGAGCCGATGCACTCGTATGCCTTCTCGTCGAAGCTCTGGAGGTCCACGAGCTCCCCGAGCACCCGTTTGACGATCGCCTCTCCGTCCACCACGACGAGCTCCACGTGGTTGAGCTCCTCGGACGATGCGAGCAGGAAGCGCCACCCTTTGGTGCGCCGCGCAACCGGCACTTCTCCTTCGGTGGCCTCCTTCTTGAACGCCTCGTCTGCGAGGTAGCTGTGCGCTGTCAGCCAAAGGCCGTCGAATGCCATGTCGTCGAACCTCACCTCAAAATTGGTGAGCATGTTCTGCTTGCCGAGGGGCATCGCCTGGGTGAACGTGGACGTGTCGAACACGTCGAGCCGCTTGTCGTCGTATGTGATCTTGACTATCATCGCTCGCCCCTCTCTCGGTAGCGCATGCGCTCCGCCTCCTGTGCCCTCTGCCTTTTGGCCTCTCCCTGACCGCCCCGCCTGCGGGTAGCCATCGGGGACGGTTCGTTGCTTCTCTCGCGCCAGGTCATGAGCCCGTTCTCGGCCACGTACACCCTCGCCTCGGCCAGCCGCCTGAAGCCCTCGGAGTCCTCGTGGCCGCGCCTCGTGAGCGTCGCGATCCTCCTGCCGAAGTCCTCCATGTAGCGGACGTCGAACTTGGCGCACGTCTCAAGCACGGCCGAGAGTCGGCTCAGGTCCTGAAGGTCGTTCAGCTCGAACGCCTCGGCCGCGCGATGCCTGATCTCTCGCCCCGACCTTGCTTCTGGACGATACGAGGACTGGCGCTCGAAGCGGCTGCGGAGCATCTGCTTGCCGAACGTGTAGCCGAGCCTCTCGCCGGACACCCTCCGCGTGGGCTGGTCGGCCAGCGCGAATATCCAGTCGTCGCGCCTGGCGCTGGCGGAGTTGTCAGACACCTCTAAGCCGAGGCGGTCGAGGGCCTCCAGAAACTCCTCCTCGGTTCGGGAGGTGTTCTTCGCGAGCGCCACCCGCGCGCGTATGTCTCCCACCCAGGAGTAGCTGCCCTCGCGCATGAGCTCACGCTCGGCGCGCCCGAAGTAGACTCCCTGGCGGCTTCGCGGCCTGCCCTCGTCACGGCTCCTCTCCCCGCGACCCGGCATCACGTTGGAGAGCCCCGTGAACCCCCGCTCCCGTGCCATGTCCTGCAAGTCCCGGTTCAGATCCTCGGGATGGTCGGTGTGGAGCCTGTATCCCGTCTTGAGGTCGACGTTGTTGACCACGACATGGGCGTGCGGGATGTTCCCCTCGTTGTCGTTGTGGTAGACGATGGCCACCTCATGCGACCCGAAGTGCTTGGCCGCCCATGTCTGCGATAGCTCGCGGAGCTGGGCCATGCCTATAGCGTCTTCGGGATCAGGCGAGATCACGAAGTGCTTGAACGTTCTCGCCCGCATGCCCTTCCAGGGGGCGTCGGTGCCGTAGGCCCTGCGAGTTGAATCCATCTCGGCGTCCCACTCGACACGGAGGGGCGCGCCGCCCCGGTCCTCCGTGATCCACTCCTCTACGGGCAGGTTCAGGAAGTCCCGGCCGAGCGCGCGACCGTCCTTCTCCAGGTAGTTGCGGATGCCCCCGGTGCCGCCATGCCCGGATATGACCTTCAGGATCGGCATGGTCACTCCTGTACGAGCTGCTTGCTCTGCAGCTCTGCGATCTCGTAGACGATGCGCTGGGCGTTGTCGTTGACGTCGATGAGCGCGCACTCGATGCTCTCGGCCTTCCCGTCGAGGATGTCGGAGGTCGCCTTGCCGTGCGCCACGTAGTAGTTGATGGAGTTCATGGCGTGGACGGCCTGGTTGTAGTGGTAGCCCCAGCGGGTGAGCTCCTTGGAGATCCTCGCGAGCGACTTGCGGTCGAGGACGAGGCACGGCACGTCCTCCGCATGCTCGCCCTCGGTGACCACGGGGATGCGGATCAGGTAACGCAGGTACTTCGATTTCGAGAGCTCCGCCTCGCGGCAGCGCTCCACGAGCTTCTGGTAGTCGTCCTCGGCGAGGCGGAAGCTCAGGGTGTGGGTCTTGTTGGTATCGGTCATGATGTTTCTCCTAACCATCGGAAGTCTCTAGGTCTTCAGGGGCGCGGGGGATCCCCCGCCGGGCGATGAGCCTCGAAGCGACGCTTCGCGAGCATCGAGGCAGCCCGCCTGGTTCATCCCCCGGAGTCGCCGGAGCCGAGCCCTTCAATTGCTCGGCGACAAAGCTGATCGAACGCCTCCGGGGGCAAGTGCCATGGCGATGGAATGGAAATGTAATACGCCATGGGCTACTTGCTGGATTTCGCGTCTGAGCGCCGATAATCCCCGAGGTGGGGACTTATCCCACCAACTTGGCGATTCGGGCGCTCAGACGCTTGATCTCGGCGACGGCCTTCCGGTCGGCGCTGCTCGCCTCGCCGAGGTGCGAGGAGGCGTACGACCTGAGGTCGTCGAGGATCCGCACGAGCCTCCTGTCCGCCTCCTCCTCGACGCCGAGCTCCTCCTTGAGGTAGTCGGTGGTCTCCTTCTTGTTGAGCCCGGCAGGGCGTCCCGCGAACAGACGCGCCTGCTTCTCCTTCGGGAGGTCCTTCAGCATGTCGACGCTCGACGCCGAGAGCCTCCCTTCGTCGGCCTCCTGCGCCCAGTGGCGCGAGAGGCTCTCGTTGATGACCTTCGCGAGCTTCTCCTCGCGCCTGATGGTCTTGGGCGACACGGTGCGGCCGGTCTGCTCGTAGACCATCGAGGCCTTGATGTCGGCCGTGCGCATGCCCTTGAG
>CAJUSL010000047.1 GCA_910589135.1 uncultured Eggerthellaceae bacterium
TATCTGCTTCTGCGTGAGGGGGTTCTCGTGCACGCCCACCTCGTCGCGGAAGGCGCCGGTCAGCTCCGAGTACAGGCGCCGCTTCAGCTTCTCCTTGTCATCGTAGGGAAGCCACGGGGAAACGAACGCCACGGGCGAGTCCTGCAGCTCGTCGATGTTCAAGCGCAGCGCCTCGGGGTAGCTGGCCACGATGGGGCAGTTGAAATGGTGGACGGGTCGGACAGCACCACCCGGTAGCCCAGCTTCGTGAAGAACGTGAACCAGAACGGGTAGTTCTCGTACATGTTGAGCGCGCGCGGGATGCCCACGGTGCCGCACGCCTCGCCCTTGGGGATGGGCTTGTAGGCGCCGAAGGTGCGCTGCGCCTTCCATTCGAAGAGGTTCGGCACGTCCGACTTCGCGCCCACGCCCATGCTTTCGCCCTTCTCGCAGCGGTTGCCGGTGATGAAGCGGCGATGCTTGCCGGTGGCTTCGTCGCGGCCGAAGTCGTTGACGGTCAGCAGGCAGCTGTTGGAACAGCCCTTGCAGCGCACCGTGCGATGCGTCGGGGACAGCGCCTCGATCTCTTCGAGCGAGAGCAGCGTGCTCGCGCTGCCTTCCGCGTACCTATCTCTCGCCAACAACGCTGCGCCGAACGCGCCCATGTTCCCCGCGATGTCGGGTCGCACGGCGTTCGCCTCCGAAAGCTGCTCGAACGCGCGCAGCACGGCGTCGTTCAGGAACGTGCCGCCCTGCACGATGACCTTGCTCCCCACGTCGTGCGGGTCGCGGATCTTGATGACCTTGAACAGCGCGTTCTTGATGACGGAGATGGCAAGCCCCGCCGCGATGTCGCCGACGGTGGCGCCTTCCTTCTGCGCCTGCTTCACGCGGCTGTTCATGAACACCGTGCACCGGCTGCCCAGGTCGACTGGGTTCTTCGCGCCGATCGCCGTCTGGGCGAATTCGGCCACGCCCAGGTTCAGCCCGCTGGCGAAGCTCTCGATGAAGCTGCCGCAGCCCGAGCTGCACGCCTCGTTGAGCATGATGGAGTCGATGACGCCGTCCTTCACGCGCAGGCACTTCATGTCCTGGCCGCCGATGTCCAGGATGAACTCCACGCCCGGCAGCATCTCCTGCGCGCCGCGCAGGTGCGCGACGGTCTCGATCTCGCCCGAGTCGACCCGCAGCGCCTCGAGCAGCAGCCCCTCGCCGTAGCCGGTGACGGCGGAATGCCCGATGCCCACCAACGGCGCGCCCGTGGCGGGATCGGTGGGAAGCTGCGCGTACAGCTCGGCCAAGGCCGCCTTGGCGCAGCCCAAGACGTCGCCCTTGTTCGAGGCGTAGGTGGACCACAGCAGGCTTCCGTCCTCGCCGATGAGGGCCGCCTTGAACGTGGTGGAGCCGGCGTCGATGCCCAGAAACGCCGCGCCGCGGTAGTCCGCCAAGGCAGCCCGGCGCACCCTCTCGGCGTCGTGGCGCGCACGGAATTCCTCGAGTTCGGCGTCGCTTGCGAACAAGGGGGGCAGGCGCACGACCTCGGAACCCTGCATGTCGCCCAGCCCCTCCAGGCGCTTCAGCACCGCCGTCACCGTCTCGGCCTGCGCGCCCTCGGCGGCGCCGGCGATGGCGCAGCCGCTGGCCACGAACAGGTGCGCGTCCTCGGGCACGATGATGGCGTCGCCCTCCAGGCCCAGCGTCTCGTAGAAGCGATTGCGCAGCTCGGGAAGGTACTGCAGGGGACCGCCTAAAAACGCGACGTTGCCCCGGATGGGACGCCCGCACGCCAGCCCCGAGATGGTCTGCGTGACCACCGACTGGAAGATGGAGGCCGCGATGTCCTCCTTGCGCGCGCCCTCGTTCAGCAGCGGCTGCACGTCGGTCTTGGCGAACACGCCGCAGCGGCTGGCGATGGGATAGATGGTGGAATGGCTCTTCGCCAGCTCGTTCAGGCCGGCGGCGTCGGTGTTCAGAAGCGCGGCCATCTGGTCGATGAACGCGCCAGTGCCGCCCGCGCACGTGCCGTTCATGCGCTGCTCGATGCCGTTGTCGAAGTAGATGATCTTCGCGTCCTCGCCGCCCAGCTCGATGGCGACGTCGGTGGTGGGGATGAACGCCTCGACGGCGGTCTTGCTGGCGATGACCTCCTGCACGAAGGGGATGCCCAGCCACTGCGACAGCAGAAGCCCGCCCGACCCCGTGATGGCGATGGTCATCGGCTCCGAAGGGTAGGCCTCGGCGGCCTGGCGCAGCACGTCGACGATGGTGGCGCGCACGTCGGCGTGATGGCGCTGGTAGACCGACCACAGCACGCGGTCTTCGTCGTCCAGGATGGCCAGCTTCACGGTGGTGGACCCCACGTCGATGCCGATGTGGAGGGTCGCAGCCGTGGAAGGCGCGGCCGCAGGGCCCTCGCCAGGCTGCGGCGCGGCGGAGGAGCCTGCGCCTGCAGCGTCGGCTTCCGAGGCAGGCCGAGCAGCGCCTTCCGACACGCGCGTGACGCGCATCACGGCCTTGTCCTCGGTGGCGTCCTCGATCGTCACGTACTTGTCTTCGGTCTTTCTTCTTTTGCCGAACACAGCCATTAATACGTCCTTAGAATAATCGTTTTTCAAGGCATGCATTCTACAGTGCGGGATGGGGGTTGTACAGCAACCGCGAGGCCGCACGACACATAATCCACTCTGCCCTTCGCGCCGGAAAACCGCCGTCTGCCAGGTCTATCGTATGAAGCTGGTGCGTGCCGGCGGCTCGGGCTCGGGGCGCTCGACGCCCGCCTCGTCGGCGGCCTGGCGGCACTTCAGGAAGTACGCCATGTTGTGGCCGAGCACCCGCATGGTGCGCATGCCCTCCTCGTCGCGCTCGGCCTCCTCGGCCGAGGTGCCGTACACCATGTTCCAGTAGCTGGCCGAAATCACGGGCATCTGCACGATGGTGTAGTACTTGTTCAGCTGGTCGAAGGTGCTCGAGCAGCCGCCGCGGCGCGCGACGACCACCGTCGCCGCAGGCTTGAAGGGATACATATGGACGCCGCCGCAGGCCTGCGAGTAGAACGAGCGGTCCATGAACGACGTGATGGCGCCGCTTGCCGCCGCGTAGTGCACGGGGGTGCCGAACACGAAGCCGTCGTAGTCGGCGGCCAGGCGGTTGAAGTCGTTGACCACGTCGCCGAAGACGCACTCCCCCGCATGCTTCGCGCAGTGGCCGCATCCCAGGCAGCCGGCAATGGGCTTGGCGCCCACCCAGAACCTGCCGACCTCGATGCCGTCCGCCTCGAGCGCGCGCTGCACCTCGTCGAGCGCGCGGCTCGTCGTCCCGTCCTTGTGCGGCGATCCATTCACGAGCATCACTTTCACGGCTGCCGTCCTTCCCGCGATGAGGCCGCCGTCGCGCGGCCCGAACTGTACTACTATGATTGTAATCCAACACCGTCCGACAGAAGGAAGCAGCATGATCAACCAGCATATGCACGACCTGGGCGCGGCGCCCAACAAGATCCGCGAACTGTTCATGTACGGGCTGGGGCGCAAGGCGGAAATCGGCGCCGACAAGGTGTTCGACTACAGCATCGGCAACCCCAGCGTGCCCGCGCCGCCGCAGGTGAAGGCGGCCTTCCTCGACATCCTGGGCGAAGACCCCGTGAAGGTGCACGAGTACACGCCCTCGCCGGGCGACCCTGCGGTGCGCGCCGCCATCGCCGCGCACATCTCGAAGGCGAACGGGGTGGACGCCAGGCCGCAGAACATATATATAACGTCGGGGGCTTCCTCGGCCATCGCCATCTCGCTCGGCGCCGTCACGAACCCCGGCGACGAGGTCATCACCGTGTCGCCCTACTTCCCCGAGTACAAGACCTGGGCCGAGACGGCGCAGTGCACGCTGGTGGAGGTGCCCGCCACCGAGCCCGACTTCCAGATGGACGTCGACGCCATCGAGGCCGCCATCAACGAGCGCACGAGCGCAATCATCCTGAACACGCCGAACAACCCCACCGGCGCCGTCTATCCTCGCGCCGCGCTCGAGCGCCTGGCCGCCGTGCTGCGCAAGAAAGGCGCCGAGCTCGGGCGCACCATCTTCCTGATCAGCGACGAGCCCTACCGCGAGCTGGTCTACGGCGCCGACGTGCCCTACATCCCCGCCATCTACGCCGACACCATCGTGTGCTACACGTGGTCGAAGTCGCTTTCGCTGCCTGGCGAGCGCATCGGCTACATCCATGTGAACGAAGGAATCGAAGGCGACGACGCGGTGTGCACGGCGGTGTCGGGCGCAGGCCGGGCGCTGGGCTACATCTGCGCGCCGGTGCTGCTGCAGCGCGTGGTGGCCCGCTGCCTGGACGTGCCGGCCGACGTGTCGGAATACGCCAAGAAGCGCGAGGTGCTGACGGGCATGCTGCGCGGCATCGGGTACGAATTCGTGGAGCCCGACGGCGCCTTCTACCTGTGGATGCGCTCGCTCGAGCCCGACGCGGAGGCGTTCTCGGAGCGCGCGAAGCAGTTCGAGCTGCTGCTCGTGCCGTCCAACAGCTTCGGCTGCACGGGCTGGGTGCGCCTGTCGTACTGCATCTCCGAGAAGACGATCCGCGAAAGCGAGGACGCCCTGCGCGCGCTGTACGAAAGCTACCAGGCGTAGCGTGCCGGGAGACGCGCAGGCCCGAACCCTTCATCGCCCAACGCGCACCAACAAAAAAGGCCCCGGATTCCGGGGCCTTTCCTTATGCATGCAACCGCTTGTTGTTACTTGAGGGCAGCCTTGAGGTTCTCCATCTGCTTGGCGCCGAGCCCCTGAATACGACGCCCCTCGGGAATGCCAAGCTCCTCCATGAGCTTCTCCGTCTTCACCTTGCCGTAACCAGGCAGGGAGTTGACGAAAGACTTGACCTTCATGCGACCAATGACCGGGTCATCCGCCTTCTTGAGGGCGTCATCAGCGGACATGATGCCCATGGAAAGCTTCTTGGTGAGCTCGGAGCGCTGCGCACGAACGACGCGGGCCTTCTCGAGTGCTGCTGCTCGCTGCTCGGGGGTCATGGTAGGTGCTGCCATATTCTGTCTCTTTCTCTCGAGCAGACTTCGCCCGCGAGGGGCGCGTCTGCAATTGCTTTCTGGCGCCCGCTAAGCTGGATTTAAGGGGTGGATTGCGTGCAGCCGGTAATCAAGTAATGAAGATATTAAATCAAAATGTCCGAAGGTGCGCAAGAAATTGCAAAAATGTTCCCAGCTACGGCATATCTTGCTCGGCCGCAAACCCGCTCCACTACATCTAGGGTCTTGACAACCTTCCGCGCCGTTCGCGCTGCGCTAGAATGGTTCCCGGAAAGCCGAGAAGGAGACTTTCGATGAGCCACAAGACCTCACTTGACGAGATACGGTTCGGCGCGTCGGTCGCACGCAAGATGGGACAGGACAACGTCGGCGAGCCCGCACGCCACGCCGTGCAGAACCAGACCCTCACCTCGCGGGACATAGAGACGCTCACGATGCTGGAATTCGCCGCGCAGGACAGCCTGCAGAAGTACTACGCGGCCATGCGCCAGATGGAGACGCGCCTCGAGACGCTCGACCAGGAGCTGAAGCTGCGGCAGAACCGCAACCCCATCCATCACATCGAGTCGCGCATGAAGTCGGTGCCGTCCATCTTCGAGAAGCTGGGGCGCTACGGCAAGGAGCCCACGCTCGACTCGATGGAGCGCTACATCATGGACATCGCGGGCCTGCGCGTCATCGTGTCGTACGTGCAGGACGCCTACGACATCCTCGACTACCTGCAGAAGCAGGGCGACCTCGAGGTCGTCACCATCAAGGACTACATCGCCAGCCCCAAGGAGAACGGCTACCGCAGCCTGCACTTCATCGTGAAGCTGCCGGTGTTCTTCCTGGAAGGGCGGCAGGACATCCCCGTCGAGATACAGATCCGCACCATCGCGATGGACTTCTGGGCAAGCCTGGAGCACGACCTGAAGTACAAGCGCGTGCATGCCGTCGACGGCGTGGACGTCGGCCCCGAGCTGAAGGAATGCTCGGAGATCATCGAAGGGGTCGAGAGGCGCATGCAGCTGCTCGCCAACGGCCTGTAGGCATGGGGGGCGTTCGCCTTCGACCGCCCCGTTACTTGCCGTTGCGCAGGCGGAAGCCGGCCAGACCCGAGGTATGCTGCGGCTTCGCTATCTCAACCAGGCGCGGCTCGAAGTCGAACAGCTCGGCCACGGACACCTTCGAGCGCACTTCCAGGCAGTAGCGCAGGCACACGTCCTTGCACAGCATGCACTGCATGCAGTCCGCCGCCTGGAATTCCAGGAAGCGACGGTCGGGGTTCTCGGCCTCGTCGAAGTCGTCGAACTTGAGCGCGCCGGTGGGGCAGAACATGACGCACATGCCGCACCCCGAGCAGGCGTCGGGCTCCACCTCCACGATGCCGAAATGCCGCGTGTCCACATCGTGTGTCGGGAGACGTTCGGCCTTCTCCCCCAGCTGCTCCATGTCTTCCAGCAGCCGGTAGTTGAACGTCGGCTCGAAGGTGGGGATCTTGCCGCTCTTGCCGGCGCCCAGCCTGTCGCGCAGCGTCAAAGGCTCGCTCTTGCGCCCCAGCTTCTCGTCGATCGCCTTCTGCGCGACGTTGCCCGCCACCGTCTTCACGTAGCTTCCGGTCTGCCGCATGATGCCGCGACGGTTCTTGCCGCGCGCCTGGGCCGACTCGCGGTCGACGACCTCGGGCGGGAACGCCGACGTGCGCGTGACGATCGTCGCGGCGTCGCACGCGTCGAGCAGCTTCGCAGCCGTCGCAACCACGTCGCTTATATATGTGGAGGCGGCTCCGAACTTGCACGAGGCGCAGTCGCCGTCCACGAGCACGACATCGTCGTACCCTGCCGCGGCGATGGAAAGCAGCTCGCCCTCGGTCAGATGCCCCAGGCAGGGCACCTCGGCATACCTCTCGGGGTCGCCCTCGCGCCGGGCCGCCTTGCGGGCGCACGCGATCACCGTGCTGCCGCTGCGCGCGTCGCCCGCCACGCACGCCGCCTTCAGCAGCGCCTCCCGCGAAGGCTCGACCGCCTCGAGCGCCCCCGTCGGGCACACCGCGATGCAGCAGCCGCAGTTCACGCATGCCTCGGCGGCGATGGAGACCTCGTTGTGGCTGACGGTGATGGCGTCGGCGATGCAGGCGTCCGCGCACTTCCGGCACTTCGAGTTGCGGTTACGCACGGCGACGCAGTGGTCCGCGCACACCGATATGGCCTTGAGATGGAGGAGGTCGACGACCTCGAGCATGTCCCCGAACGACGGCATGCGCTACTCCCCCAGGAAGCTCTTCTCGATATGCGCGAGCTCGTCAGGGGTGTTGGTGTTGATGAAACACCCGCCGCGCGGCTCCGCGCGCAGCACGCGGTCCTGCGCGAACTCCACCACGGCAACGTCCTCGTCGTCGAAGACGCACTGGACGCGCGACTTCCCCGCCTCGATGGCACGCAGCACGGCCGGCAGGCACGTGTCCTTGCGGTAGGTGGCATGGAACGGCTCGAAGCCGTGCTTGTTGACGGGAACGACGACGTCGGCGTCGGTCTCGGCCATCTCGATGGCCTCCGCGACGACGAGCCGGGGGCTGGCGAACACCATGTCGCACGCCACGACGGCGACGAACGGGCAGCTGGCCGCGTTCAGCGCCGTGTACAGCCCGGGAAGCGCCCCGCGCCTGTCGTAGGAGTCGGGCGCCAGCGCAAGGTCGAGGTCGGGGAACATCTCGTGCAGGAACTGCAGCTTGTCGGCCTCGTTGGTGGTGATGACCATCTCGTCGGCCGCAGGGCGCAGGCGCTCGACCAGCCGGCATATCAGCGGACGCCCGTTGAACTCCACCAGCGCCTTCGACTGCCCCATGCGCCTGCTCTCGCCGCCCGCCTGGATGACCACCGTGACGCGCGGCCTGGTGAAGTGCTCCTCCAGGAAGTCGGATATGGCCCGCACGTCGTCCACCTCGAAGCAGGGAACGCCGTACAGGCTGGCGGCCTCGCGCGCCTCGGGGATGTCGGTGACCACCGCGACCGTGTTGGCCGTGGGCATCTTGCTTTCGACGTCGGCCGCGTGCTTGGCGCCGAACTTCGCCGCCTGCACGTGGTCGGTGCCCAGCCCGTCGCCGCGCTTGGCGCTTTCAAGGAAGGCGGCCGCCACGGCGGCATCGGCGGTGTTCGCCTGGCGCATGATTTCTATCGTGGGCAGGCCGCTCTTGCGGTAGCCTTCCACGATCACGATGTCGTGGCCCGGCATGGACGCCACGATTTCGGCGCATTCCACCTCGCGGGGCAGCGTGCGCACGCGCGCCAGCTTGTTCGGCGACGCGATGACCGTGTCGGTCGCGCCCGCCTCGCGATGGCGGTAGGAATCCTTGCCCGGGTGGTCTATGTCGAAATCGCCGTGGCTGTGGTGCTTGATGGACCCCACGTCGAACCCGCGCGACGCGAGCTCGGAAATGAGCTTCACCACCAGCGTGGTCTTCCCCGAATTGTGCCGCCCGACCACCGCGATGGCGGGGCTTGGAACTTCGACCATGTCGGTCCTCCTAGATTTCGCGCCTGGCCTCTATCGCGCGCCCCAGGGTGAGCTCGTCGGCGAATTCCAAATCGCCGCCCACGGGAAGGCCGCTGGCAGGGCGCGTGACCAGGATGCCAAGCGGGCCGATCAGACGCGCCAGGTAGGTGGCCGTCGTCTCTCCTTCGATGTTGGGGTTGGTCGCGATGACGACCTCGTTCACTTCGGCAGACGAAAGCCGCCCCATCAGCTCCGCGACGTGCAGGTCCTCCGGCCCGATGCCTTCCATGGGCGACAGCGCGCCGCCGAGCACGTGGTACACGCCGTCGAAGACGCCCGTGCGCTCGATGGGCGGGATGTCGCGCGGCTCGCTGACGACGCAGATGGCCGACTTGTCGCGGCGCGGGCTTGCGCAGATCTCGCACAGGTCGGCTTCGGCGTAGTTGAAGCATTGCGTGCAGAAGCGGACCGTGTCCTTCACTTCCTCGATCGCATGCGCCAGGCGCAGCGCGGCATCGGAGTCGGTGTTCAGGATGTAGTACGCCATGCGCTGGGCCGACTTCGGGCCGATGCCCGGAAGGCGTTCCAGCTCGTCAAGCAGCTTCTGTATGGAAGGCGCGCTCTGCATGGGGCACGGTGCGGCGGGTCTGCGTGCGACCGTCGGCGCTAGAACGGCAGGTTCATGCCGCCCATGAGCGAGCTCATGCGCGCATTGGAGGCGTCGGCGGCCTGGCGCGCGGCCTCGTTCACGGCGGCGACGATCATGTCCTCGAGCATCTCCACGTCCTCGGGATCGACGGCGTCGGGGTCGATCTTCACCGACTTCAACGTGTTGTCGCCCATCACGACGGCCTCGACCATGCCGCCGCCTGCCGACGCGGTGAACTCCATCTGCGCGATTTCCTCCTGCGCCGCGGCCGCGTCGCGCTGCATCTTTTGCGCCTGCTTCATCATCTTCTTCATGTCCATGGCGTTACTCCTGTATCTCTTCCACTACGATTCCCTCGCCGAACGCCGACGCCAGGAAGTCCTGGAAGTCGGGGTCGGCCGTTGGCTCTTGAACGTCGGGGGTGCTGCCCGAACGCGTGTCGGGCGGAATGGCCCCCGGCGTGGGGGCGGCGTCGTCGGATGCCGCAGGGGCTGCCGGCCGGACGTCGGGTGCCGGCTGGTCGGCATGCGAGGCGTCCGCGGCCACGTTCTCCCAGGGCGGCGCGGCGTCGGCGCCTGCAGCCGGAGCGGCGTCCTGTCGGGCCGCCGGCTGCTGGGCTGCAGCCACCGGTTGCGCCTGCCGGGCCGCGGCTGCCGGCTGTTGGCTCGTCGCCGGCTGGTCGACCTGCGCCGCCGCTGCGGCGACCTGCCCCGGCTCGCCCTTCACGATCTCGTAGGGCATGCCGGCGACGCCGGCGCGCTCGAGCGCCTTCCCCAGCGCGTCGCGCGCGTCCTGCTTCTGCGCGGCCTTGAAGGCGAAATCGCTGCTGGGGTCGAACGCGATGGTCAGCTTCCCGTCCGCGACGGACGGTGCGGTGTTCATGAAAATAACGCCGAAGGCGGGGCCTATCTTCTTGAGGTGGGCGAGCACCGTCGACCACAGCCGGGACGCGTCGCGCGCGTCGGCCGCGGGCTGGGCGGCAGGTGCGGCGTCGGCGTGTTGGAGGGGCTCTTCTTGTTGCGGGGCCGCGTCGGCCGCGGAGGCAGACAGCTGCGCGCAGGCACCTGCGTCAACCTGCGCCGGCTGCGCGGAAGCGGCAGCGTGGGCCTGGACGGGCGCCTGGTCGACGGGATGCGCCGTCGCCGCAGGCCGGACCGCTTCAGCATTCGCAGGCGCACCCGCGCCGGCCGCCGCCTGCGCCTGGGCCTGCGGCTGCACGGCCGGGGCCGCACCGCCGGCCAAGGCGCGCTCGAGCGACTCGATGCGCTCGGCCAGCGCCGCCAGCGTGAGGTCGGATTCGGGACGCACCATCCGCGTGAGCGCGATTTCGAACGAGAGGCGCTGGTTGGTGGACGTCTTCAGCTCGTTGGCCAAGTCGCCCAGCACGGCCAGCATGCGCGCCAGGCGCTCGGTGCCATACCAGCCGAGCTCCACCTCCAGCTCGCGCCGGCCCGACTCCGTGACCTCGAGCGCCACGTCGCTGCCGGCGAGCGACATCACGTACATGTCCCGCATGTGCGAGGTGAGGTCGGCCACGAACTGCACCAAGTCGGCGCCGGTTTCCATGTACTCCGACGTCCAGCGGAAGCAGGCAGCCGCGTCGCGCATGCCGATGGACTTCACGATGTCGGCCAGGTCGCTGGAATCGAGAGAGCCCAGAAGGCGCTCGGCCAGCGTGGTGGTGACCTCGCCTTCGCCGAACGCGATCAACTGGTCGAGCGACGTGAGCGCGTCGCGCATGCCGCCCTGCGCCCGATGCGCGATCAGGTCGAGCGCGTCGCCTTCGTAGCGCACGCCCTCCATCTCGCAGATGGCGCCCAGGCGCGAAATCAGCTCCTCTGAAGCGATGCGGCGGAAGTCGAAGCGCTGGCAGCGCGACAGGATGGTTTCGGGAACCTTCTGCGGGTCGGTGGTGCACAGCACGAACACGACGTGGTCGGGCGGTTCCTCCAGCGTCTTCAGCAGCGCGTTGAACGCCGCGGTGGACAGCATGTGGACCTCGTCGATGATGTAGACCTTGTAGCGGCCCCGCGTGGGCGCGTAGTTCACCTTGCCGATGATCTCCTCGCGCACGTTCTCCACGCCGGTGCGGCTGGCGGCGTCCAGCTCGTAGACGTCGGGATGCTCGCCCGCGGCGATCAGCTTGCAGTCCTCGCAGCTGCCGTCGGGGTCGGGCGTGGGGCCCTTCTCGCAGATGAGCGCCTTCGAGAGCAGGCGCGCGGTGGTGGTCTTGCCGGTGCCGCGCGGGCCGGTGAACAGGTAGGCATGGCTGATCTTGTCGGACGCGATGGCGTTCTTCAGCGTGCGCTCGATGTGCTCCTGGCCGACGACGTCCTCGAAGATCTGCGGACGGTACTTGTTGTAAAGAGCCTCAGCCATGGGCCACCTTCCGGGACGAGGGCGGAAAATGCGAATTTGCGGTAAGCAATCAGTATATTGCAATCAGGGGCGCCTGGGGCGTGGGGACTGCCCCCTTGCCTCACATAATGCCGCGCCGGACCGCGCAGCCAGGATGCCTTGGCGCCCCCTGCTGCCAGATGCCGCGGCTGCGGCGCGAAGGCAGCTTCTCCCTCTCGTCAAGCCCCTGCCGTATATATCCATGTTGCTTTACGTTATGATTAGAAAGATTAAAATGGCGTGAAAGGAAAGGAGTCTGGCGTGTTCGCCGAAAATGACATGGTGGAATTCAAGCGGGAGCCGTCGAAGGGCCTCATGAAGACCGTCGTCGCCTTCGCAAACACCCATGGCGGCGTCATATACATAGGCGTCGAGGACGACGGGGCCGTCTGCGGCGTGGATGACCCCGAGGCGACCGTGCTCGCCTTCACCAACTGCGTGCGCGACTCCATCAAGCCCGACGCCTCGATGGTCGTGCAATGCGAGGCAATCGAGGCGAACGGCAAGCCCGTCGTGGGCGTGCGCGTCGAGAGAGGCGCCAAGCGCCCGTACTACCTGTCGGCGAAAGGCATGCGCCCGGAAGGCGTCTACGTCCGACAGGGCGCGGCGTCGTACATGGCCACGGAGGCGGAAATCCGCGAGATGCTGAAGCAGGCGGAGGGGCTGTATCATGAAGACGGGCGCAGCCTGCAGCAGGGCCTCTCCTTCGACTACGCCCGTGAGTCGTTCGCCGAACATGGCATGGAGCTGGGCGATGCGCAGATGCGCTCGCTCGGGCTGGTGGACGAGGACGGCCAGTTCACCAACCTGGGCTTCCTGCTCTCCGACCAGTGCCCTTCCACCATGAAGCTGGCTGCGTTCTTCGGCACGAAGCGCACCAAGTTCCGCGGCCGCGAAGAACCGGAAGGCTCGCTTCTCAAGCAGCTTGAAGGAGCCCTGGACTTCCTGGCGAAGTACACCGACTACGAGACGAAGTTCGTCGACATGCGCCGGGTCGATTGCGAGGACTTCCCGCCCGACGCCGCCCGCGAGGCTCTGTTCAATGCCGTGGTGCACCGCGACTACGCCATGCCGGCAGCAAACCTGGTCAGCGTGCTGGACGACCGGCTGGAGATCACGTCCCATGGCGGCCTGCCGTGCGGCACCACCATGGAGGAGTTCCAGATGGACGTGTCGGTGCCGCGGAATCCGAAGCTGGCAGCCATCTTCTACCGGCTGGGCCTCATCGAGGCCTACGGCACGGGCATCGTGCGCATGTTCGAGGCCTACGAGGGAAGCGGCGTCGCCCCCGAGTTCCACATAACGCCGAACGTGTTCCGCGTGGTGCTGCCGAACCGAAACCGCCCTCCGAAAGGGACGCTCGTGCAGGCGACGGAACACCGGCTGGAAGGGTCCTCGGCACGAGATGCTTCCGGCGGCGCCGACGCGAGCGACGAACTGGAGCGCCAGGAGCAGGTGGTGCTTTCCATGATCGAGCTGGACGGCCCCATGAAGCGCCGAGCCATACAAGACCGCACCGACTTCTCTCAGGCGACCCTTCTGCGCATTCTGAAGCGCCTGACCGACAAGGGATTGGTGCGGGCAGAAGGCAACACCCGCCGTCGCGTGTACACGGCGACGTGATGCAAGCTATTTGCGCAGTTCCCGCTCGGCCTCGAGTTCGGCCTCGTCGGCGGGAACGCCGGTGGCCTTCGCCTTCTTCCGCGAGGCCATCATGCCCTTCACGGCGCCGATGATGGCGGGCGCCACCGACACGGCCACGATGCCGAGCACGATCACCTCGAAGT
>CAJUSL010000048.1:0-8298 GCA_910589135.1 uncultured Eggerthellaceae bacterium
ATGAGCTGGGCCAGCCCCTCGGCGATGGCCGTCTTGCCCACGCCGGGCTCGCCCAGGATGAGCGGGTTGTTCTTCTGGCGGCGCGACAGGATCTGCATGACGCGCTCGATCTCGGCGGCGCGCCCGATGACCGGGTCGAGGCCGCCGTCCTTGGCCTTCTTGGTGAGGTCCGTGCCGAACTCCTCGAGCATGCTGTTGCGCTGCATGCCCGGCTGCTGGAACCCGGTGCGCCCCGCCATGACGGGAGACTGCCCCACGATGTCGTTCATGGTGGCGCGGATGTCGTCGCCGGAAACGCCCATGCGCGCGAGCACGTCGATGGCGGTTCCCTCGCCTTCGCGCACGATGCCCAGCAGCAGGTGCTCGGTCGATATGTAGCTCTGCCCCATCTGCATGGCCTCGCGCAGCGAGTTCTCCAGCACGCGCTTCACGCGCGGAGTGAACGAAAGATGGCCCGACACGTCCGCGTCCTCGTCGATGGCGGCGATCTGGCGGATGTTCTGCACCACGTCGTCGTACTTGACGCCCTTGCGCTCCAGCGCCTGGGCGGCAAGCCCCTCTTTTTCGGTGATCAGACCGAGCAGGATGTGCTCGGTGCCCACGTAGGGCTGGTGCAGCTGACGTGCCTCGTCTTGCGCGAGGACCAGGACCTTCCGGGCCTTGTCGGTGAACTTCTCGAATGACATGGCTCTCCGATCTTCATATGCTAGCGTTCGTTTTCCGTGCCATTTTAGCACTCATGAAAAGCGAGTGCCAAACCACGCCGTGCCGCCGACCACACCTTGCACACAAGGCGAAGGGGAATCGAAAGGACCCCGGCGAAAGGCTCGGCTTCTCGCGTCGTCGCCTCGAACTAACTTGGAAGGAGCGAAACGCTCCTTCCAAGTGGATTTCTCGGCTCCTTTGGCTATAAGCCGCCTGCGCTCTTTCGCCGGGGTCTTCCCTACGCCTTTTCGATGGCCTCCAGAATGGGGGCCAGCGCGCCGTCGACGTCGTACTTCTCGACCTCGCCCACGTCCACCAGCTCGGCGAACTTCGGGTCCATCGGCAGCGTGGCCACGGCCTCGATGTCGTAGCGTTTGGCGACTTCGGCGCCCTGCGGCTCTCCGAAGACGTGGTGCCTCTTGCCGCAGTCGTCGCACTGGAAGTAGGCCATGTTCTCCACCAGGCCGATGACGGGCACGCCCATCGACCCGGCCAGGTTCACGGCCTTGCCGACGATCATGGCCACGAGGTCTTGCGGGGCCGACACCGTGACGATGCCGTCGATCGGCAGCATCTGGCAGATAGTGAGGAACACGTCGGAGGTGCCGGGGGGCATGTCTATCAGCATGACGTCGACCTCGCCCCAGTTGACGTCGCTCCAGAACTGGTTGAGCGCGTTGGTGATGACCGGGCCTCGCCACGCCACCGGCACGTCCTCCTGCGGAAGCAGCAGGTTCACCGAGATCATCTCGATGCCGGAGGCGGAATGCACCGGATTCATGCCGTCCTCGTCGGCAAGGGGGCGCGCATGCACGCCGAACGCCTTGGGAATGGAGGGCCCGGTGACGTCGGCGTCCAGGATGGCGACGCTCTTGCCCTGCCTGTTGACCACGGCGATGACCTTCTTGATGGTGGAACGCGAGTTGGGCTCGAGCTTGGCCGGCGCCTGCGCCTGGGTGCGCGACCCGCATCCCGAGACGCCGCACGACGAGCAGCTTCCTCCGCAGTCCTCAGGTGCGCCTTCCGGCGCCTTGGTTTCGTCCGTCATATCGTCCCTCCTTAAAAAAGAGGCGACCGCTGAGGGCCGCCTCGCCATGGCATGCTGTTGCGTTCGCTACTTGACCGAAGCGTAGAAATCGGCTTCCTCGAACAGGTCCTTGACCGACTTGCCCTCGCGGAACGGAAGCTCGAGGAACTCGGAAATGGTGGGCACGAGCGGGCTGCAGTCGACGTAGTGGCCCTTCTCGTTCTTCTGCGTGGTGTCCTGCACCCTCCAGTAGCGGTCGTTCACGTCGGTGAGATAGTACAGATCGCCGTCGACGTCCATGTACACCGAGTGATTGGTGTGCAGGTACGTCGGCAGGTCTTCGTAGGTGATCTCGAGTACCTCGTCGGCTTTCATTCCCATGTGAGGGCTCCTATCTTTCGCGAACAGATGCTTACATGATAGCAAGAACGCAACGCCCGTGACCCATCAATCGACAGGTTTTTGAAGCCCTGGCGCGGCGCCCGAAAAAAGCCTCACGACCTGCGCCTTGCGCGAAAGATGTCCCAGGTCTGCACGCACGCGGCGATCAGGCAGATGCCCACCGCGATGCCTCCGGCGTACAGCAGCGTCATGACCGCGAAAGACGCGCACGCGCCGCCGTCGCCGGCCACCGCGTTGAACATCGTGTAGTACAGCCCACGGCCCGGCACCAAGGGGATCACGGACACGATGAAGAAGACGGCGTTGGGCACGCGCAGCATGCGCGCAAGCGCCTCGGAATACACGGCCGCGAAGGTGGAGGCCACAAGGCACGGCACGAAGATGCCGCCCAGGCACGCCGCAAGGACGTCGAAGGCGGACCAGGTGAGGAAGCCTCCCAGCGTCGCCGCCGGCACGTGCCGGGGCCGCACGTCGAAGAACAGCGCGAACCCGAGCGACGCCACGGCGGCGATGAGCGCCTTCTGCCACGGCAGCCAATCCGCCGCGGCCGGCTGCGCGGCGAAGTCGAAGCCTGCGGCTCCCGCCACCCATAGCGCCGCCATGAACCCGAGCGCGAGCGCCGTCGCCCACAGCAGGCTCTCCACGAAGCGCATGACGCCGGAAATGGTGTCTCCCGACAGCATGTCGCGCGTCGCGTTCGTCATGGCAAGCCCCGGGATCAGCAGCATGATGACGCCGATGATGACCATGTCGACGTTGACCAGCTGCGTGGCGCCGGCGACCGTCGCGATGGCGATGCCGACCAAAAGCGACGTGCCGAAGTTGAACACGAGCGTGTTCGGGGCGAACGCCTTCAGATGTCGGATGGCGGCGCACACCAGAAGCGCGAACAAGGCCGCCGCCACGCCGTCGGCCCAGGTTCCCCCGAAGAACATGGCGAAGCCTCCCGACGACAGGGCGCCTCCCAGATAGAACGACCATCCCGCAGGCCGCATGGCCCGGATGGCATTGAACCGCTGCGCCAGCTCGTCGGCGGACAAGGGGCAGGCAAGGCAGTCACGGCAAAGCGCGTTAAGGCGCTCGAGCCGGTAGAAGTCGGTTCCGCCCTCCCCTTCCACCCGGCGCGAGAAGGTGAGTTCCCGATTGCCGGGGTACGTGACGGTGACGAGAATCGCGGCCGTTATCACGAGCGCGTTCATGCGGACGGCCCCGTATGCGCGCCCCAGCCTGATAAGCAGCTGCTCGACGGTGTGCACGTCGGCGCCGCACTTGATCATGGCCTCGCCAATGTCGAGCAGCAGGGGGAATATGGCAGCAGCGCTGCGCCCTTCGACGGCGCCGCCCGCTTCAGGCGAGGAAGGCTCGCGACGGGCAGCGGCGGGCATGGGCTAGTTGTCGGAAGGCCGGTCGGCGGCCTCTTCGATGGAGACGACGGCACCGTCCTCGATGACGGGGACGACCTCCGCGTCGGCATCGCCCGCAGAAGCGGGCTCCGCGGCGGAATCGACGACAGCGGGTTCTGCAGGGACGGGCTCGGCAACGACCACGGCTTCCTGCACCACGTCGGCCGCAGGCGCACAGGAAGCCGCCGGCAAGGGCCGAGCCTCGGCGGGAGCCGCGGGCTGCGTCGCCATCGGCTGCTGCGCAACAGGCTGGGCTACGGGCTGCGTTGCCATCGGCTGCTGCGCAACGGGCTGGGCTACGGGCTGCGTTGCCATCGGCTGAGCGGCCTGCATCGTCTGCGCCGGCTGGACGGGCATCGGCGCAACCGGCTGCCCCGCCGCCTGCGCCGCTCCATAGGCGGCAGGGGCGGCGCCCGCGTAATACATACCGGCCTTGTACAGCTTCTTGTCGCTGTTGGCGAACACGGCGATGATGATGAACAGGACCGCCTGGATGATGCCCGTGCACAGGAACCCGACGACGGCTCCGCCGATGCTCCAGCCGAACACGAGGCCGAGCTTCTCGGGCTTGTCGTAGTTGCGCAAGACCATGATGCCGGCGACCAGCACGACGGCCTCGCCGAGTATCATGAAGCCCAGCATGATGTTGAGAATGGTGACCGCGAGCTGGTACGAATAGTAGTCGTCGTAGAAGTCGCCGTAGTACGACGCCTGGCTGAAGTCGCCGAACCCGCCGGAGGCGGCCGCCAGCATGCCCTCAAGGCCGGTCTGCTGGTAGCTGCTGTAGAAGTCGTAGTAGTCGTAATACGAGTCGGTCATGGACTCCAGCAAAAGCGGCCCCAAAGCGGACATCACGGCCATGCCTATCAGGCACAGCAGGATGACCGCGCCCGAGAGCGCGACGCATGCGATGCTCATTCCCTTGATTGCCTTCGCGTGGTTCCTCTGCATGTGAAACCCCCTGATCATGCCCGCTTGTCCTCGGGCCCGTTTCCTCCATTGTAAACGCTGCGCCCCGCTCCTGCGCCTTTTCGCGCAGATATTTGCCGAAACGCGCTGGCCGGCCCGGGCGTCAGACCTCGATCCAATACACAGCCCCTGCGCCGTACAGCTTCCCGAACAGGTACTTGTTGGACGCGGACTCGTTGCTGAGGAAGAGCCTGCCGTCGAACTGGTCGATTCCTTCCATCATGGGCGGGGCCTCGACGGTGCGCAGAAGCCCCTCGCCCGCGCAGAAGTAGAGCTCGACCTCCTCGCCGGCGACGTCGTAGGCTCCCTGCTGCGGAAGGATGCCTGCGTCGTAGACGTACAACACCGAGGGCGAGAAGCCCCACGACGTCGAGAACACCATGCGCCCGTCGGGGGCGAGCGCGACGCCTTGCACCTTGTCGGGTATCGAGTAGACGGCCGCGGGCACGTCCGCGAAGCCGCCCTCCGCGGAACCGTCGCGCGGATAGGCATACATGACGGCATGGTTCTCGGTGCCGTCGGGTGCCGTGAGATGCATCTCCTCGGGCGTGTCGTAGGGACCCGGAAGATAGAAGACGCCCGTGTAGAGCACGTCGTCCTGAACGTTGAGGAAGGCGGGGTCGAACCCGACGTCCACCTTCGAGCACGCCTTGACGACGTCGCCGTCGGAAGCGGCAGCCACCTCGTCGGCGGACAGGACCAAAAACCCTCCCTCGGTGGTGAGGTAGACGTTGCCGTACGCGCTGGTGATGCCGCTGCCATGTCCGTCGTAGGTGCCGCCGTCGGGGTCTTCGACTTGGATGCGCTCAACGTTGCCGGCCGCGTCGCGCTTCCACACCGGAGACGGCTTGCCGTCGCCTTCGTAGCCGCTGAAGAGCCACTGGTCGGAGCCTTCGAGGTAGTCCAGGTCCTGCGGGATGAAGCCGGAGCCGATGCCCGGCGTGTCGAACGAGGCTGTCGCCTCGCCGTAGAAGGCGGCATACGCGATGCGCATGTAGGCGACGAAGCCGATGACCACCAACATGACCAGGGCGATCAGGGCCGCGAGGATGCCGCCGAGCACCTTCTTGAGCGCAGGACGCGCACCCTTTCCGCACGCCTTTTCGGGAGAGCCGCCCGCATCCTCGGGTGCGTCGTCTGCGCGGGCGTGGCTGGGGCCTGCGGAAGAGGCCCCGGAGGCGTCCTGGCCGCCGGGAGAATCCGTGCCGCCGGCGGCCATGACGAATGCGGTATCCGCAACCGGGGCGACGCCCTCACTGGCAGAGGCGCCCGCCCCGGCTTCATGCCCTGCTGATCTAGGCGTTTCCGAACTCGCCCGCATGGCTCTCCACGAAAGCGTCCGCGAGGCCGGGGTCGATCATCATGGTCTCTCCCAGGTTGCGGTCGATGTAGTCCTGCGCGTACGTGCCGGCCGGCGTGAAGCCTTGAAGCGGCACGCACTCGATGGTGACAGCGCGGTCGAAGCCTTGCTGCAGGGCCGCGATCTCCTTCTCGACGACGGCCACGTCGGCCGGGTCGACGAAGTACACCTTCGCCTGGGGCATCCCCTCGGTGTAGTCGATCTGCTTCGCGGTGCTGAAGGGGTCGACCGTGAGGAAGAACGCCTCGAGCAGCGTCGGCAGCGGGATGACGTCGGCGTCGTAGTCCACCTTGATGCACTCGGAAGTGCCCAGGTACTCGGAGTCGGGGTAGGCCAGGAAGAAGGTCTCGACCACCGTGCCGGCGTCGACGTCGGTCAGTCCAAGCTCGGTGTCGATGACGCCAGGCAGCCTGTCAAGGAAGCCTTCGCCGCCCCAGAACGTGCTCCCGGCCAGATAGATGGTCTTCTTGTTCATGATGTCTCCTTAGTCCTTGCGTGAAGCTAGGAACATCGTAGGCCGAAACGCCGCACGCAACCCCAGCGCAGCGAATCAGTTAGAAGACCGTCAATTCCCGGTCAGCTTGTTGATGCAAGGTGCCGCAGCCTGAAGGGGTTCCGCTCGACGCGTCGTCGCCTCGAACTAACTCGGCTACGCCGAGTGGATTTCTCGGCTCCTTTGGCTTACCTCGCATCCACCCCTCCAGGCTGCGGCCACGCAACAGAGCGACCTGGCCCATCGTCACGAAAGCCGGGGGGCGGGTTGCCCAGAGAATCCGCCTGAAACACAAAAGAGGCCCGAAGGGCCGCATATTAGGGTGAGGAAGTGGAGCGCACGAGCGAAGCGAGCAGCGGAGCGCGGATTCGGTTGGGCGACCCGCGCCCCGACCCTCCCTTACAGCGCGCTCAAGATGGCGTCGGTGGACGCCTTCGCGTCGCCCAGCAGCATGTCGGTGTTCTCGTTGAAGAACAGCGGGTTCTGCACACCTGCGTAGCCCGCGTTGCCCATGCCGCGCTTGAACACGATGACCTTGCCCGCCTCCCACACGTGCATGACCGGCATGCCCGCGATGGGCGAATCCGGTTCCGTCTCGGCGGCGGGGTTCACCGTGTCGTTCGCGCCGATGACCAGCACCACGTCCACGTCGCCGAAGTCGTCGTTGACCTCGTCCATCTCGAAGACGTTGTCGTAGGGCACCTTCGCCTCGGCCAGCAGCACGTTCATGTGGCCCGGCATGCGGCCCGCCACCGGGTGGATGCCGAACTTCACGTCCACGCCGGCGTCGATCAGGCGCCGCGTCAGGTCGGCGACCGGAAACTGCGCCTGCGCGACCGCCATGCCGTAGCCCGGCGCGATGACGACGCGCTTGGCGTCCTTCAGCATGGCCGCGACCTCCTCGGCGGTGGCCTCGGTGTAGTCGCCGTAGTCCTTCGCCTCGCCCGCGCCGGAAGGAGCGGCGCCGTCGCCGCCGAAGCCGCCCAGGATGACGGAGACGAACGAGCGGTTCATGCCCTGGCACATGATGTAGGACAGGTACGCGCCCGAGGAACCCACCAGCGCGCCGGTGATGATCAAGAGGTCGTTGCCCAGCGTGAAGCCTGCCATGGCGGCCGCCCAGCCGGAATACGAGTTCAGCATGGACACGACGACCGGCATGTCGCCGCCGCCGATGGCAAGCACCAGGTACGCGCCGAGCGCCAGCGAGAGCGCCGTGATGACCAGAAGCAGCGGCAGGCCCCCCTGCAGGCCTATGGTGGTGGTGAAGAACCCGATGAGCACGAGCGCCACGACGATGGCGCCGACGATGATGCCGTTGTGGCCCGGCAGCGTGCGCGGCTTGCCCGATATTTTCGCGGAGAGCTTCAGGTAGGCCACGACCGAGCCGGTGAGCGTGACCGCGCCGATGAACACGGCCAGCCCCACCTCGCCCATATGCCAGACGTTTTCGACGCCGGGCTCGCCGGGGTCGGTGATGAACGAGCAGAAGCCCACCAGCACGGCGGCCGCGCCCACGAACGAGTGCAGCATGGCGACCAGCTCGGGCATCTCGGTCATCTTCACGTGCTTGGCCTTGAAGATGCCGATGGCGCCGCCGATGGCCAGCGCCACCACGATGAGCAGGAACGTCACCCAGGCACCAGGAGCCCCGCCAAGGCCAAGACGAACAGCAGCGCCGCCGCAATGTAGGCCAAGGATTGGAAGCGCTGCGCCCCCGTCAGCACTGCGAGATATTCGCCCATCTGCACAAGCGCGGGGTTGTGGGTAACGATCTCCATTAGTCCTCAGAGCTCCTCTGGAACATGCCGAGCATCCGGTGCGTCACCAGGAAGCCGCCAAAGATGTTGATCGAGGCTATCGCCATGGCAACGAACGAAAGGGCGACGACCACCGGATTCCCAGACCCCACCAGCAGCATGGCGCCCACGATGATGAT
>CAJUSL010000048.1:8342-9118 GCA_910589135.1 uncultured Eggerthellaceae bacterium
CGCGGCCAGGAACACCGCGGCCACCTTCCACCACCATTTCCGCCAGCCCGGCGTCTCGTCGGCGGCGATGTCCTGCGCCTTGACCTCGTCGCGCTGCGGGTTGGCGGGCACGGTCTGGGCGGACACCTTCACCGGAGGAGGCGGCCACATGACGGCACCGTCCAGCGTGACGGTCATGCCGCGCACGATCTCGTCGTCCTCGTCGAGCACCAGCTTGCCGTCCTTGTCCGGCGTGGCCAGCTTGAAGAAGTTAACGATGTTCTGACCGTACAGCTGCGAGGCCTGGCCGGCCAGGCGCGAGGGCAGATTGGTGTAGCCGATGATGGTGACGCCGTTGGCCGTGGTGTAGACGTTGTTGTACTCGGTAAGCGACGTGTTGCCGCCCTCGGGGGACGCGCCCAGATCGACGATGACCGAGCCGGGCTTCATATGCGCGATGGCGTCCTCGTCGAGCAGAAGCGGAGGCGTGCGGCCCGCAACCATGGCCGTGGTGATGACGACGTCGGCCTTGGCGGCCTCCTCGGCGTACACCTCGTTGGCGAGCTTCGCCTCCTCCTCCGTCATGGCGCGCGCGTACCCGTCTTCGGAATGCTGCTTCACGGGAATTTCCACGAACGTGCCGCCCAGCGACTCGACCTGGTCGTACACCTCGGGACGCACGTCGGTGGCGTACACGTCGGCGCCCATGGAGCTTGCGGTGCCGATGGCGGAAAGCCCCGCCACGCCCACGCCGATGACGTACACGCGCGACGGCGGGATCTTGCCGGCGGCGGTCA
>CAJUSL010000048.1:9128-11332 GCA_910589135.1 uncultured Eggerthellaceae bacterium
TGCGCGCCGAACGAGCGCCCGAGCGCCTCGGCCGCCTCGATGACGGCGCGGTAGCCCGACAGGTTCGTCATGGACGAGCGCGCGTCGATGGACTGCGCCCGCGAGATGCGCGGCACGGCGTCCATGGAAATGGCCGTGAGCCCGCGCACCGAGAGGTCCTGGATGAGCTCGGGGTGGATGCCCGGGTTGAGGCGCGACACCAGCACGGCGTCCTTGCGCATCAGGTCGAGCTGCCACGTCTGGGGCGGGTCGAGCGCGATCACGATGTCCGAGCCCCAAGCCTCCTTGGCGTCGACGATGGGCACGCCGGCGTCGGCGTACTGCTCGTCGAAGTAGGTGGCCTTGTCGCCGGCGCCGGACTCGATGCACACCTCGTAGCCCAGCTTCATCAGCTTCTTGGCAGTGTCGGGGGTCGCCGCGACGCGGGTCTGGTCCTCCGCTGCCTCCTTCGGAATGCCGATTCTCACTTGCACACTTCCTTACTCGTTTTCGCGCATGCGCATGCATGCACGGCTGTATGGTACTCCCTCTGCGGCCTGCATGCGACGAGGCCGCCGCGTCTACGCGCCATCAACATGCTCGCGCACCAGCTGTACCAGCACCTCGGCGTGCGAGCGCCGCTTCTTGGTGGCGGTGCCCACGATGGCCACGGAACCGTACTCCCCGTAGCGCTTCACGAAGTCGGCAACGCCGTCGCGCTCGTCGAGCTCCTTCTTGTAGGCGGCGAAGTACTGCTCCCAGTCGATCTTGTGGTCGAGGTACTGCTCGAGCAGGTCGTTCGCCGGCGAGAACTCGACGTCGTGCGCGTAGTTGGCGTTCAGGATGCGGTGGGTGAAGTACTCCAGGTCGTGCAGCTTCGTGAAGCCCGCGAGCTGGTTCGTGTTCTTCAGGCGGATGTCGACCACCATGTCCGTGTGCCAGTCCTCCAGCTGCGTGAAGAACGCCTCGGCCGTGGTCTCGTACGCGCTTATGGTGTGGACCTGCATGGCTGCCTCGATTCGTCGCATTTTATATCCGTCGTGGCCGCGCCTGCGGATCGGCGGGGGCGCAGGGGCCACGTTCGTGTCAATTCTATTGGCGGCGGCAGATGAGGGCCGTTTGAACGTAGAATTGTTTCTCAACGATAAACATGCACGGTTCGGCCCGCTGCGCGGGCCTGGACAAGGAGGACGCCATGGCACGGGAATCGCTCGCATCGAAGAGGGAACGCGCCGCGCTGGTCGAGGAGCGCATGTACGGCTACTACGGCCCGGGCGAGGCGTCGCTCGACTACGCGACCCCCTTCCAGCTGACCGTGGCCGTCGTGCTGTCGGCGCAGTGCACCGATGCGGCCGTCAACAAGGTGACGCCTACCCTGTTCGAGCGCTTCGGCACCGCCGAGCTGATGGCCCAGGCGTCCGTCGCGGAGGTCGAGGGAATCATCCGCTCGCTGGGGTTCTATCACGCGAAGGCGAAGAACCTGGTCGCGCTCGCCCAGACGTGCATGGCCGACTTCGGCGGCGACGTGCCCGCCGATATCGACCTTTTGCAGAAGCTGCCCGGGGTAGGCCGCAAGACGGCGAACTGCGTGATGTGCGAGGCATTCAAGGAACCGCAGGGCATTGCGGTGGACACGCACGTGTTCCGCATCGCGCACCGGCTGAAGCTCGCCGGCCCTTCCGCCGATACGCCCCAGAAGACGGAGGATGTGCTGCTGAAAGTGTTCCCGCGCGAGACGTGGGGCTACGTCAACCACCAGTGGGTGCACTTCGGGCGCGAGTTCTGCCGCGCGCGCAACCCGCTGTGCGGCGAATGCATCGTGGGCGACCTGTGCCCCACCCGCGGTCGGTGGAGCTAGTGCGACGGGGGCGTTAGCGGGCTCCGGCGGCCATTGCGCGCCGGAGCTCCACGTTCTCTTTTGACGTATCCTGCTTTGCGGTGCGCCAAAGGCGGGCGCCCTTGCGATTACGCCAGCTTAGTCTCGATCTCGACGTAGCCCACTTCCTCCGGGGTAGGGCCGACCTCGAAGAACGACGTGCGCCGCTCGCGCGCCTCGGCCTCCTTCTCGGCCAGGTTGCTCTTCGCCACGGCGATCATCAGCTTGATGCGGTTCAGCTGGTTCACCTCGGACGCCCCAGGGTCGTAGTCCACCGCCACGATGTTGCTCTCGGGGTACTGACGGCGCAGCTCCTTGATGACCGACTTGCCCACCACGTGGTTCGGCA
>CAJUSL010000048.1:11342-13032 GCA_910589135.1 uncultured Eggerthellaceae bacterium
TCGCCCATCGAGTTGCACAGCGACAGGATCTCGCTGGCGTATTCGGCAAGCTCGTAGATGTCGGCCGGCACCTCGAAGCGGTGCGAGCGCGCGAGCGCGTCGCGCACCGGCTTGCGCAGCGCCTTGATGGCGGAAAGGCCGATGCGGCTTCCCAGGGCCGACTTGGCGGACTTGCCGATCTGGCGCTGGAAGATGCCGCCCGCGATGCCGAACAGGAAGAACTCGATCAGGCCCGGCACGACGACCTCGCAGCCCTCGGCCTCGATCTGCTCGACGATCTGGTTGTTCGCGGTGGGGTGGAACTTCACCAGAATCTCGCCGACGACGCCCACCTTGGGCTTCGTCCCCTCGCCGTGCAAAGGCAGCGTGTCGAAGTCGTCCACGATGCGGCCCACCGTGCGCTTGAACTCCGACATCCTCACGCCGCGCTGCAGCTGCGCCTTGCATTCGGCCATCCAGTGGTCGAACAGGCGCTCGGCGCTTCCGGGTTCGACCTCGTAGGGACGCGTGCGGTACAGGCACATCATAAGCAGGTCGCCGTACTGCAGCGCGAAGACGGCCTGGTACAGCATGGCCGGCGTGATGCTGAAGCCAGGGTTGACCTCGCCTAAGTCCTTGAACGAAAGCGCAATGACCGGGATATGCCCCAACCCCACGGCCTTCAGGGCCTTGCGGATCAGCGAGATGTAGTTGGTGGCGCGGCAGCCGCCGCCGGTCTGCGTGATCAGCACCGCCAGCTTGTCGGTGTCGTAGCGGCCGCTCATCACGGCTTCCATGATCTGCCCCGTGACCAGGATGGACGGGTAGCAGATGTCGTTGTTCACGTACTTCAGCCCCGCGTCCACGGCGCCGTGGTCCACCGAGGGCAACAGCTCCACGTTGTAGCCGTTGCGCTTGAAGATGGGCACCAGCAGCTCGAAGTGGAACGGCGCCATCTGGGGGGCCAGGATGGTGTAGCCTTCCTCCTTCATCTGCTCGGTGAACTGCGGGCGGTCGAACTCGGTGGACGTGCCTTCGCGCTGCTGCACCTGCGAAGACGCGGCCACGCCGTCGGCCTTCTGGGCGAAGGTGTCGGGCACGAGCGCGTCGATGTCGTCGATGTTGATGGACACCGCAGGGCAGCCCGCCTTCGCCGCCGCCTCCTCGCGGGCGCGTTCGGCCTCGCGGTCGGACTGGTCCTTCAGCGCGGCGAGCAGGCTGCGGATGCGGATGCGCGCGGCGCCCAGGTTCGACACCTCGTCGATCTTCAAGGTGGTGTACACCTTGCCGGCGGCCTCCAGCACCTCCTGCACCTGGTCGACCGTCAGCGCGTCGAGCCCGCAGCCGAACGAGTTCAGCTGAACCAGGTCCAGGTCGGAGCGCTGCGTGCACACCTTGGCCGCCGCGTACAGGCGCGTGTGGTACATCCACTGGTCCACCACGCGGATGGGGCGCTCCAGCTGGCCAAGGTGCGCCACCGAGTCTTCCGTGAGCACCGCCAGGCCGAAGCTGGTCAGCAGCTCGGGGATGGCATGGTTGATCTCGGGGTCCTGGTGGTAGGGGCGCCCGGCCAGCACGATGCCGTGGGTGCCGGTCTGCTCCATCCAGGCCAGGGTCTCGACGCCCTTGCGCCGGATGTCGCGCTTGAAGGCCTCGTCCTCCTCCCAGGCAGCGTCCACGGCGTCGTCTATCTGCTTCTGCGTAAGGGGAT
>CAJUSL010000049.1:0-4416 GCA_910589135.1 uncultured Eggerthellaceae bacterium
GAGCAGACCGGCAACCCGCGCTTCGCGTGGGACTCCTACCGCCGCTTCATCCAGATGTTCTCCAACGTGGTCATGGGCCTCGACGGAGACCTGTTCGAGAACGCCATCACGGCCATGAAGAACGACCGCGGCGCCAGCTCCGACACCGACCTCACGGCCGACGACCTGCAGGAGCTCGTCGGCGTGTTCAAGGGCATCTTCTCCGAGAACGTCAGCGGCCAGGAATACCCGTCGCTCGTCGTCGACGGCGCCGTGCAGTTCCCGCAGGACCCGATGACGCAGCTGCAGCTCGCCATCGAGGCCGTGTTCGGTTCGTGGAACAACCCGCGCGCCGTCCTCTACCGCAAGAAGAACAAGATCGCCGACGATTTGGGCACCGCCGTCAACGTGCAGTCCATGGTGTTCGGCAACAAGGGCAACACCTCGGCCACCGGCGTTGCCTTCACGCGCAACCCCGCCAACGGCGACAAGGAGTTCTACGGCGACTACCTGGTCAACGCCCAGGGCGAGGACGTGGTGGCGGGCATCCGAAACACCAGCCCCATCGCCGAGCTGAAGAACGTGGAGGGCCTCGAGGAGGCCGGCCAGCAGCTCGAGGACATCTTCGTCGTGCTGGAGAACCACTTCCGCGACATGTGCGACATCGAGTTCACCATCGAGCAGGGCAAGCTCTGGATGCTGCAGACGCGCGCCGGCAAGCGCACCGCGGCCGCCGCGCTGCACATCGCCATCGAGATGGTGAAGGAGGGCCTCATCGACAAGAAGGAGGCCGTCATGCGCGTCGAGCCCGACCAGCTCGACCAGCTGCTGCACCCGCAGTTCGACGCCAAGGCCGACTACGACGTGGTGGCCAAGGGCCTCAACGCAAGCCCGGGCGCGGCCGTGGGCGAGGCCGTGTTCTCCGCTGCCGATGCCGTCGCCGCGGCCGAGGCCGGCTGCAAGTGCGTGCTGGTGCGCTGGGAGACCAACCCCGACGACCTGGCGGGCATGATCGCCGCCGAGGGCATCCTCACCTCGCACGGCGGCAAGACCTCGCACGCGGCCGTCATCGCGCGCGGCATGGGCGCCCCGTGCGTCTGCGGCGTGGAGTCGCTGAAGATCGACGCCGAGAAGAAGGAGGCGGCCATCGCGGGCACCGACATCGTCATCCGCGAAGGCGACATGGTCTCCATCGACGGCACCACCGGCATCGTCGTGCTCGGCAAGGTCGACTTGGTCATGCCCGAGATCACGGGCGATCTGGACACCATCCTCGAGTGGGCCGACGAGTTCCGCAAGCTGGGCGTGCGCGCCAACGCCGACAACCCCGAGGACGCCGAGCTCTCCCGCAGCTTCGGCGCGCAGGGCATCGGGCTTTGCCGCACCGAACACATGTTCCTGGGCGACCGCAAGCAGATCATCCAGTCGTTCATCCTCAACGACGACGAGCTCAACCGCGAGAAGGCCGTCTCCCAGCTGTACGAGGCGCAGTCGGGCGACTTCTACGGCATGTTCAAGGAGATGGACGGCCTGCCCGTCATCGTGCGCCTGCTCGACCCGCCGCTGCACGAGTTCCTCGAGGACCCGCGCGACATCGCCGTCGAGATCGCACGCCTCGAGGCCGGCGGGGGAGACGCCGCGGCCATCGCCGAGAAGCGCCAGCTGCTCGAGAAGATCGACTCCTTCGTTGAGCAGAACCCCATGCTCGGCATGCGCGGCTGCCGCCTGGGCATCGTCTATCCGATCCTGCCCGTCATGCAGATCCGCGCCATCGCCACAGCGACCGCCAAGCTCAAGAAGGAGGGCTTCGACCCCAGGCCCGAGATCATGATCCCGCTGGTTTCCACCGCGCCCGAGCTTGCCAAGCTGCGCGGCGTCGCCGAGGACACCATCGCCGAGGTCTCCCAAGCCGAGGGCGTCCAGCTCGACATCCCGGTCGGCACCATGATCGAGCTGCCGCGCGCCGCCGTCACCGCCGACGAGATCGCGCGCTACGCCGACTTCTTCAGCTTCGGCACGAACGACCTCACGCAGACCACCTTCGGCTTCAGCCGCGACGACGTCGAGGGCGAGTTCGTCCCGCAGTATCTCGCGGAGCGCCTGCTGCCGTACAACCCGTTCGCCACGATCGACGAGGGCGGCGTCGCCAAGCTCGTCGAGATGGGCGTGAAGCTGGGCCACGAGGGCAATCCCGACATCGTCTGCGGCGTCTGCGGCGAGCACGGCGGCGACCCCGAGTCGATCCACGTCTTCAACCGCATCGGCCTCAACTACGTATCCTGCTCGCCCTACCGCGTCCCGGTCGCACGCCTTGCGGCCGCCCAGGCGCAGATCGAGCAGACCGCGTAGGTTCGGCACATATCGAGGGGGAACAGGCGCGTCTCGCGATGCGCCTGTTTTCTTCCAGGAGGCATATGTCCATCGATCTTGACAGCATCCCGCGCACGATATCGGTCGTTCGCGCCGACGCGTCCGCCGCGCCGGTGCCGGAGGGCTTCCCCATGCTCGTCTTCCTCGACCAGACGAGGCTTCCCGACGAGGTCGCCTACGTGGCGACGACGGACTGGCGCGAGGCCATCGAGTGCATCAAGCGCCTGAAGGTGCGCGGCGCGCCCGCCATAGGCATCGCGGGGGCCGCCGCCGTCATGCTGCGCGCGGCCGAGTTCGCCTATGCATCGGGCGACGATGCCCGCAACGACGCGCTCGACTTCGAGCGCGTGTTCGTGATCGACGAGGCGTCCTTCGACGCCCAGCTGTACGAGACCTCCCTGCGCTACTCCGCCGAGATGGTGAAGCGTGCGCGCCCCACCGCCGTGAACCTTGCGTGGGCGGTGGACGCGGCCGTCTCGGTGATGGAGGAGGAACTTGCCGCGGGCGCGGGCCCGCAGGCCGTCGAGGAGCGCCTGTACGCCTTCGTGCAGCAGCTTATCGCGGAGGACGAGGCCGCCAACCGCCTCATCGGCGCCAACGGTGCCGCGCTGCTGCCGCCGGATGCGACGGTGCTGACGCACTGCAACGCAGGCTCGCTCGCCACGGCGTTCTTCGGCACCGCGCTCGGCGTCGTGTACGCGGCGGCGCAGGAGGGCGGCATCGCGCGCGTGTATGCCGACGAGACGCGTCCCGTCCTGCAGGGCGCGCGCCTGACGGCCTGGGAGCTTTCGCGCGCAGGCGTGCCCGTCACGCTGCTGTGCGACGACATGGCCGCCAGCGTCATGGCCTCCGGCGAGGTGGACGCGGTCGTGGTCGGCGCGGACCGCATCGCCGCGAACGGCGACGTCGCCAACAAGGTGGGCACCCTCGCCCTTGCGGTGCTCGCGCGGCACTTCGAGGTGCCCTTCTACGTCGCGGCGCCCACGTCGACGATCGATGCCGCCACGGCGTCCGGCGCCGGCATCCCCATCGAGCAGCGCGACCCGTCCGAGGTGCTCGATGCGCCGATCGAGGGGGTGGACGTGCTGAATCCCGCCTTCGACGTGACGCCTGCCGCCCTCGTGACGGCGGTCGTCACGGAGCGCGGCGTCTTCGAGCCGGCTCGCGTGCTGGAGGCGCTCGCGTAGCCATGGCCAGAGGCGAGGCCATACGCCAGTCGTTCGACGCCGCGGTGCCCATCATGCTCGGCTACGTCGCCATCGGCATTCCCTGCGGCATCCTTTGCGCGTCGATCGGGCTCGACGCCTTGCAGGTGTTCCTGCTGTCTGCGCTGTTCTATTCGGGGGCGGGACAGTTCATGGTGCCGAACATGTACCTCGCAGGCGCCCCGCTGGCGTCCATCATCGCCAGCGTGTCCCTGGTCAACACGCGCCAGGTGCTCTACTCCGCCTCCTTCGCGCCCGAGTGCGAGGGCGCGTCGAAGCGGCTCTCGTTCCTGTTCGCCGCCACCGTCACCGACGAGAGCTACGGGGTGTCCATCGCCAAGTTCAAGGAAGGCGACTGGTCGGTCGGGCGCGCGCTCGGCGTGAACCTGTTCTCGCAGTCGTCGTGGGCGCTGTCGAACGTGGCTGGCGTGCTGGTCGGCGGCATCGTCGACATCCCGCTGCAGATAGCGGCCTTCGCCATGACCTCCATCTTCATCTGCCTGCTGTTCACCCAGCGCCTGACGTCGGCCAACGTCGTCGCCGCCGCGAGCGCCGTCGTCGGCGTGTTCGCGTGCAAGCTGCTCGGGCTGGGGGGCGCCGCCATCCTCGTCGGCGCTGCGCTGGGGGTCGCCGTCGCCATTCCCGTGTCATCGTATGCCGCCCGCCGGCACGCCGGGAAGGGGGGCGCCTCGTCGTGAGCTGGGAGGAGTTTTGGACGATACTGGCCTGCTGCGGCGCGACCATCCTCCTGTGCCGCGTGGTGCCCCTGTTCCTGCTGAAGGGCCGCGAGCTTCCCGACTCGGTCGTGCGCGCGCTCAACCTGATTCCGCCCGCCGCCTTCGCGGCGCTCGTCGCCAACGAC
>CAJUSL010000049.1:4426-12531 GCA_910589135.1 uncultured Eggerthellaceae bacterium
ATCCTGAACCCTGGCATGTTCGACGGCGGCATCTGGCCGGCTGCGGCCGTACTCGTCGCGGCCGCGTGCGTGGTCGGCGTCGCCGTGAAGACGAAGTCGCTGCTGTGGAGCGCGGTGGGAGGCGTCGTCGCCTACGCCGTGCTGCTTGCGATATGACGCGCCTCGGAAAGGCGAGCCGCCGGCCTGCGGATATGCGCCGGACGCGGGCGGAAAAGATGCCTCAGGTGACTTGCGCCGCAAAATCAATAACTATATAATCAGATTTCGCGTCTTTTGACGACGCTGCAAAGCACGCAATTACAGAAGGAATCATTGAAATGGATATCATTCGCGCCATCGAAAACCAGCATATGAAGGAAGACGTTCCGGACTTCCGCCCCGGCGACAACGTCAAGGTCCACTACCGAATCACCGAGGGCAACCGCGAGCGCATCCAGGTGTTCCAGGGCGACGTGATCAGCCGCAAGGGCAAGAGCAACCGCGAGACGTTCACCGTTCGCAAGATCAGCTTCTCCGTCGGCGTGGAGCGCACCTTCCCCGTGCATTCCCCCAAGATCGAGAAGATCGAGGTCGTCCGCAAGGGCCGCGTGCGTCGCGCCAAGCTGTACTACCTGCGCGACAAGGTCGGCAAGGCCGCCAAGATCAGAGAGGCGTCCCGCCTGTAACCCCATGCCCCGCGAGGGGCATTTTTCTTTTATGAACGAAATCCCCATCGCGGACATACGCTCCCTGGCCGAGGCCGCGGACGCGACGCAGCTCGCCGCCCTCGAGCGCTCGCTGCAAGGCGATGCGCGCAAGGGCGTCGCAGCCATCCTCAAGCGCGCACACGCCCGGCTCGACGCCTGCAAGGCCGAGGCCGACCGGCTGGACGGCATCTACGCGTTCCAGGAGTCCCTGGCGCAGGATGCGGGCGCGCGCTGCGTCGTGGGCGTCGACGAGGTGGGGCGCGGGCCCCTGGCCGGCCCGCTTGCCGTGGGCGCCGTCGTGCTGCCGCCTGCGCCCAAGGTCGCGGGCCTGAACGATTCCAAGCAGGTGAAGGAGTGCGACAGGGCGGCCATCGCCGCCGAGGTCAAGCGCGTGGCGCTTGCCTGGAGCGTGCAGTACGTCCAGCCGCCTCAGATCGACGAACTGGGCATCATGAAGTCGCTGCGGCTCGCCTTCACGGAGGCCGTGCGCGCCGTCGAGGCGCAGGGCGCCGCGGTCGACATGATCCTGCTGGACGGCAACCCCATGCATCTCGACCCCCGCGAGACGAACGTCGTGAAGGGCGACTCCAAGTGCGCGTCCATCGCGGCGGCGTCCATCCTCGCCAAGGTGGCGCGCGACGAGCTCATGGACGAGCTCGACGCGAAGCATCCCGGCTACGACTTCGCGAGCAACAAGGGCTACGGCACCCAGGCGCACCGTGACGCCATCCGACGCCTGGGCCTCAGCGATATCCACCGCCGTTCGTACTGCGGCGAGTTCCTGCAGGAGTCGCTCTTCTAGCGCAAGGCCGCCTCCCTTTCCGCGCGCCCTCTGCGGCACGCATCGCATCTTCGAAATTCCTTGCAGAGTCAGGCCCGAACCGTTTTGGTCCGGGCCTGCTTTCTTTGCGTTTCGCCCAAGGGCGCGCAAGGTTCGCGCCGGCGTTCGGCAAGGTTTGCGATAGACGCGCGCCAGCCCCGCGCACGGTTGCCCGTAATGGCCGTCGAAGACGGCGCGGCTAGTCTTCTTCCCATGACGAAAGGAGGCGCAATGGGCGCAACGGCAACGGTGGAGGCCCCCGCCGCGGGGGCGAAGAAGAAGGAGAGGGCCGCGTCGAAGGGAAGGGGCGCATTGGCGCGGACGACGAGCGCGCGGACGGCGCCGGAGGAGGGCTCCTGCGCGGACGGCAGGGGGCCCGCGCCCAAGCCTGCCGGAAAGACGCGCACGGCCGATTCGGCGGGGAAGAGGAACAAGGCGCTCGGCCGCAAGGGGGAGGACGCCGCGGCGCGCTACCTGGAGCAGAGGGGTTACGACATCGTGGCGCGCAACTGGAAGTGCGTCGCGGGCGAGGCGGACATCGTGGCGCGCGACGAGGACTGGCTGGTGTTCATCGAGGTCAAGACGCGCAGGAACACCGACAAGGGCTTTCCGTCCGAGGCGGTGGACGAGCGGAAGCGCAGCCGCTACGAGCGCATCGCGCTGGCATGGGCCGCCTCGCACTCCGACACCGACGTCCCCGTGCGCTTCGACGTGGTCTCCATCGTGGTGGTCGGCAAGGACAAGGCCGTCATCCGCCACCACATGAACGCGTTCACGAGGTAGAGAGAGGTGGGTGGCCAATGCTGTTTGACCGGAACGTCCCTGCACGGCGTGGAAGCCATTCCCGTGACGGTGGAGGTCACCGTCGGGCCCGGCATTCCCGGCATGTCCATCGTGGGGATGGCCGACACTGCCGTCCAGGAGGCGAAGGAGCGCGTGCGGGCCGCGATAAAGTCTTCCGGCTTCGCCATGCCGGCGGAGAAGATCGTCGTGAACCTCGCGCCTGGCGACCTCAGGAAGACCGGGCCGGGTTTCGACCTCCCCATCGCCTTGGGCATCCTGTGCGCCACGGGGCAGCTTCCGCGGGAGGTGCTGCGCAACCGGGTCTTCTCGGGGGAGCTGTCCCTGGACGGGAGCGTCCGCGAGGTGGCGGGCAGCCTCGCCTACTGCATCTGCGCGTCGAGGATGGGGTTCGGGTACGTGGGTGCCTCGAGGCAACGGGTGCCTATCGACGGCATGGAACAGCTGGAGATCCGGCGAATCGGCGACCTGCGCGCCGAAGGGGGCGTAAGGGAGCTGCCCGCTGGGGGCGATGGCGCATGGCGTGAGCGCGGCCGCAGGACGCCCGACTACGCGGACGTCTGCGGGCACGAGGCGGCGAAGCGCGCGCTGCAGGTCGCAGCGGCCGGCAGCCACTGCCTGCTGATGGTGGGCCCTCCCGGCTCGGGCAAGACGATGCTCGCCTCGCGCCTGCCGGGCATTTTGCCGCCGCTTTCCGACGAGGAGCGCCTCGAGGCCGCCGCCGTGCACTCGGTGGCGGGGGAGGACGTCGGCGACGTGCTCGCGGGGGTGCGGCCGTTTCGCAGCCCGCACCATTCGTCGACGGCCGCAGGCCTTCTGGGAGGAGGCAGCCCGGCCCGTCCGGGCGAGGTGTCGCTCGCGCACCGAGGGGTGCTGTTCCTCGACGAGCTGGCCGAGTTCAAGCCCAGCGTGCTTCAGGGCCTGCGCCAGCCGGTCGAGGAGGGCTTCGTCGGGCTGACGAGGGCGGCCGGCCAGGTGCGCATGCCGTCGAGCTTCATGCTGGTGGCGGCGACGAACCCGTGCCCGTGCGGGCACTACGGCGACCCCGAGCGCGAATGCACGTGCCCGTCGGGGGCGGTGAGGCGCTACCAGGGGAGGATCGGAGGCCCGCTCGTCGACCGCTTCCGCATGCAGCTGGACGTCCACCGCATCCCTTCGTCGGACGTGCTTTCGAAAGGAGGCGGCACCGATTCGGCGACGCTGCGGGCCGGCGTCATGGCCGCGCGGGAGTTCGCGTCATGGCGCAGGGCCCGGGGGCGCGTGGGCGCGCAGGTTCCCGACGGCGACGACGCGAGCCCGTCTGCGCTGGTGGAGGCCTGCCTGATGGACGACGACGCGCGGCGGTTCGCCGTCGCGATGGCCGAAGGCAAAGGACTGAGCGGCCGCGCGCTCGTCGGGTCGCTCAAGGTGGCGAGGACGATCGCGGACATGGAGGAGCGAGACAACGTGGCATGCGAGCACCTCGCGGAGGCGTTCGGGTGCAGGCTGAGCGAAGGGATAGGTGCGGCATGACGCGAAGCGAGGGGCGGCTGAAGGGAGACAGGTGCGTGCTGGGGCACGGAGACGAGGCGTTTCCGAGGGCGCTTCTGGACGTGCCCGACCCTCCGCGGCGCCTGCACGTGGTGGGGGACCCGCAGGCGCTCCAGGAGGGGCTTGCCATCGTGGGGGCCAGGAAGGCGACGCCGTACGGCTTGAGCTGCGCGGCGCATTTCGCAGGTATCGCGGCCGAGGCCGGGATCGTCGTCATCTCGGGCGGCGCGCGCGGATGCGACGCCGCGTCGCATGCGGCCGCCGTCGAGCGGGGCGGGCGCACCGTGGTGTTTCTGGGAGGCGGCTGCGACGAGCCGTATCCCGCCGAGAACCGCGGGCTTTTCCAACGGGTCGTCGACTGCGGCGGTGCGGTGGCGTCGGAGCAGCCCTGGGAGGCGCCTCCGCGCCCGTGGATGTTCCGCCTGCGCAACCGCCTGATAGCGGGGCTTTCCAAGGCCACTCTGATCGTGGAGGCGGGGCTGCCCTCAGGCACGTTCTCGACGGCCGACGAGGCGCTTGCGGCCAACAGGGAGGTGCTTGTGGTGCCGGGCGCCATCACGTCGAAGCAGTCGAGGGGCGCGAACCGGCTCATATGCCAGGGGGCCTCCCCGGTGGTCGACGACGAGACCTTCCACGACCAGCTGTTCTCGATATTCGGCGCCATGTCGCCGGTGGGGGAGCGTACGGCGTCGAAGCCGGCCGACCCGGTGGAGGAGCGGCTGATCGACGCCCTGGACGCCGGCCAGCTGACGCTCGACGAGATGCTCGCCCTGGCAGAGGGCCACGGGACGGCGGACGCGCGCATGCAGTGGCTCATGATGTGGCTCGCATCCATGCAGAAGGAGGGCCGCGTCGCCCGCTACCCGGGCGGCCGCTACGGAGCGGTGGTTGCAGGATCGTGAGCCCGGAGGGACGGGGTATTTGGGTCGTTTCGACGGCGTCTCCGTTTCGCCGAGAAGCGATTCGCCAGATTGGAGCAGCGTATGCCGAGAGCTAAGAGGACCGTTTCCGAGAGCGGATACTACCATGTGACCATGCGCGGCGCGGGGCGACGCATCATCTTCGAGGACGATACGGACCGGCGCGAGTTCCTCAAACGCTTGCGCGAAATGAGGGATGACGGCCTCGGTTTGCATGCCTGGTGCTTGATGGACAACCATGTCCACCTGCTGGTCCATTCAAGCCCATGTCGGCCCGGTCTTTCAAGGGCGATTCGCCAGCTTTCCGGTCGAGACCGATTCCCATCTGCTTGAGACGGTTCGCTACATCCACCTCAACCCGAAAAGCATGGGGCTCGATGACCCGCGTGGGTACGAATGGAGCAGCTATGCCGAGTATCTAAGCGGAATAGGACTCTGCGACACTTCCTTGGTGCGCGAGATGTTCGACGATGGCGACTCGTTTGCACGGTTTCATGACGTGAAGGGGGAAGTGTCCCTTGTCGACCTCACGGGTTGTCGGCGAAGGCTGTCGGATGCCGAAGCCTATGAGGTTGCCAGGCGCGTATTGGGCGAAGGTTTTCCGGATTCGCTCCTTCTGTGCGGGAGAAGCGAGCGAGACAAGCGCCTTGGAAAGCTGAACCGCATGGGGCTGTCGACGCGCCAGCTTGAAAGAATGACGGGAATCGGAAGGTCGGCTATTCGACGGGCCTGCGCCGCTACGCGTAAAGGCGGGATGAACTGAATGGCGTTCCGGCCCGAATACCCCGTCCCTATGGGTCCCTATGGGTCGGGTCAGTGCTATGGGTCAGTGCAGGGGCTTGTGCTTTTCGCCCCAGATGCAGAGCTGGTCGAGCACGACCATGAGCGACTCTCCGAGGCCGGTCAGGCGGTACTCCACCTTCGGAGGAATCTCGGGGTACATCTTGCGCGCGACGAGCCCGTCGGCCTCGAGCTCCTTCAGGTTCTGCGAGAGCGTCTTGTCTGAAATCTTGCCCAGGTAGCGTCTCATCTCGTTGAACCGGACGGGCTGGTATTCCATGAGGCAGTACAGGATCACCATCTTGTGCTTGCCCGAGATGAGCGAAAGCGTGTAGCTGTACCCGGTGTCGCAGAACTTCGCGCGGTCGATGGCGCCCCCTGCGCCCTTGTCCTTTTCGCTTTCCATAAGGGAAGTACCTTTCATGAAAGACCGTACTAGATTTCTCCATGAGCGTATGCTCTCATAAGGCATGGCATTTGACCAGGGAAGAGGAGGAGCCCATGTCCAAGATAGTCGTCATCACCGGCAGCCCGCGCAAGAAGGGGAACACGACCGCCATAGTGCAGGCGTTCGCCGATGCGGCCGAGGCACGCGGCCACGACGTCGTGCGGTTCGATGCCGCGCTGTCTAACGTCGGCGGCTGCCACGCCTGCGAGACCTGCTTCCAAAGCGGCAATGCCTGCACCTACGACGACGACTTCAACACCGTCGCGCCGGACATCCTCGAAGCCGACGGCCTCGTGTTCGCCGCGCCTGTCTACTGGTACTCGTTCCCGGGCCAGGTGAAGAATGTCATCGACAAGCTGTACTCGTTCTGCGTGGCCGAAAAGGACATCGCGGGGAAGAAGGCGGCGCTCATCTCGTGCTGCGAGGAGGACGACCCCGCCGTCATGGACGGCCTCAGCAAGCCGTTTGCCCGCATCGCCGACCTGGTGAAGTGGGACGTCGTGGGCGAGGTGCTCGTGCCCGGCGTGCTGGAAGAGGGCGCCATCGAGCGAACCGATGGGTGCGAGCAGGCCGCCGCACTGGCAGCGAAGTTCTAGGAAGGGGCTGAGCATGAAGGTCTTGGTGGTCGGCGTCAGGCGGTTCGTCATGCTCTCGTCCATCTTCGCCATGCGGCCCGAGGAGTGGCCGGAGGAGCCCTCCCTTGCGTCGATAACGAACTACAACATCGCGAAGTTCTTCGCCGACGAGTGGCTCGCCAACCGCTCCGGGCTCGACTGGACGATCGCGCAGGCGAGCGTGCTCAAGGAGGAGCCCGGTACGGGGCGCATCGAACTCGACCCCGAGCATGACGGCGAGAACCCCATCCCGGACGTCGCGCGCGTCCTGGCCGAGGTGCTCGGACGGAAGAACACCGTGGGCAAGGTCGTCATGATGCACTCGGGCGACACGCCCATCGGCGAGGCGCTCGCAGGCGTATAGCGATGCGTGCGGGCTCTGCGTCGTCGTTGCGGCGGGGCTGCGGTTCGGAACCGAGCCCCGCATCGCGTTGGGCCGGATGCATCGCGGGGCGCCCCTCGCGGACGGGGGCGTCGCGATGAGCGAGCGCCGGGGTGTCGCGTGCTTCGTGGGCGCGCTGTGCCTGTACGGCACCGTCGGATGGGTGCTTTCGTGCATCGACATGCCCAGCGACGTCGTCGTGCTGTGTCGCGGCGCCATCGGTTGCGCGTTCGTCGCGGCCGTCTTGCTGGCGTCGCGCCGCGGCGTCGACTGGGCTGCGGTCCGCGCCAACGTCCCTTGGCTTTGCGTGGGCGGCTTGAGCCTGGGCCTGAACTGGGTGCTGTTGTTCGCCGCCTATCGCGCGACGACTGTCGCGGTCGCCACCCTGTGCAACTACATGGCTCCCATCATGTTGATACTCGTGGCTCCCGTACTGCTGCACGAACGACGCAGCGTTCCCAAGACGGCATGCGCCTTCGTGGCCGTGTTCGGCATGGTGCTGGTATCGGGCGTGCTCGGAGCTGGCGGCGACGGGGTCACGGCGCAGGGAATCGGCCTCGGGCTTGCGGCGGCTGTGTTCTCCGCCGCGCTCGTCCTGGCCAACAAGAAGCTTTGCGGCATCCCCGTGCTGGAGCGCTCCGTGGTGCAGCTCGCCTTCGCGACGGCGGCGGCGCTGCCCTGGGCTGTCTTCAGCGGCTTGGGCGCAAGGCTGAACCCGGATGCCGCCTCCGTTGCCCTGGTCGTGCTGCTCGGCGTCGTCCACACGGGGGTGGCGTACTGCCTCTATTTCGCCGGGCTGGCGAGGATCGGCGCGCAGACCGCGGCGGTTCTCGGATACGTCGAGCCGGTAGTTTCGGTCCTCGTCTCGACGACGGTTATGCACGAACCCCTCTCGGCGATGGGCTGGGCGGGCGCGGCCGTCATCGTCGTCGCCGCGGCGGCCAGCGAGCTTCTGGAATAGGCCGGCCGCGCCGCGGGCGCACTCCCTCCCGCGCCTCGGACCGTGGCGTGCGCGACTGACTCGTCGTCGCGGGCAATTCGACAAATCGTCCGAGAAGGACTAGCTTTCGGAAACAACGAAATACATCCGATCCTGCCGCCGGGTAGGGTTCCGAGCACTCGGA
>CAJUSL010000050.1 GCA_910589135.1 uncultured Eggerthellaceae bacterium
GTTCTGGATGTGGCTCATGTCCATCGTCGGCGCGGCTTCGGCGTTCGTGGAGTCGACGCTTGCGCAGGTGTGGAAGGTGCGCAACCCCGACGGCTCGTTCAGGGGCGGCCCGGCCTACTACATCCAGATGGCGCTGGGGAAGCGGTGGCTCGGCATCGTGTTCGCCGTCGCGCTCATCCTGTGCTTCGCGTTCGGATTCAACGGCCTGCAGGCCTACAACATGGCCTCGGCATTCGACTACTACATCCCGGCGGAACACCAGGACGTCGCCAACGTCGGCATCGGCATCGCGGCGGTCGTCCTCACGGCGGTCGTCATCTTCGGCGGCACGCAGCGCATATCGTTCATCACCTCGTGGATCGTGCCGGTCATGGCCATCGGCTACATCCTGGTCGCCATGTGGATCAGCGTCTCGAACCTGGCCGACGTGCCGCGCGCCCTTGCGCTCGTGTTCGAGGAGGCGTTCAGCGCGCAGTCGTTCGCCGGCGGCTTCGCGGGAAGCGCCATGATGTACGGCATCAAGCGCGGCCTGTTCTCGAACGAGGCCGGCATGGGATCGGCGCCGAACGCCGCGGCCACGGCCGACGTCTCGCACCCGGCGAAGCAGGGACTGGTGCAGAGCCTTTCCGTCTACATCGACACGCTGCTCATCTGCACGAGCTCGGCCATGATGGTGCTGATCCTGTACGTGCAGCAGCCCGACGCGGTGGCGGCGTTGGTGGCCTCTCCTGCGTACAACGGCATCGATTTGGTGCAGATGGCCATGAGCAACGGCGTGGGCGAGCCGGGGATCCACTTCCTCACGATCGCCATCGTGCTGTTCGCGTACTCCAGCCTGGTGGGCAACTACTTCTACGCCGAGGGCAACATGCTGTTCATCAAGGACAACAAGCACCTGCTGCTGGCGTTCCGCATCTTCTGCCTGGCGGCCATCTTCTACGGGTCGGTGAACAACTTCACGCTGGCGTGGAACCTGGCAGACATCTTCATGGGATGCATGGCCATCATCAACCTGGTCGCCATCCTGATGCTGGGGAAGTGGGCGCTCAAGGTGCTCGACGACTACGCGCGGCAGCGCAAGCTGGGCGAGAACCCGGTGTTCTACGCCGACTCCGTCGAGGGGCTGCCTCCCACCGAGTGGTGGTTCAGACACGACGACGTCCGCTGCAAGATGGCGCTCGAGGGCACATTGCCCATGAACGGGGCATGACGGTGCCTGCCGGGGCGGCGTCCTTGGTTGCGGTGCGCGTCGCCTACGCGGCGGTGTTCGCGCTTAACGTGACCTGCGCGCTGCAGTTCGCCTTCGACCCAGCGGGCTATGTGGCAGCTTACCAACTTGAGGGCCCGGGGGCCGAAGCCGCCGTGCGCGGCATGGGCGTCGCGTTCCTCATGTGGAACGCGACCTATCCGTTGTTCGTTGCGCGCCCGTCGTCGCACGCGGCGCTGGGCGCCGTCGTGTTGGTGCAGCAGCTGATCGGCTGCGTCGGCGAGGCCGCCATCCTGCTGTCGCTTCCTGCGACGGGATGCGAGGTGCTGGCGGCCTCCATCGTGCGCTTCGTCGTCTTCGACGCTGCAGGGCTTGCGGCGATGGGCGCCACGTTCGCCTGGCACCGCGCGACGTGCCGACGCGCGGGCGCGCGTCCTACAGGACGGCCTTGATGCGGCGCACGGCCTCGGCGGTCGCCTCGCGGTCGCCGAAGGCCGTCAGGCGGATGTAGCCCTCGCCGGCGGGACCGAAGCCGGCGCCTGGCGTGGTCACCACGTTCGCCTTCTGGAGCAGCAGGTCGAAGAAGTCCCAGGACGGCATGCCGTCGGGCGTCCTGCACCAGACGTAGGGGCTGTTGACGGCGCCGAACACTTCAAGACCTGCCTCCTCGAGGCCTTCCTTGATGATGCGCGCGTTCTCGCGGTAATAACCCAGCGCCTCCTCCACCTGGCGCGCGCCCTCGTCGGTGTAGACGGCGGCGGCGCCCTTCTGGATGATGTAGGACGCCCCGTTGAACTTCGTGGACTGGCGGCGCATCCACAGGTCGTTCAGCGACTGGCCGTCGCGGACGAGCTGCTTGGGGATGACGGCGTAGCCGCAGCGCATGCCGGTGAAGCCGGCCGTCTTCGAGAACGAGCGGAACTCGATGGCGCACCTCTTCGCGCCTTCCACCTCGAAGATGGAGTGCGGCACGTCCGGCTCGGTGATGAAGCGCTCGTAGGCCGCGTCGAACATGATGAGCGCGTCGTTGTCGTTCGCGTAGTCGACCCATGCCTTCAGCTGCTTCGCGGAAAGCACGGTGCCGGTGGGGTTGTTGGGCGAGCACAGGTAGATGACGTCCACCTTGCCCTCGGGGATGGGCGGGCAGAAGCCGTTCTCGGCGGTGGTGGGCATGTAGTGGATGTTCGTCCACTCCTCGGCGTCGACGTCGTACTCGCCGGCGCGCCCTTCCAGCGCGTTGCTGTCGACGTAGACGGGGTAGACCGGGTCGCACACGGCCACCTTGTTGTCGCGCGACAGGATGTCGCCGATGTTGCCGCAGTCGCTCTTCGCGCCGTCGGACACGAACACCTCGTCGGGCTCGATGTCGACGCCGCGTGCCTTGAAGTCGTGCTCGACGATGGCCTCGCGCAGGAAGTCGTAGCCTTCGTAGGGGCCGTAGCCCTTGAAGGTGTCGGCGCTTGCCTGCTCGTCGACGGCCTCGTGCATGGCGGCGACGACCGCCGGCACGAGCGGCTGGGTGACGTCGCCGATGCCCAGCTTGATGACCTCGGCGTCGGGGTTGGCGTCCTGGAACGCGGACGTGCGCCGCGCGATCTCCGCGAACAGGTAGCTGCCCGGAAGCTTCTGGAAGTTCTCGTTCACCTTGGCCATCTTGGGGTCCTTTCTGTAGGCTGCCCGATCGTCGGGCGTTTCGTCGGCTTCGGCCTGCGCGAGCGGCGGTCCGGCCTGATGCGGCCGGCCGAAGAAGCGCTTCGCCAGGTTCTCGCGCTTTCCGCGGCAGTCGGCAAGGAAATGCGCCGAACGGAGGAACGCTTCTGTTTTCGCCCTGCGCGTACACATCCTAGCCTTGGCTTGCGGCATCACCCGATTATAATGAATCGCATGGAAAACACTGCATTGAATAGGGCGCGCGCGGAATACGCGAAGGTCGAGGAGCGCTACGTCGCATCGCTTGCCGAGAAGGGGCTGCGGTTCACCGAGCGCGGAGCGGGTGCGGAAGAGCGCCGCGCGCTGCGGGCGCAGCTGGCCGAACGCGGCGTGGCCGTGCGCAACGCCGGGGCTTCGCTTGCGGTGGGGCACCTGTCCCCCGCGTGCGTGGAATGCACGGGAGAGAACGGCTCCGAGACGTTCTCCACCACGTTCAAGTGCCACCGCGACTGCTACTTCTGCTTCAACAAGAACCAGCCCGACTACGAGAAGTTCTTCCGGGCGGGGTGCCCCTGGGAAGAAGGGCTTGCGCGTTGCCGGCGCGAGAACGGCGCGCTGGGCTGCATAGGCCTGACGGGCGGCGAGCCGCTGCTCGACGTGGACGACTCGGTCGCGTTCCTGCGGCGCGCCCGCGAGCTGTTCCCCATGGCGCATATGCGCATGTACACCTCGGGCGACCTGCTGACGGCCGAGGCGGCCGCGAATCTGCGCGACGCGGGGCTGGACGAGATCCGCTTCAGCGTGAAGGACGACGACGCCCCCGAGATGCAGCGGAAGGTGCTTGCGGCGATGCGCCTCGCCAAGGACTACTTCCCCAGCGTCATGGTGGAGATGCCGGTCGTGCCGGGCGCGGAGGACCACATGAAGGCCCTGCTGCGCGAGTTCGATGCCATCGGGGTGGACGGCATCAACCTGCTGGAGTTCTGCTTCCCGTTCTGCAACTGGCCCGAGTTCGCCAAGCGCGGCCTGAAGCTGAAGAACCCGCCGTTCGAGGTGATGTACGACTACGGGTACTCGGGCGGCCTCGCCGTGGCGGGGTCGGAGGAGCTCATCCTGCGGCTCATGCTGTGGGCGCTCGACGAGGGCCTGCGGCTGGGCATGCACTACTGCTCGCTCGAGAACAAGCATCGTTCGGAGGTGCGCATCAAGAACGAGCGCGTGGCCGAAGGGCTCCCCCTGTTCGTCTTCGACGAGGGCGACTTCTTCCTGAAGGTCGGCAAGGTGTTTGGCCCAGACGTCGACGTTGCGCGCCCGGCGCTCGAGGCGGCCGGCTGCGGCGGTTTGCGCGAGGACGAAGGCGAGCAGTCGCTGGCGTTCCCGCTGCGCTACGCGCCCCTGCTTGCGGGCCTTCGGCGCCTGGACGGCACGGTCATCGAGCCGCAGACGTGCTATTTCGTGTACGAGACCGACGACGAGGGCGCCTACCTGGTCGACGTCGCCCTCGAGCCGCTCGCTGTGTGATGCGACAGGGGCCGCGCAGCGCCTCGCATGGATTCCGGGCAGCCATGCGCCGAGCGCGCAGAAGGCGAACGTCCCCCGACGCACCCTGACGCGGCGACGAAGCGCCCTTGTTTGCGCACCACCAGGTAGCGGTTCGACCGGCCGTCCGCCCCGTCGGCGGAATACGATGGCAGGACGGTTGCGCCGCAAGCCTCGGCAAGCTGCTCCATGCGCAAAACTTCCTCGTCGGAAAAGCTGTGGCAGTAGCGGAAGCGGGAAGTGTCGCCCTGCCAACCCAGCAGGTAGTCGCCGTCTTCCGTGCGAAGCGCCACGTCAAGCCGGGCGCATCCGGTCTCGGTCGCCCGTTCGGCCTTGCGGCGAAGCTTCTCGTTCTTGGCGAACTGCCAGAACGTCGCGGCGACGATGCCGCCCGGGGCCGCACGCCCGACCATATCCGTCAGAAGCGCTACGCGCCATTCGTGCACCGGCACGTGGTGCATGAACCCGAACGCGACCACGAGGTCGCATGCGGAAACGTCCAGCCTTTCGGCGAGGGCGTTCCTCTCCAGGCAGCCGATCACGTCGAGCCGTTGGCGGCGCACGGTGCCGTCTTGGGCGAAATCGCAGGCAAACGCGGGGCAGTCGTCCACGGCATGGAACCCGAATTCCTGGCCAGGGAACGCACCGGCAAGCATTCGCTCGAAGCGCATGTTCCCGCAGCCTATGTCCAGCACCCGGAAGGGGCGGCCCTCGTTTGCTGCGCACTCGATGCCGGGTGCTGCGTGCTCGAGCACCGTGCCCCAGCCGTCCCAGGGCCTCTCGCGCGTGCTCGAGAACGATTCCGCGTTCGTTGCGTAGAACTCGCTCGTCGCGTTGCTCAGCCTATGTGCCGTTTCGGTGTCCATGTCATGGAGTATAGTGCGCCCGTCGCGACGCCGCCATCCGTTCGGAGCGCCCGGCGCCGGAATTCGCGCGTCGTCGGGGGCTCGCGCCAAGAAATCGGGAGAAAATGCCAAAAAGTCGTCGTTTCGGGTCTTTTTTCAGTCCGAGGCAGCCAAAATCTGCAGTCTTTCGGGAAGATGCAAGTGCTTGAATTCGCGAAAGGCCAGCTCAGGGGCTTGGCGAGACGCAAAGCGCGCAAATCAAGAAGACGCGAAGGACCCGAAACGACGTTTTTCTGGCATATTTCTTCGATTTCGCTGCATGGCGTGCGCGAATGGCGTGGAATTGCTTGCATCCGCCGTTCTGCATGGCTGGCGGGGAGCGCCGAAGGCTTGCCAACGGGCGCCTGGATGCCATGCAGGGCGCGCGTGCGCTCGGCGATGGGCGCCCGGGCGATGCTTTGCGTCGGCTCCTTCTCGCCGAGCGCCAAGCCGTCGCCCTGGGGCGCCCAATGCGATACCCTGTACCCATGAACGAGGCGATGGAAGCGATACTGCGCGAGCTGCGCGCTGGCGGCAGCCCTGATGCGCGCTGGGTGGACAAGCTGTTGAGGCGGCTCAGCGCCAGCCAGCCCGACCCCTCGCGCCGCCTGGCGAAAAAGCGGCTCCTGCCGTACTACCTGGCGCAGAAGGCCAACCGCACCGAGGCGTGGCGCGCATGGGCCCCGACCGACTCCGAGGACGACGCCATCGTGGCACTGCTGCGAGCGAAGCCGAGGCGGACCGCCTCGGGCGTGGCCACCGTCACCGTGCTCATGAAGCCATGGCCGTGCGCAAGCGACTGCCTCTACTGCCCCAGCGACGTGCGCATGCCGAAGAGCTACCTCGCCGACGAGCCGGCGTGCCAGCGCGCCGAGCACAACTTCTTCGACCCCTACCTGCAGGTCGCCTCGCGCCTTCGCATGCTCGCCGACATGGGGCACAACGTCGACAAGGTGGAGCTGATCGTGCTCGGTGGCACGTTCAGCGACTACGACGAGGGGTACCGCACCTGGTTCGTGGCCGAGCTGTTTCGGGCGCTGAACGACGTGGGGGAGGGGCGTGCCGACGAGGAATGCGCCCTGCGCCGCAAGGCATGCGCGGCTGCCGGCATGGCCAACGACCCGGCGGTGCTCGCCGACGCCGCGCGCCAGGCGCAGGCGGACGTCGACGCGGGGCGCATGGGCTACAACGAGGCGCTGGCGCGCACGCGCCGCCTGGCGCCGCTTCCGTTCCAGAGCGCCGGCCTTGCCGACCTCGAGCGCGAGCACGTGCGCAACGAGTCGGCCGCCAGCCGCGCGGTGGGGCTCGTGGTGGAGACGCGCCCCGACTGCGTGACGCGCGGGCACCTGACCGAACTGCGGCGCCTCGGATGCACGAAGGTGCAGGTGGGACTGCAGAGCCTCACGCCGCGCATCCTGGACGCCAACGCGCGCGGAGCCACGCTCGAATGCATCGTGCGGGCGTTCGAGCTGCTGCGCGAATACGGCTTCAAGTCGCACGTCCACTTCATGACGAACCTGCTCGGCGCGACGCCGGAAGGCGACCTCGGCGACTTCGTCGCGCTCGTGACCGACGCGCGCTTCCTGCCCGACGAGGTGAAGCTGTACCCGTGCGCGCTCGTCGCCAGCTCGGCGCTCATGCGGCACTACGAAGCGGGGGCGTGGGCGCCCTACGAGGAAGGCCGACTCGTCGCCCTGCTGGCCGAATGCGTGCTCGCCACGCCCGAGCATACCCGCATCTCGCGCATGGTCCGCGACATCTCGTCGACCGACATCGTGGCGGGGAGCAAGAAGACGAACCTGCGCCAGGTGGTCGAGCGCGCAGTGCTGGCATCCGGGAGACCCGTCCGCGAGATGCGCATGCGGGAGATCGCGACGTCCGACGTCTCCCCGGACGGGCTGCGCATGGACGAGCTGCGTTACGCGACGTCGAACACGGACGAGGCGTTCCTGCAGTGGGTGGACGGCGCCGGGCGTCTCGCGGGCTTCTGCAGGCTGTCGCTTCCGCACCTCGCAGCCCACGCGATGATTCGCGAGGTGCACGTCTATGGCCGCGTGTCGCGGCTGCACGAGAGCAAGGAAGGCGCCCAGCACGCAGGGCTCGGCCGGGCGCTCGTGGAGCGTGCGTGCGAAATCGCCCGCGCGGAGGGGCGCGCGACGGTCAAGGTGATCAGCGCGGTGGGAACCCGCGAATACTACCGCGGGCTGGGGTTTTCCGACGGCCTCCTCTACCAAGAGAGATCGCTGTAAGCGCGCCGAAAGCGAACGCCTCTCCCGCTACGCTGCCCCGGCGTCCTCGGGCAACTCCTTGCTTCGGAATTCCATGAGGGGGTCGTACCATGGAATTCCTTGCTCCGGGGGTTTGCCGCTCGAACGCCCGGAGGCAGCGCGCCGAAAGCGGACGCCTCATCGCCCGCACCCCCCCGTCACGCCTACAGAACCAGCAGCACCACCAGCACGACGAGCAGCACCACGATGAGCAGCGAAAGCAGCTTGATGGAAAGCGGGATGTCGGCGAATCCCGGCTTGCCGGACCGATAGTCCGACCTGCCGCTGATCGCGTCGCTGAGCGAGCCGAGGTCGGGGTTCCTGCGGCCGCGTCCCTCGCCCAGCGCGAACCCCTGCCCCGCGTGCGACCTCCAGCGGCTGGGGGAGTCGGTGGAATCGACGGCGGGGTCGGGCCTGTCGTGCTCGTCGATGGAGTACCCCACAAGCTCGTTCTTCTCGTTGAAGGCGCGCGAGTCGATGCTTCCGCGCCCGTCGATGACCTCGCGGTTGGAGGTGCGGTTCTGCCGGCTTGCCGACAGCACGTCGCGGCGTGCCCGCTCCTGTTCGTACGCCTCGCGCGACATCTGCGTCTGGTCGTGGCTCTCCTGGGTGGTCAGCGGCTGCCTGACGCGGTTCATGGCGCGGATGTCGCGGGCGCGCTGCTGGGCCTGCGCCTGCGTCATGTGCGTGTTCGCGCCTGCGCCTGCGCGGCCCGACCTGGCTGCGGCGCGCTGCTCCTCGCGGAACCGGGCCGCGAACTCCTCGCGCTGCTGCCTGCGCTGCGTCGCGCGCGCCTCGCGCTGCTGGAAGTCCTGCATGGCCTCCTGCGAATACATGCGCGTGTTGCGCGCCCTGGTGGCGTCCTGCGCGTTGTACATGCGGACGAGCGTGTCGCGCGAAGGGCGGGCCGGGGCGCCTTCCGCCTCGCGCTGGTCCTGCGGCCGCCGTGCGTGGGTGGGCGGGCGCCGCTGCGTGCGCGGTTGCCTGTTGCCTGGATTGCCGTTGCCGGGATTCATGTGAGCCAACCTCTTACTTCTTTTTATGCGCGTTGCAGTCGTCTCGAATCGTCTGGGCACAATTATAAACGTATAGAATAGGCGAAGAAACAAGACCGACCTGACAAGGAGAATTTCATGAACGTCGTATGCTTGGACCTCGAGGGCGTGCTCGTCCCGGAGATTTGGATCGCCTTCGCCGAAGCCACGGGCATCGAGGAGCTGAAGAAGACCACGCGCGACGAGCCCGACTACGACGTGCTCATGAACTACCGCATCGACATCCTGCGCGAGCACGGGCTCGGCCTCGAGCAGATCCAGGAGGTCATCAGGGGCATCGATCCCATGCCTGGCGCGAAGGAGTTCCTCGACCGGCTGAAGCCCCATGCGCAGGTCATCATCATCTCCGACACGTTCTCCCAGTTCGCGGGCCCTCTCATGGAGAAGCTCGGCTGGCCCACCATCTTCTGCAACGAGCTGGCGGTGGCCGGCGACGGTGCGATCGAGGGCTACCGCATGCGCTGCCCGGAGACCAAGCTTACCACCGTGAACGCCCTGCACGAGGCGGGGCTCGACACCATCGCCTCGGGCGACTCATACAACGACGTGGGGATGATCCTGAACTCGAAGGCGGGCTTCTTCTTCCGCACCACCGACGCGCTGAAGGCGGAATACCCCGACGTGCCGGCGTTCGAGGGCTACGACGAGCTGTTCGACGCCATCATGGCCGCCCTGTAGGCCCGACCCCACCGAGGCGCGCCGCCGGCCGGACGTCCGCGCGGAAGCATCCGGCCTCTCCTCGCGTCTCCGGCGCGCTGCCGCCTGACGGCGCTAGCCGCAGTACCGGTCGAACAGGCGCTCGCCGTTGGCGGCGAGGAGCTCGGCCGCCTGCGCATGCTCCATGCCGCGGGCCTCGGCGATGCCGCGCACGGCGTTCTCCGCCTCCTGGCGCCACGCGCCAGCCGACCACGGGTCGCCTTCGTGCGCCGGGCTGTCGGTTTCCATCAGCAGGTTGTCCGCCGGCACCGCCGCAGCGAACGTGCGCCCCGCCTCGGTGGCGAGCATCCGCATGTTGACGGAGAACAGGCACCCGGCCGCCACCGCGCGCCCGAAGTCGTCCCTCGTTCCGGAGAACCAGTGGAACACGCACTCGTTTCCGGCAAGCGTGCCGCGGTCCTCCATCATGTTCAGCATGTCGTGGCAGCCCTTGACGCCGTGAAGGAAGACGAGCCTGCCGTCGCCGCAGGCGCGGATGGCTTCGAGCACGCGGGCGAACACCTCTACCTGGTGCGCCTTGGAGTCCTTGTTGCGCCCGGCGAAGTCGAGTCCCACCTCGCCGACGACCCGCTCGCCGCCAAGCAGCCGCTCGAACCGCGCGACGTCCACCTCGCCCACCTTGCCGTTGGCGACCCACCAGGGGTGTATGCCCAGCGCGACGTGCAGGAACGAGAACCCTGCGAACCGCTCTCGCGCGCTCACGTAGCTGGACGGCACCACCGTGGCGTTGACGGCGCGCACGTCCCCGGCGCTCTCGCGCGCCACCCGCTCGGCGTCGTCGGCGAAGTCCAGGTGGCAGTGCATGTCGTAGAGTTGTGGCATAATTACCCCTTCAACGAGGCGTCGTTGACGAACAGTCTACACGCCGGCATCGCGCGCGACGGGCGTTGCGCGCCTTGGAATTCATTTGGGGAGACGGCGTTTTCGAATGGACATTTTCATCGAGATCCTTAAGGCGTTCTTCATCGGCGTGGTCGAGGGCATCACCGAGTGGCTGCCCATCTCGTCCACCGGGCACATGATCCTCGTCGACGAGTTCGTCAAGCTGCAGGTGAGCGAGGAGTTCCTGGCGCTCTTCCTCGTGGTCATCCAGATCGGCGCGATCGTGGCGGTGCTCGCGCTCTACTTCCACAAGCTCAACCCCTTCTCGCCGAAGAAGGACGCGGCGCAGAAGCGGTCCACCTGGAGGTTGTGGGGCATGGTCGTCGTCGGGTGCATCCCGGCGGCCGTCGTCGGCTTCCTGCTGGACGACTGGGTCAACGAGCACTTCTACAACGCATTCACCGTCGCCGTGGCGCTCATCCTCTACGGCGTGGTGTTCATCGTGCTGGAATGGCGCAACCGCGTCCGCGAGCGCAAGGTGCTCGCGGAGGGCGCGCCCGTGCGCGGGAAGCATGCGCGCCATGCGGCCATAGGCGCAGGCAACGACGGCGACGAGGCCGAGGCCGCGCTGTTCCGCATCACGGACACCGACGACATCGACTGGAAGACGGCGCTCGGCATCGGCTGCTTCCAGTGCCTCGCCATCGTCCCCGGCACCAGCCGCTCGGGCTCGACCATCATCGGCGGCATGCTGCTGGGCTGCTCGCGCACCGTCGCGGCCGAGTTCACGTTCTTCCTCGCCATCCCCATCATGTTCGGCTGGGGCCTCGTGAAGTGCGTGAAATACGTCGCCGAGGTGGGCCTGACCATGACGGGCGTCGAGATGGCGGTGCTCGGCGTCGGCATCGTGACCGCCTTCGCCGTCTCGGTCGTCGCCATCAAGTTCCTCATGGGATACATCAAAAGAAACGATTTCACTGCATTCGGCATCTACCGTATCGTGCTGGGCGCCGCCGTGATAGCCTACTTCGCGATAACGGGAGGGTTTGCGATAGGAGGCTAGCATGGGTTCGTTCATGAAGACGGTGCAGACCAACGCCATAGTCCAGGCGGCCTTGTTCATGGCATTGGGGCTTGTCCTCATGTTCGTGCCCGACATCACGCTGGTCACGATCGTCTACCTCGTGGCGGCGGTGTTCGCCGTGTCGGGCCTGGTGTCCATCTTCGCCTACATGCGCCCGGGCTCGCCCTCGTACAAGATGTCGGGCGCGCTCACCACGGGCATCTTCCTGCTGGTCGTCGCGCTCGTCATGTTCGCGTTCCCGGCGGCCGTCGCCGGGTTCTTCTCCATGCTGCTCGGCGGCGTCCTGATCCTTTGCGGCGTCGCCAACCTGGTCCGTTCGGCCGGCCTGCGCGAGTTCGGCGGCAACGCGTGGATCGCCTACGCGGTGCTGAGCCTCGTCGTCGCCATCGGCGGCGTGGTGGTCATCTGGAACCCCTTCGCCACCACGATGGTGTTCGTCATGGTGCTCGGCGCGCTGCTGTTCGTGAACGGCGCGAGCAACCTCGTCGTCGAGATGAGCGTGCGCCGCCACGTCCGGGAACGGAATATCTAGCCTCTCCGGAAATTCGCGCGGCTGCCAAAACCAATCAGTTATACAATGTGGAGCCATCTATTCCGACGGACGGAAAGGTGGAACCATGCCTGAAAGCAACGAGGCTTTTCAGCAGATCGAAAAGCATCGCAACCAGATCGACGAGCTCGACAAGCAGATCGTCGACCTGCTCAACAAGCGCGCCGGCCACTCCCTGGTCATCCGCGGCCTGAAGCCCGAGGCGAAGATGGGCCTGTTCGACGC
>CAJUSL010000051.1 GCA_910589135.1 uncultured Eggerthellaceae bacterium
ATGGCGACGTGGCCAGGAATGCGCAGCAGCCGGCGGCCTTCGCCATACAGTACGGCGGCCTCAGCCTTGAATCGGCCCGCGAGGCCGCAAGAATCGTCGCAGGCTGCGCGTCGGCTTAGCCTGCGGCTTATCGGAGCTTTCGCCCCGCGCCACTATGCAGATGCCGGATGACGCAGGACGGGGATAATGTCATCAACCTTGATGACATTATCCCCGTCCTGCGTCATCCGTCCTGCGTCATCTCCTGCGTGTGAGTCATGTGAGTCATGAGAACCGTCCCCATGACTCAGTCCCCATGACTCACTCTTGCTCTCGCCTCTGGGACAGCAGCAGTCCGGCAACGGTCATGAGGACGCCTGCCATGACCGGGGCATTCAGCGGCTCCCCAAGGAACAGTATCGACGCCGTGGCCGTGATGGCGGGAACCAGGTAGATGTAGGTGGTGGAAACCGTCGGGCCAAGATGCTTGACCGAGACGCCCCACGTCACAAAGCATGCCACCGAGGCAACGACCCCCAAAAACAGCAAGTTCAGCGCATTGCCCCATTGGAAGAGAATCGCAGGCGACGCAAGGCCGCCTCCGAACAGCGCAGTAGCCGGCACGATGAAGGCGAGCCCCCACAGGAAGGTCCTCTTGGTCGATGCGATCGTCTCGTATCCAAGGGAAGCGATTCTCTGGACGAGGACGGAATAGACGGCCCAGACGAGTGCGGCAAGAAGCGCGAGAAGGTTCCCGAAGAATGCGTCGGCCCCAAACGCTGCGGCCGCGTCATCCGACCCGGCCCCGAAGCCGACCACGACCAAACCTCCCATCGCCAACGCGAAACCCGCGAAGAACCTGACGCTCAGGAAGGAGCGGTCGCCGAGAAGCGCCGAGATGACGGCCGTGAACAGCGGGGAAGCGGCGACGATGACCCCTACCGCGGTAGCCGTCGTGAACACCAGCGCCACGTTCTCAAGCAGGTAGTACGCGGCGATGCCGGTCGCACCCGCTGCCGCAAACAGCAGCTCGTGCCTTCGCTCGCGCAACCGGAGGATGCGGGGCCGCAGGACGCAGAGCACGACGAACCCGATCGCGAAGCGGAGCAAGAGGATCCAAAGCGGCGAGAGGCTTGCGAGGAGCACCTTCGTGGACACGAACGTCGTTCCCCAGACGAATACGGTGAAGAGGGCTACGAGATGGTACTTCATGCCTGGATGCCTTCCTTCGCCGTCATCCTTCTGTATGCGGCAGGCGTCGTCCCTATGCGCTGCTTGAATACGCGCGTGAGATGCGCCTGGTCGGCGAACCCCGCCTCGGCGGCGACGTCGGCGGGCGCAGCCCCTTCGGAAAGCAGCCCGCAGGCGCACTCGACGCGAAGCGACATGAGGTGCTGCAGCGGGGTGATGGCGAACCGCTTCCTGTAAGCACGAATGAGCGCATACTCGGAAATGCCCTCCGCGGCGGCCAGCTCGGCGATGGCGTGGGGCTCGGCCAGATGGCCGCACAGGTGAGCGAACACACGCAGCGCAGACGCCTCGTGAGCGGCCGGAACCGCCGAGGGCTCCCCGCCGGCATCAAGGCAGCTCGCAAGGAAGAGCGCCTTCTCGAGCATCTCGGCGCCGCCTCCGTCTTCGATGGAGCGCAGAAGGGCATCGAAGGCGCGCAGGACCTCGCCGTCGTCCCTTCTCGGGAATCGCAGCCTCGCGCCGTCCAGCACCTCAGCCGCTATGGTCACGCTGTCATAGGCGAACAGCGCGTCGTCTGCCTGATGGCATCCATGCATGTCGCCAGGATTGAACGCGATGAGGTCGCCCGGGACGATGCGCACGCGACTCCCGTTGAGGTCGAGTTCCCTTTCGCCCTCTTCGACGCGGCCGATGACGTAATGCCGATGGGAGTGCGCCGCGAAGGGCTGCGCGAGTCCCCGATACATTCGCCGCTCGCCGCCGATTTGGGGAATCGGGGTTATGATGCAGTGGGCCGCTTTGCCTGCATGTTCCTTCTCGCTCATCGCATCCAAGATGACGGGACATCCGAGGCTGTCGAGCCCACCGAGCCCCGTCCGGCTCCTTTCTCTTCGGGGCCACCATACACCCGCCAAGCGGATGAATCTTGAACGAAATTGCGCAATCCTCTCCAGGTGGCGCCAGCCGAGAGGCAGAGTGAGTCAGTGAGTCGAGTCAGGGGGACGGTTCTCCTGACTCGCCACTCGCCTTTAAGGCCACGAAAGGATTCTCTGGCTCATTACTCGCCCTTGGAGCATCGCATGGTTGATGCTGAATCCGCTTTTCGATGAGTCAGGAGAACCGTCCCCATGACTCCATGACTCCATGACCCTTCCCATGGCTCCGTCGCTCAGGGTCGATTATTGAGTCAAGAGAACCGTCCCCCTGACTCAGCCCTCATGACTCACTGACTCATGCACCCCTTATTCACGCTAGCGGTTGTCGACCTTCTCCGGATACAGGTCGTGCTGCGAGAGACGCTGCCAGGCGACCTCCTCCCAGCGCGTGCCGACGCGGCCGTAGTTGCAGTACGGGTCGATGGAAATCCCGCCACGCGGGGTGAACTTCCCCCACACCTCGATATATTTCGGGTCCATCAGCGCGACCAGGTCCTTCATGATGATGTTCATGCAGTCCTCGTGGAAGTCACCGTGGTTGCGGAAGCCGAACAGGTACAGCTTGAGGCTCTTGCTTTCCACCATCCGCACGTCAGGCACGTACGAAATGTAGATGGTTGCGAAATCGGGCTGTCCCGTGATCGGGCACAGGCTCGTGAATTCGGGGCAGTTGAACTTCACGAAATAGTCGTTGTCCTGGTGCTTGTTCTCGAACGTCTCGAGAACGCCCGGGTCATAGTCGGACGGGTACCTCGTGCCCTGGTTTCCCAGAAGCGTCACGCCGTCCGCACGGGTCTCCTCGTCGTCGCGCCCCGCTCGGTTCGCGAAGGCGCAGGGACCTGCATCCGTTGCTGTGCCCATGTCCACTCCGTTCGTCTTCCTGGCAAGCGTTTCTAGCGATCGAGAAGCGGGTCGTCCGCCCCGTTGGCGGCAAAGGCGGCGGCACGGTCGAGGCAGGTTGCGCATGCCCCGCAAGGACGCTCCCCGCCCTCGTAGCACGACCACGTCAGCTCGTAGGGAACGTCGAGCGCCAGGCCCTCGCGGACGATGTCGCCCTTGGACGCGTTCACGAAGGGAGCCTCCAAGCGAAGGTCGCCGCCGGTTCCCAAGGCAATCGCGGAACCCATCGCGTCCACGAATTCCGGGGAGCAGTCGGGATAGGCCGAGCCCGCCCAGTCATCGTGGTGGGCGCCATAATACACGACCGAACACCCCAGCGAAAGGGCCATGGACGCCGCCGAGGAAAGAAACAGCCCGTTGCGGAACGGGACGTACGTGCTCACGGCCGAGCCATCCGCCTGCGCCTGCTGCTCGGCGTAGGCACCCTGCGGAATCTCCTCGTCGGAATGCGCCAGAAGAGAGCATTGGCTGTCGGCGAAAATCGCAGCCAGATCCAAGAAGCGCTGATCGACGCCGTAATGTCCGGCCACGGCCCGCGCGGCCTCGATCTCGCGGAGATGTTTCTGGCCGTACGATATCGACAACGCGACCACGTTCCGCGCCCCGTACTCCTCAACGGCCTTCGCAAGCAGCGTGGTGGAGTCCACGCCCCCCGAGCACAGCACCAACGCCTTCCTGCGAACCGCGTCCACCATGCGCGCTCACACCCCTTTGTCCACGTCAGGCCAGATGACCTTGTGCATTTGAAGCTGCAGCCGGGCGCGGTCGAGCCGCTCCCGGGCCATGTACTCGACGATTTCACGCGGGTCGATCCGGCCCCATACCGGGCTGAAGAGCACCTGGCAGCGCTCCCACAGGTTCGCCTCGCGCGCGCACCGCGCCGCAAACTCGAGGTCGGCGGCGGACCCCACCACGAACTTCACGGCATCGCGCCCGTCCAGCATCTCGAAGTTCCTCCACATCATGGCGGCGCAGGCGGCCTCGCCGGCAGCGGGCGTCTTCCAGTCGACCGTGAAATGCAAGTCGCTCGACGCGCAGCCGCAAGCGAGAGCTCCGTCGCCGGCATCGGTGCCGGAGCCGGCTGCGCGGCGGTTCCGGTCGCATTCCTCGCGAAGCCGCACCACGCGCTCCATGTCGCAAGAACCGTTCGTCTCGACCTCCACGCGAAGAGGCCGCGGGTCGGCAACCTGCGCAAGCGCGGCCAACAGCCCGGGAAGGCCGGGCTGCAGAAGGGGCTCTCCCCCCGTCAGCGTCACCGTCGAGACACCCGTCGAGCAGACCCAGTCGACCAGCGACGCCGCAGAATACGTCTGCGCCTGCTCCCTCGCGGCGTCCCCGTTCGCCCAGCGCGTGTCGCAATAGGCGCAGTCCAGGTTACACCCGGCGAAGCGGACGAATGCCGCCAAGCGCCCTGCCGCCAAGCCCTCACCGTTCACGGAAACGAACTTCTCGGCGACGGGAAATGCCAGGTCAGCCGCAGGAGACGGCGCCGCATCTACGCACGGCGACGCCGCGTGAGAGCCTTCGGGAACGAGAAACGCCACGGAACTAGGCGTCCTTGCGGTAGAACGCGCAGTTGTTGGGCGTCTCGTACACGTCGACCTGCGCAACGGGCAGGCCGAGCTCGGCGAGCTGGTCGAAGAACCACTTCGCCAGGTTTTCCGCAGTCGTCCTGAAAGGCATGGCGAGCAAGGAGAAGCCCTCCCGCTCCAGGCAGGCAAGGGTGTCCTCGCCAAGCGAGCCCTCTTCGATCAGGAAGCGATGGTCGAGGCGCTCCGTCAGCCCGCGCAAGGCGGCCTTGAATTCGCCGAAGTCGACCACCATGTCCTTGCACGTGCCCTCTGTTTGAAGCCCGGGCGTCTCGAGGTAGGCAACCACGCGCCAACGGTGGCCGTGCAGGTTCTCGCACTTGCCGTGGTAGTCGGTCAGGAAATGAGAAGCATCGAAGCTGCTTTCCGTCTTCAATCCGTACATCGGGCTCCTTTCGCTTTCCGCCCATTATATGCGAGCAAGAGCCACGAGAGTCATGGGGACGGTTCTCATGACTCAATCGGCCTCGTGTGAGTCATGGGGACGGTTCTTGTGACTCATCCTAGAAGACAGAAGGATGGTTTTAGCGGCCCATCCAGCCTGCTGGTGAGTCATGAGAACCGTCCCCATGACTCACTCACGAGCCCTTTCCACAGTGTTGCGATTAAGACCCGTCAGGCGCGCGATCTGGCGGATTGAAAGCCCGCTTGCGCGCAGCCTTCCAAGGACGTATCGCTGGCTCCCCCTCTCCATATCGCAGAGCTGCTGGCAATGATCCACGCCCGCCAGGCGGCAGATGGCCTCCTTGGCTTCGGCGTCGCTCCTCCGACGCGAACCCTCGAAACCGCAGGAAAGACCCGGTTCCCTGTCCCCTTCGATCAGTTCGCGAAAAGCGCCGACGGCCGGGTCCTCCCCGTCTGCGAGCATCATAAGCGCGAATTCCGTATCAGCGATAGAAGGCGCTTGCACGTATTCGTTGTAGCTGGTCCAGTCGTCGACTTTGCCGCCAGCTTCGAGCGGATTTCTGTGGATGTACCGAAGAGCCGCGAGGAAATAGGCGTCGCCGTCGACCGGCTTGCTCCTGAAGCGGTCCTGGAACAGATAGCCCGACCGATCGTATTTGCGATCGTAGTAGCCGGAATAGCTCAACTGCAGCCTTTTCATCACGGCGGAAAGCGCGCCGAAGTCGACCTTCAAAAGAAGATGGACGTGGTTGCCCATCAGGCACCACGCGTAAAGCGCGAAGCCGCATTCTCTCTTGTATCGCTCCAGCCTGTCCAGGAAGGCCCTTCTGTCTTCATCGTCATAAAAGAGCTGAACTTGGTTGATCCCTCGGATCATCACATGGTAGATATCGGACTCGCTTCTACGTCTTGACGTGCGCGGCATATTGCATCACTCCTGATGGGAAGATAGGCGGAACGACCGGGCGAGTCAAGGGAGTCAATGAGTCATGGGGACGGTTCTCTTGACTCGCTCGGGCGAGTCGGTGAGTCATGGGGACGGTTCTCTTGACTCGCTCGGGCGAGTCGGTGAGTCATGGGGACGGTTCTCTTGACTCGCTCGGGCGAGTCGGAGGGAGGGACGAGTGAGCCTAGAGAGTCAATAGGTCGTGAAGTGAGTCAAGAGAACCGTCCCCATGACTCATTCAGGCTTGTTCCCTGGCCGGGGGCGCGGTAGAATCCGTGGTCGCGCGCCCTCGCGATGTCACCGGCCCACAGGTGTCCGACGCCGCATCCGCATTCCGGCGGACACGGCTCGCCGCACGCGGGAGGCGCGGCCAAAACGACGAGCAAGAGAGCCAGAGCGAGCCCATGCAGCAGCGCGACAAGATCAAGCCGATACTCTTCAGCATCATCAAGCATTCGACTCCCGAAGAGCTCAAGCAGCAAATACCCCGCGACATCGTGGCAGGCATCGTCGTCGCCATCGTGGCGCTGCCGCTGTCCATCGCGCTCGGCATCGCTTCGGGCGTCTCGCCCGAGCAAGGGCTTTACACCGCCATCATCGCCGGGTTCCTGATAGCCTTCCTCGGCGGCAGCCGCGTGCAGATATCCGGGCCGACCGCGGCGTTCGCCACCATCGTGGCGGGCATCGTGGCCACCGACGGCATGGAGGGCCTCATCGTCGCCACCATCATCGCGGGCGTCCTCCTCATCTTGATGGGGCTGTTCAAGCTGGGCGCAGTCATCCGCTTCGTGCCCTTCACCATCACCACCGGGTTCACCGCCGGCATCGCCGTGACGCTCACCATCGGGCAGCTGAAAGACCTGATGGGACTCGCCTACCCCGCCGGCACCGCCACCGTGGAAACGACGGAGAAGATCGCGGCGCTGGCGGCCAACATCTCCACGTTCAACCTGCACGCATTCCTGGTGGGTGCCGTGTGCCTGGCCATCCTGTTCCTCTGGCCGCGCATCACCGAGCGCGTCCCCAGCTCGCTCGTGGCGCTGCTCGCAGGCATCGCCTTGGTGAGCGGGCTCGGCCTTGACGTGAGCACCATCGGCGACCTGTACACGATAAACGCCGGCCTGCCTGAATTCCATCTGCCGCAGCTGAGCATGGAGACCTTCCGCGACCAGCTGGCCAACGGCGTCACCATCGCCATCTTGGCCGCCATCGAGTCGCTGCTTTCCTGCGTGGTGGCCGACTCGATGATAAGCGCGCACCATCGCGCCAACACGGAGCTCGTGGCCCAAGGCGTCGGCAACATCGCCTCGGTGCTGTTCGGAGGCATCCCCGCCACCGGCGCCATCGCCCGCACGGCGGCGAACGTGAAGGCCGGCGGCCGCACGCCCATAGCTGGCATGGTGCACGCGCTCGTGCTCATCGCCGTGCTCGCCTTCCTCATGCCCTACGCGGCGCTCATCCCCATGCCCACCATCGCCGCCATCCTGCTGTATGTCGCGTACAACATGTCAGGCTGGAAGAACTTCGCGCATCTGTGCAAGACGGGGTCGAAGAGCGCGGTGGCGGTACTGGTGCTCACCTTCGCGCTGACCGTCGTGTTCGACCTGGTGGTGGCCATCGCCGCGGGCATGCTGATAACCATCGTGCTGTTCATGAAGTCGATGAGCGAGGACACCGAAGTCAAGGGCTGGAAATATTACTGCGACGAGAACTCCGAGGTCACGCACCTGCGCGAGCTGCCTAAGAGCGTGCGCGTGTACGAGATCAACGGCCCGATGTTCTTCGGCATGACCGAACGCATCGCCGACATCTCGGTGAAGGACTTCACGCGCTACCTGATCATCCGCATGCGCGGAGTGCCGTCGCTCGACGCCACGGGCATGAACGCGCTGGAAAACCTGCATGCTTATTGCGACGCCCACGGCGTGCAGCTGGTGTTCTCGCACGTGAACGAGCAGCCGATGAAGACGATGCGCCATGCCGGCTTCGTCGAGCTGGTGGGCGAAGAGCATTTCCGCACCTGCATCGACGACGCCATCGCCCACACCCGCGAACTCCTGAAATAACGGGGTGCGCCCCTCGCACGCCCCTGCCCGCAACCCTCCTACAGAACGGAAACGGCCATGCATGCGAAGGCGGCCGCCACGCCCAGCGCAGCCCCCGCGGCCACGTCGCGCGGGAAGTGCACGCCCTCCAGGACGCGGGCGCATCCCAGCAGCGCCGCCAGCAGAAGCGGCACCATGCCGGCGAACGACTGCAGCACGATCGCGAGCATGGTGGCGATCAGGAACGCGCTGAACGCATGACGCGACGGGAACGACTTGCCGCCTTCCCCGTCCTTCCGCCGAACCAGCGGCTTGATGTCGAACGCCTCGTAGGGCCGCGGCCAGTTCAACCACCTGCGCAGCAGCCCCATCGCGACGAAACAGGCCGCCGTGGACGCGAGGAATCCGATTCCGAACGTGGGAGACGCCTGCACGAACGCCCAGGCCAACAGCAGATACAGCGCCACGAACACGACCACCAGGGCCTTGTCCGCTACGCGCAGCGCCCGCACGCGCCCAGCCGACCCGCCGCCCCGGAACCACTTCGTCCAGCGCTTCCAGCGCTCGGGATAGTCGGCAGGAACGCCGCGCATTCCCTTGGCCATCTTGTCGCCCGCCACCAAGCATCACCCCCGCAGCCAGGCGTGAACAGCACTACGCCCCCTGTTCACGCCTGCGTTTCTCCTATGCGTATTGTATACGCGCGGCGCGGGGCCTTGGACGCCCGAAGCCCAACAGCCAACCGGCTAGTCGTACTTGTAGAAGCCTTCCCCGGCGTTGATGCCGGTCTTGCCTTCGTCGATGCGCTGCTTCAACAGCTCCGCGATGCGGGCCGCGGTGCTGCCCGGCTCCTTGGCGGCGGGGTTCGCGGCCACGATGTTGTACGCGGTCGTCAGGCCCACGACGTCAAGGATGCGAAACGGCCCCAGCGGGGCGCCGGTTCCCAGCGTCCAGGCCTCATCGATGGTCTCGAAGTCGGCCACGTCATTGGCCAGCAACGCCTCGGCGGCGCTCAGGAACGGCACCAGCATACTGTTCAGCAGGTAGCCTGGCTGCTCCTTCTTCAGCTCGAGCGGCACCATGGAAATAGCCTTCGCGAAGTCGACCACGACCTGGTACGACGCAGGGCTGGTGTCGGCGGTGCCCATGACTTCGGCCGTGTTCTGCTTCCAGATGTTGTTGGCGAAATGGAGCGCCAGGAACCGGTCCGGCCGTCCGGTGTGTCCGGCCAAGGCGCTTGGCAACAACGTGGAGGAATTGGTGCACAGGATGGTGCGCTCGGGCAGCACGTCCTTGATGGCGTCGTAGAAGGCGGCCTTCTCGTCGACGATCTCGGCGATGGCCTCGATGACCAGGTCGGCGTCGCCGAAGGCCTCGTCGTAGCCGGTGGTCAGCACCAACCCGTCGAAGGCCACGTCGACCTGGGCGATCAGATCGTCAAGCCTATCGAGCGGCACGTCGGGCGAGTCGGTGAGGCCGGGGCAGTATGCCCGCGGATCGGTTTTGAGCGCTTCCAGCGACTGCTTGTAGATGCCGCGCAAGCGCTCCAGCTTCGGGCGCGTGCGCTCGATGGAGCCTTCGCTGCGCAGCCACAGGGTCACGTCGAACCCCTTGTAGGCGCTCTGCAGGGCGATCTGGCTTCCCAGCACTCCCCCGCCGGCAACGACGACCTTCTTGACTTCCATACCGCCTCCTTAGGCGCCCAGCACCGGGTTGAAGCTGTTCCAGAAGGGCCACACGATCGGTTCGGTCTTCAGCGCCGCCTGCTGCTCGGACGTCAGCAGGTCCTTGCGGATGGCGACCTCGTACACGAAGTTGTCGAACCACCAGTCGTCGCAGACGAAGTAGCCGTTGTTGCCCGTCTTCTGTCCGTGGTTCTCGGTGCCCCACGAGTTCTCGATCTTCCACTTGGCGGGCTTGCCGTCCTTGTCCATGTCGACGCCGGCAATCAGCATCGCATGCGTGGGCAGGCTGTCCTTCATGTCGTAGCGCTGCTCCTTGTCCATGTCCATCTTGATGCCGAACATGGCGTCCAGATCGAACAGGTCCTTCGCCATGACGCCCGCGTTGCGGTCGCAATGCTGCAGCACGTCGGAGCCGAACCAGATGGGCTCGCCCGACTTCAGCTGCTTGATGACCAGCTCCTTCAGGTCGGGCATCGGCACGTTCAGGTACAGGTTCTCGCGCTCGGGAATCTGGTCGGAGTCCTGGATGGTGTACATGCGGTTGTACGGGCGCTCGGCCCCTGGCACGTTGATGACGCCGATGTAGTCGTCCAGGTCGACCTTCACGTACTTCTCCAGGAACTCGAGCGGCGTCAGGCCGAAGTCGGCGTGGTACGCGCCCTTGGAATCCTCGTACTGGAAGTCGAACTTCTCGGGCGGCTCGCCGAAGCACGTGGCCAGAATGCGGTACACGTCGTCCAGCATCTCAAGCTGCGTGGCCTCGGTGTCCTTGCCCTCGCGCGCCATCGAGCGCAGCTTGATGGCGTCCTGGCGCAGCAGGTTGGAAAGCACCGTGTTCACCTCGGCGGTGTCGTTGGTGCAGTGCGTCTCGGCCATCGCCTGGTGCGGCATGACGCCGTACTTCTTCACCAGTGCGCAGATCATGTCCCAGTCGCCGCCGTCCTGCATGGGTGCGCTGATCAGCCAATCGACCTCGCGGTCGTCGAGGCTTTTGTCAGCCGTCTGCACGATGTGGTCGAGGAACCACGCCGCGCGCTCCAGCTTGTTGTAGAACGCCAAGTGCGCCTGCGAAAGCTCGAAGGTGCCCTTCGGCATGTCGAGGTCCTTCTCGATGTGGAAGCGCAGCGTGTTGAGGCACGCGAACATCCAGCAGCGGCCGGACATCTTCTGGTTCGCGACGGCCTCCTTGTCCACATCGATCGTGAAGGCGAAGTTGGCCGGCGACATCCTCTGGATCACGTTGCCGTCCTCGGCAGACGCCAGGATGCCGTTCTTGGTGACCGCCTTCTGTGCGACCTGCTGCGTCTTCGCCTGCGCGAAGGACTCGGACATCTTCTTGATTTGGCTCTTCGAAAGTTTCATTTCAATCGCTCCCGTCTTCGTGGTTGTCGTTTTCCTTGCCTATGTAAAAGGAGTAAGCCCGGAGCCGCATGCGCCGCCTCGGCAAACAGCCGAAAGGCAACGGGAGCGGCCAGGCGCCTGGCTCCTGGGTCTATCAGTCGAACAGCGTCCAGGGCTGGGTGGGGCGGTCTTGCAGGTATCCGTCCATCCACCTCCACAGCGGGTGCTGGTCCATGAAGTCGCGGGCGACGAATTCCACGCCGTCGGCGCGGCCGTAACGGCCCCACATCCTCAGGTTCTTCACGTCGTCGGGGCCGGCCGCCTTCGCGTCGCACGACCCGGCCGGATAGAACGGGATGTTCCACACGGCGTCGGGGTCGTCCGCGTAGTACTGCGGGTCCACGTCGTAATGGGCGCACACGCACCGGCTGGACGGGCAGTTGTAGCCGAGGTACACGTCGTAGGTGTCGGCCAGCATCTTCTTGACGACCTCAAGGTCGATCTTGCCGTAGTACTGGTCGATGAGCTCCATCCACCTCTGACGGCGCGCTCCGGTCTGCTGACGCGGGTCGTTGAAGCCGTTGTCCTTGCATTCCAGGTTGCGGATGC
>CAJUSL010000052.1:0-3291 GCA_910589135.1 uncultured Eggerthellaceae bacterium
CTCCTCGGGCATCCACCAGGACGGCGTGCTGAAGAAGCGCGACACCTACGAGATCATCGACCCGGCCGACGTCGGGGCGGGGCAGAGCCAGATCGTGCTGACGGCCCGCAGCGGGCACGCGGCGCTGAAGCACCGGCTGGAGGACTTGGGCTACGAGTTCGACGAGGCGAAGCTCGACGAGCTGTACCAGGCCTTCCTTGATTTGGCCGACAAGAAGAAGGAGGTCTACGACGAGGACCTCGAGTCGCTGGTGAACGAGCGCGACCGCGAGGCCGACGCGCTGTACCGGCTCGACCGGCTGCAAATCAGCTGCGGGTTCCCGCTCAAGCCCACGGCGACCGTGACGCTGGTCGACCCCGAGGGCGCCCACGTCACCGTGTGCGACTTCGGAACCGGCCCGGTGGACGCCGCCTACAAGGCGATAGACAAGGTGCTGCAGCAGAAGGTCGACCTGACGGAGTATTCCGTCACCTCGGTCACGCGCGGCATCGACGCCCTGGGCGAGGTGACCGTGCGCATCAAGGACGAAGCGGGCAACACCTACATCGGGCGCGGCGCGGACGGCGACATCATCGTCTCCTCGAGCAAGGCGTACCTCAACGCGCTCAACAGGATGCTGGGGGACGCCAAGCGATAGGTTTTTTCCAGGCACCGACATAGCCAGGCCGCGGGGCATTGCGGCGGACGGAGAGACAGGAGCATCGCATGAAACGCGACTACCCACATCTGTGCAAGCCGATCAGGATCGGGAGGCTCACGTTCCGCAACCGCATGTGCTCGGCCCCCATGGGCGCGACCGACATCACGGCCGACGGCAGCCCCGGGCCGCGCACGCTGGGCTTCTACGAGGCGCGTGCGAAGGGCGGCGCTGCGTGCGTGACGGTGAGCGAGCTGGTGGTGCATCCCGACACCGACGGGTCGCAGATGCTGCACCTCTCGCTTGCGAACCCTGGCCAGCTCGGCGCGTTCGCCTACGTCGCCGACGCCATCAAACGCCACGGCGCCGTCGCATCCATCGAGCTTTCCCACTCGGGGCAGTACGCAGGCACCTACATGGTTGACAAGAAGTCGAAAGGCGAGCTCTGCCAGTGGGGCCCCTCCGACGGCGTGCGTCCCGACGGCATCCCGGTGAAGGCCCTCGCGCACGAGCAGATAGACGACATCGTCGCGGCCTACGCCGATGCCGCCGCGCTTGCGAAGCGGGCGGGCTTCCAGATGTGCATGGTGCACGCCGGCCACGGCTGGCTGATCAACCAGTTCCTGTCGCCGTGGTTCAACAAGCGCGACGACGAGTACGGCGGCCCGCTCGAGAACCGCGTGCGCCTCGCGCGGCGCGTGCTGGAGGCGGTGCGCGAAGCCTGCGGCCCCGATTTCCCCATCGAGCTGCGCATGAGCGGCTCCGAGCTGTTCGACGGCGGCTACGACGTGGAGGAGGGGGTGCGCATCGCGCAAGCGCTCGAGGACTGCGTCGACCTGCTGCACGTGTCGGCCGGGTCGTACCAGTTCGGGTTCTCGGTCACGCATCCGTCGATGTTCCGCGAACACGGCTGCAACGTGCATCTGGCGGCCGAGATCAAAAAGCACGTGAGCATCCCCGTCGCCTGCGTCGGCGGCCTATCCGACCCCGAGCAGATGGAGGCCATCGTCGCGGGAGGGGACGCCGACATCTGCGTCATGGCGCGCGGGCTGCTCGCCGACCCCGAGCTTCCCAACAAGGTGATGGCGAACCGCGCGGACGAGGTCGTGCACTGCCTGCGCTGCTTCGTCTGTATGGCCGAGCGTCCCGTTACGCAGACGCGCCGCTGCGCCGTCAACCCGCGCATCGGGCGCGAGTTCGAGGGGCTTGAGGTGGTCCCGGCTGCCGCGAGCAAGCGCGTGCTGGTGGCGGGCGGCGGCATCGCGGGCATGGTGGCGGCGCGCGTGGCGGCCCTGCGGGGCCACGACGTCACGCTCTGCGAGGCTGCGGGCCATCTCGGCGGCATCCTGCGCGCCGAGCGGGCGCTGCCGTTCAAGCTCGACATGTACCGGCTGGGAGAGACCTACGAGACGCTTTGCCGGAAGGCGGGCGTTCGCATCGTTCTGAACCAGCCCGTCGACGCGGCGTTCTGCGATGCGTTCAAGCCCGATGCGCTCGTCGTGGCCGTCGGCTCCGAGCCCATCGCGCTGCCCATTCCCGTGGAGGAGGGCGCGCGGGTGGTGTCCATCGACGAGCTCTACCTCGACGGCGCCGAGCCGGGGCCCGAGGTGGCCGTCATCGGCGGCGGCCTCACCGGATGCGAATGCGCGCTGCAGCTGGCGCGCACGGGGCATGCGGTCCATCTGGTCGAGATGCGCGACGAGCTGGCGCCCGACGCCAACATTCGGCACCGGCCCATCCTGCTCGCCGAGCTGGAGGGCGAGGACATCGACGTGCTCTGCGGCGCGGCCGCCCAGGCGGTCACGTCCGAAGGCGTGCGGGTGAGGACGGCGGCGGGGGAGGAGAGGACCGTCCCGTGCACGACCGTCGTCTGCGCCGTCGGCCAGCGCTCCCGCACCGAGCTCGCCGACAGCCTCCGCGACGGGGCTCCCTTCGTGCGCATCGTCGGCGACGCCTTGCGCCCGGCCAACATTACCCTTGCGGTCTACGAGGCGTTCCACGCCGCGCTGGACGTATAGGAATCGCCAGCATGTGATACAATTTTCACCACGACTGTATACGCATTAGCAAAACGGGGAACAAACCATATGTCGTTTTGGGACAGATTCGCAGGTTTCGGCTCGTCCATGTCGCCCGACATGGCCATCGACCTCGGCACTGCGAACACCTTGGTAGCAATAACGGGCGAGGGAATCGTCATCAACGAGCCTTCCGTCGTCGCCATAGAGAAGAGCACGCATCGCGTCCTGGCCGTGGGCCACGAGGCCAAGAACATGATAAACCACACGCCCGACGCGTTCTCCGCCGAACATCCCTTGAAGGACGGCGTCATTGCGGACTACGACGTGACCGAGGCCATGCTCTCCGCGTTCATCAACAAGGCATTCGAGCGCAAGTACCCCTGGCAGGCCAAGCCGCGCATCGTCATCTGCATCCCGTGCGGAGCCACCTCCGTCGAGAAGCGCGCGGTGTTCGAGGCGTCCATCCAGGCCGGCGCCCGCCAGGCCTACCTCATCGAGGAGCCCATGGCCGCCGCCATGGGCGCCGACCTCCCCGTCACCGAGCCCACGGGCTCCATGGTGGTGGACATCGGCGGCGGCACCACCGAGGTGGCCGTCATCTCGCTTGGCGGCATCGTGTCATCCTCGTCGCTG
>CAJUSL010000052.1:3301-6187 GCA_910589135.1 uncultured Eggerthellaceae bacterium
CATCAAAATCAAGATCGGGTCGGTCCTGCCCTTCGAGGACGGCCGCGAGCGCGACATGATCATCTCGGGCCAGGACGTCTACACCGAGCAGCCCAAGGAGGTCACCATCCAGTCCGAGGACGTCCGCGCGGCGCTCCAGGCCCCCATCGAGGAGATGGTCCTCCACATCAAGGAGACCTTCAAGACGACCAATCCCGATCTCGCCTCCGACATCATCCAGAACGGCATCCTGCTGACGGGCGGCGGCGGCCTCTTGTCGGGCCTCGACCGGTACCTCACCAACGAGCTGGAGATCCCCGTGTGGGTCAGCGAGTCGGCGCTCACCAACGTCGTTTCCGGATGCCTCAAGGTGCTCGAGACGCCCACCGCGCTCAGGCAGACGTTGATGCGTTCGAAGTAAGTGGCTCTCAACTTCCAGAACAACGGCCATACCCGCCTCTCGCGCATCCTGCTGGTTGCGCTCCTCGCCGCGTCCGTCGTGCTCATGACGGTGTATGCGGCGGAAGGGCAGGGAGGCGTCCTCCACAAGCTGCAGACCCAGGTGCATGCCGTCTGCGCACCGTTCCAGATGGTCGGGACGTCGGGAGGCGCCCTCGCCGAGGGCGCCAGCCAGGCGGTGGGCGACGCGACCGCCGACGCGGAGACGCTTTCCGAGCTGCGCAGGCAGAACGAGGAGCTGACGGAGCTGCTCACGCAGACCGAGGAGTACCGCCTGGAAATCGAACGGTTGCAAGGGCTGCTGAACCTGAAGGAGACGTACAACATCGAAGGCGTCTCGGGACGCGTCATCGGACATTCCACCGACGCGTGGAACCAGACGATCACGATAGACATCGGCGCCTCCAGCGGCGTGCAGGCGGGGCTCACCGTCCTCGGCCCCAGCGGCGTCGTCGGGCAGGTGGTCTCGGTCTCGGCCGGGTCGTCCACCGTGCGCCTTCTGACCGACCCCAGCTCGGGCGTCGCCGCCATGATCCAGTCGACGCGCGCCGAGGGCATCGTGCGCGGTTCGCTGAACGGGCTGCTGCACCTCGAGAACGTCGACGAGGACGTCGCGGTCGAGGTGGGCGACGTGGTGCTCACGAGCGGCCTGGGCGGAAGCTTCGCGCGGGGCCTTCTGATAGGGCAGGTCGTCCGCGTCACCGGGAAGGCCTCCGACGACACGCGTACGATCGTTGTCGCGGCCAATGAGCAGGCCGCCTCGCTCGAGGAAGTCACGGTGGTGTTCAGCGCGCTCTCCGACACGGGCGAGGCCCCAGCGCCGGCGGACAGCGACGATGCGGGCGCCGACGAGCAGCCTTCCGAGGACGGGGGTGACGCGCAATGACGCCGTTGGCAGAGAAGGGAGCCATCGCCGTGGGCGCCATCGTGGCGGTGCTGCTGCAGGTCGTCGTCGCGCCCAACATCAACGTGCTGGCCGCCGCCCCGAACTTCATCCTGTGCTACGTTCTGGCGGTCGCGGTGGGCAACGCGCGCCACGTCGGCTACGTCATGCCGTTCGTGGCCGGGCTGGTCTACGACCTCGCCGGATCGGGTCCCGTGGGGGCCATGGCCTTCGTGTGCGTGGCGGCGACCTTCCTCGCGTCGATGGCGTTCCAGGCCTTCGACAACGAGACGCTGTTCATCCCGCTGGTCGTCCTGCTCGCTTCCTGCTTCCTGGCCGACGTGGGCTACGGCCTTTTGATGATTGCGTGTGGGGCGCATGTCGGTTTGCTGGACGCCCTGCTCTACATGGGCCTTCCGTGCGGCCTGTATGATACCGTCTTGTCCATGATTGCCTACCCGCTGGTGCTGCGTTTCGTGCTCAGGGGCAAGCAGCAGAACGAGATGACCATCATCGACACGGGAATCGACTAGGTGAGACATGCTTGAGGGTATCATCGCGGCCATAGCGACTGCGCTCATCGTGGCATGCGTCGCCCTGCTCGCATACATCCTGAAAAGCAGGAAGAGCCGCTCGGACGTCGTCCCCAACGACGAAATCGAAAGCATCGACACCTATGGCGTGGGCACGCCTTCGGTGAAGGGCGCGCCCGGCGTGTCCCCCGGTGCGCCCGGGGTGCATGTGAAGACGACGGAGGAGTCGCTCGCGAAGCCCGCGCAGCGCCTGTCGAGCCGCTTCGGGGCGCTGGGCGTGTTCGTCGCCGCAGTCTTCGGGGCGCTGGGCGCCAAGCTGTGGTCGATGCAGCTGCTCGGCAACGCAGGCTATGCCAGCGAGGCCCGGGACAACCTCATGAAGACCGTCTCCACGCCCGCCCCGCGCGGGTGCATCTATGACCGCAATGGGCGCGTGCTCGTGAAGAACAACCCCAGCCAGACGGTGCTCGCCGAGGCGTCCGTCGCCGACGACAACGACGTGATGAGGCGGCTTGCCGCCGTGCTCGGCCTGCCCGAGGGCGTGGTGAGGCAGCGCGTCAAGGACGAGTCGCAAGGCGCGCAGAGCCAGCGCGTCGTCGCATCCGGGACGCGGCTGCGCGACGTCGCCTTCATCTCCGAGCACGGCGACGCCTACCCCGGCGTGTCCATCGAGGAGCGCACGCTGCGCGAGTATCCCTATGGGGCGCTTGCGTCCCACGCGCTCGGCTACACCGGCGCCCCTACCGAGGAGGAGCTCGAGAAGACCCCCAAGGGCCGGATCGTCGAATCGAACGACATCGTCGGCAAGAGCGGCGTCGAGCTGTACTACGACGGCATCCTCTCGGGCGAGAAGGGCTCGCGCAGGATGGTGGTGGACGCCGCGGGCAAGGTCGTGAACGTGGTGGGGGAGACCGACCCCAAGAAAGGCTCCGACCTGTTCCTGTCGATCGACCTGCATGCCCAGTACGTCGCCGACAAGATGCTCGCCGAGACGATCGCGCCCGAAGGCGACATCGGAACCGGCTCGGGCGT
>CAJUSL010000052.1:6197-11075 GCA_910589135.1 uncultured Eggerthellaceae bacterium
GTTCGACATCACGACGATGCCCCCGTCGCGATGGATTTGCGCGACGGGGGCATCGTCGTGATGTCGAACTATCCGACCTACGACCTCACCCACCTCACCGACGGCATCCCGCAGGACATCTGGGAGCTGTACAACTCGGAGGAGTCGCACTCGCCGTTCATCAACCGCGCGATCAACGGGCAGTACCCGCCGGCGTCCACCTTCAAGGCGTTCACGGCCATGGCCGGCCTCGCCCACGGCTACGCCACGTTCGGCAAGACGTGGAACTGCACGGGCGAATGGGACGGCTTCGGCTCGGGCGACATCCAGAAATGTTGGGAGCTGAAGGGCCACGGCTCGCTTGATCTGCACGGCGGAATCGTGAACTCGTGCGACGTGGTGTTCTACGAAATCGCGAAGTCCTTCTTCGACCACGGGCCCGAGGGCACGGGCGAGCTGTCGGAGACCGCCCTGCAGGAGTACATCCGGCAGTACGGCTTCGGCGACGCCACGGGGATAGACCTTCCCGGCGAGTCGTCGGGCCGCGTCCCCACGCCCGAATGGAAGGCCGACCAGTGGCGCAACGTGCCTTCCGAGGCGCTGTGGCTGGGCGGCGACTACTCCAACATGATCATCGGCCAGGGCGACGTGCTGGTCACGCCCGTGCAGCTGGCGTGCGCGTACTGCGCCATCGCGACCGGGCGCATCCTTCGGCCCCATCTCATCAAGAAGGTGAACAACGGGGCCGGAGACGTCGCGTTTGAGGCTCAGGCGGAGGTGGTCGCGGAACCCGACGTGGACGCCTCCCATCTGGAATACGTCAGGCGCTCCCTGCGCGACATGCTGGTGTCGAACGACAAGCTGAGGGCGCTCTACGGCAGCCTTGGCGTCGACGCCGCCGCCAAGTCGGGCACCGCTGAGCACACCGACCGCGAGGACGACGCATGGTTCGCCGCCTACGCCCCCTACGACGAGCCGCGCTACGTGTGCGTCTGCGTGGTGGAGCAGGGCGGCAGCGGCAGCACCGTCGCCGGCCCCATCGTCGGCCACGTGCTCGCCGCGCTGCAGGAAAGCGACCAGAACCCCGAGGCCGAGGCCGGCTACATCGAGGGGTCGTCGGGAAAGTCGCGGGTCGTCAAGTTCGAAGGCAACGCAGGACGTCAGGACTAGCCATGCCTCTTCCCCAGATAGACAGCGTGGCCGCGAAGCCGAAGCATGCCATGCCCTACAACGCGCGCCGCCGCTCGAGGCTCGCCACCTACGTGTGCATCCCGCTCGCGGTGGTCGTCGCCGTGCTCGTGACGTACGGCCTGCTCGTCTGCTGGTCCGCGACCGCCAACGACGCCAAGTACAGCTTCACGAACCAGCTGGCCGGCGTGCTGGGAGGACTCGTGCTCATGGCGGGCACGTGCGCCTTCGACTACCGCAAGTTCACCGGCATGTACATCGTCATGCTGGTCGTGAGCTGCGTGCTGATACTCTCGCCGCATCTGCCCATCATCGGCGTCAACGCCATGGGGGCGCAGTCGTGGGTGCGCATCGGCGTGCAGATCCAGCCCGGAGAGTTCGCGAAGGTGACCATCGTGCTGTTCGCCGCCGGCCTGGTGTCGCGCTACGGCGGCAAGCTTGGCGACGTGCGCGAGTACTGCAAGGTGGTCGGCCTGCTGCTCGTCCCGTTCCTCTGCATCATGACGCAACCCGACCTGGGCACGGGGCTGGTGTACCTGTTCATCTCCGCGACCACGCTGGTGATGGGCGGCGCGCGGGCGAAGTACCTGCTGGTCTCGCTCGGGGTGCTGGTGGCGGCGATCGCCGCCGTGTTCGCCCTCGACGAGCTGCTCAAGTACACGACCGAGGACGGCGAGGTTGAGTACCGGCTGCTGAAGCAGTACCAGCGCTCGCGCCTGCTGGTGTTCCTCAACCAGGACTCGCTCGAGTCCACCGACGAGGGGTACAACCTGAAGCAGGCCATGATCGCCATCGGGTCGGGCGGCCTTCTCGGCAAGGGCCTGGGAGCGTCCACCCAGTCGGCTTTGGGCTTTCTTCCCGAGGCTCCCACCGACTTCATCTTCTGCGTGCTGGCCGAAGAGCTCGGCTTCGTGGGCGTCGTCGCGCTGCTTGCGCTCTACATCGCCATGATCGCCATCTCGCTGAGGATCGCGCGCGACTGCGGGAACCTGTTCGGCATGCTGGTCATTTGCGCGATCGTGGGCATGTGGATGTTCCAGATACTCGAGAACATAGGCATGTGTTGCGGATTGATGCCAATCACGGGAATTCCTTTACCTTTCGTGAGCTATGGTTCATCATTTATGGTCGTCAACTTCGTGATGCTCGGCCTCATCGGGTCGGTGTACTCGCATGAGAACCGCGTTGGGAAAGGGATGAAATATGCAACTGCCCGTTAACGTCTCCGAAGTGCTCAAGATCGCCACCGACATGAAGGAGGTCGCGAGCACCCCCATCTCGGTGTCGATCTACATCGACGACACGGCGCCCGGCGCGCTGGTGGGGCATGTGCGCTCCGCGTTCTCGAGCGCGGCCGAGCACACGCGGGTCACCATCGACTACCTCGACTCCGACCCCGTCGCCATCAAGAGCAACGAGGACGCCGGCGTCTTCGTCGCCGGCGAGTCCGCGCGCATCGGGGAGGAGGCGAAACGCCTGCGCGAGGCGGGCGTGCCTGCCATGGTGGTCTGCGCCGACCCCGAGAAGGTCGAGTCGATCGCCCGCGAGGCGGGCTGTCCCATCCCTGCAGGCGACGTCGTCGCGCCGGTGAAGCTCGAGTCGCAGCTCGGTGCCGCCATCCTTTCGAAGGTTCCCTTCCTGGGCGCCAAGGCCCCCCAGGGCGCGAACGCGATGCGCGTCGAGGACACGCCCGACGGCCCCGTGGAGGAAGTCGTCGGCGACGACGCGCACGTCGGCGCCGTCACGCTCGACAACGAGTCCTTCAGGGTGCTCGACGCCCGCATGGGCAAGTGGGTCATATCCGCCATCAAGGACAAGGACCTTGCCTTCGCGATGTCCTTCCCGTTCATACGCAGGCCTCTCGCCGAGGACGCCATCACGGCCACGTCGCTTCAGAACTGCGCGGTGGGGCTCGTGCCGTTCCTGCCCGGCGCCGACATGCCCATCATGACGCTCAACCAGGTGAAGATGACGCTGCAGATCGCTACGGCCTACGGCCAGCCCCTCGACGCCGACCGCGTGAAGGAGATCGCGGTCATCGTGGCGGGCGCGTTCGTGTGCCGCAACCTGGTGCGCACCGCCACCAAGGCGATCCCGTTCGCGGGGTGGCTGATCAGCGGCGGCATGGGATTCGCGGCAACCGAGGCGATGGGTCGCGCCATGGTCGAGTACTTCGAGGCCGGCGGCGACATCGTGGGCGTCGCCAGCGTCATGCAGACCGCGCGCGACAAGGCGATGAAGGTCTCGAAGCAGGCCGCGGCGTCTCCGACCGGCCAGAACCTCATCAACAAGGCCAAGGAAATCGCCAGCGACATCGCTGCGTCCGGCAAGGCGAAGTAGCCCGTGGCCGAAGCGACAAGCGTCTGGGGGGACATAGAGCCGCTGCTTCCGCTGGTCGAGCGGCCTTCCCGCTACATCGGCGGCGAATGGGTGGCGGGCGCCGACGACGGCGCATCGCCCGACGACGCCCCTGGCGCGCCGGACGCAGGCGATGGCCCAGACGTCCTTTCCTTCTGCATGGTGTATCCCGACACCTACGAGCTGGGCCAGCCCAACCAGGCCCTGCGCATCCTGGTCAACGCGGCGAACGCGCAGGCAGGTCTGTATGCCGAGCGGGCGTTCCTTCCCGCCGTCGACATGATTTCGCTCATGCGCGAGCGCGGCATACCGCTGTTCTCGCTGGAAAGCTTCCGTCCTCTTGCCACGTTCGACGTGGTGGGCATCACCATGCCGCACGAGCTCGCGGCGACGAACGTGCTTGAGGTGCTCGACTTGGCCGGCATCCCGCTGCGCACGTGCGACCGCACGGACGGCGACCCCATCGTGGTGGGCGGCGGCCCGTGTGCGCTCAACCCCGAGCCTTATGCGCCGTTCTTCGACGCGATCACCATCGGCGAGGGCGAGGAGGCGACGCCCGAGCTTCTGCAGGCGGTCCGCCGCCTCAAGGCGGCAGGTTCCCGCCGCGACGACATCCTCGCCGAACTCGCGCGCATCCCGGGCACCTACGTGCCGTCGCTCTACGATGCCGTCTCCGAGGAGGAGGCGCAGCGGACGGGGAGCTGGGTGCGGCCAAAGGCGCCTGGCGTCCCTGCCGTCGTCACGAAGCGCGTCTTCGAGGGCTTCGCCGACTCGGACGCGTGGGAGCCGATGGCCGTCCCGTACATGGAAATCGTCCACGACCGCCTGAACGTGGAGATCCTGCGCGGCTGCGCACGCGGCTGCCGGTTCTGCCAGGCGGGCATGATGTACCGCCCCGTGCGCGAGCGGTCTGCCGACAACATCGTCGCGGCCGTGAAGCGCGGCATCGACGCGACCGGCTACGAGGAGGTCAGCCTCACGTCGCTCTCGAGCACCGACCATTCCCAGATACGGGAAATCCTGACGCGGCTGAACGCGGAATACGCCGATTCGGGCGTGCGCGTCTCCATACCCTCGCAGCGCCTCGACTCTTTCGGCGTGGACATGGCGACGTTGGTCGCCGGCCGCAAGAAGGGCGGCCTTACCTTCGCGCCCGAGGCGGGGACGCAGCGCCTTCGCGACGTCATCAACAAGAACGTGACCGAGGACGACCTGCTGGGCGCCGCCCGCGACGCCATGCAGGCCGGGTGGCGCCGCATGAAGCTCTACTTCATGATAGGGCTGCCGACCGAGACCGACGACGATTTGCTGGGCATAGCCAAGATGGCGAACGACGCCTACGAGGTCATGAAG
>CAJUSL010000052.1:11085-11548 GCA_910589135.1 uncultured Eggerthellaceae bacterium
GCGCGGCAGCCTGCGCCTGGGCATCTCGGTCAACGTGTTCGTGCCCAAGGCGCAGACGCCCTTCCAGTGGGATGGCCAGATTTCCGCCGACGAGGCGTCGCGTCGCGTCGGCGTCATCAGGCAGAACCTCAAGTACCGCGCCATCACCCTGTCGTACCACGCCCCCAAGACGAGCCTGGTCGAGGCCGTCATGAGCCGGGGCGGCAGGGAAGTGGCTGACATCGTCGAGGGCGCCTGGAGGCGTGGCGCGCGCTTCGACGCCTGGACGGAGCTGTTCGACGAGGCTGCATGGGCCGCCGCCTTCGAAGAGTCGCCGTCTTCCGCGGCGGCCATCGCCGAGACCACCTACGGTTCCGAACGCGTCATGCCCTGGGCCCACATCTCCTGCGGCGCCGACGCGGACTTCCTTGCCCGAGAGCGGGCCTTGGCCTACGAGGACGCGACCACCGAGGACTGCACCTTC
>CAJUSL010000053.1:0-9743 GCA_910589135.1 uncultured Eggerthellaceae bacterium
ACCTCACGTTCAGCATCCCCACGCGCGGCACCATGGGCCTGAAGACGCGCCTTTTGAACGCCACGCACGGCGAGGCCATGCTGTTCCACCACTTCAAGGAATACGGCCCGTTCTCCGGCGAGATGGCCGGGCGTAAGAACGGCGGCATGATCGCCATGTCCACCGGCAAGGCCGTCGCATACGCGCTCGACACGCTACAGGAGCGTGGGCGCTTGTTCGTGGGACCGGGCGACGAGTGCTACGAGGGCATGATCGTGGGCGAGTCGGCCAAGGAAGGCGACATGGTCGTCAACGTGGAAAAGTCGAAGAACCTGGGCAACCAGCGTTCGTCCGGCGCCGACAAGGCCATCCAGCTCACGCCGCCCATCACGTTCACCCTGGAGGAGGCGCTGGAATACATCCAGGACGACGAGCTGGTGGAGGTCACCCCCGACAGCATCCGCCTGCGCAAGCGCCTGCTGTCCGCCACCGACCGCAAGAAGGCCGCCAAGAAGTAACCAAGGCGGGGCAGGGGATCCGGCGAAAGAGCGAAGGCGACTTATAGCCAAAGGAGCCGAGAAATCCACTCGGGAGGAGCGGAAGTTCCGCGCTCTCCGACAGGCTCGGCTCCCGTGGTGTGGGTTTTGGCGGAGGTTCTGCGGAACTCGGCGACGCTTCGCGACGCCTCAAACAGTCCTCGAACCCCATCTCCGCCAAAACCCACACCACAGCCTCGCAAACGGATTCGCTGCGGAAGTTCCGCTCCTCCCGAGTTAGTTCGAGGCGACGATGCGAGAAGCCGAGCCTTTCACCGGATCCCCTCGCCTCTCCGTTAGAATATCCCCATGTCGCACCGCAACTCGCACATAACGTCGTTCGTCCTGAAAATCGCCGCCATCGTTGGCATGACGGCGAACCATGTGGCCCACGTCATGGGGCCCCTCATGCCGTGGGAGGCCACGCTGGTGCTGTACAGCTTCGGCGGCGTCACGTACCCCATCATGGCGTTCCTGCTGGTAATCGGGTACCGCCACACCTCCAACGTCCGAAGGTACGCGTCGCGGCTGTTCCTGTTCGCGCTTGCCTCGCAGATCCCGTTCACGCTGTGCTTCGGCTGGGGCCCGTTCCCTATTCCGCGGCTGAACGTGCTGTTCACGCTGCTCATCGGCCTGGGGCTTCTGTGGGTGCGCGACCATGCGAAGAACGACGCGCTGTTCTTCCTGGCATTCGTCGCAGGCGTTGCGGCGAGCTACTTCTGCGACTGGGCGATCTCAGGGCCCATCCTGGTGGTGCTGTTCTACACGCTGCGCAACCGCAACGTATGGGGAATCGTGCTCACCATGGCGTTCCTTTATATGTATGTGCTGGCCCCCAACGCACTCGACATCGGCGACCAGATCCAGCGCGGCATGGTTTCGGCGCAGAACGCCTTCGACCAGAACCTCGCGCACAACCTCGACATCGTCTACGTCACGGGAATCCCCATCCACCTGTACAACGGGCTGATGAACACCATCGCAAGCATGGGCTACGCACTTGTCGGCTTCACGCTGGCCACCGTGCTCATATGCCGGTACAACGGTCAGCGCGGGCGCTCCATGAAGTGGTTCTTCTACGCCTATTACCCGGCCCATCTGCTCGTCATCTGGCTGCTGAACGAAGTGTTAACCACGCTGCAGCCGGCCTTGCATTAAGATAGAGGGAAGCGCTTCGGCGGGCGGGCCGCCCCGAAGGCCCCGGCACGTGCCAGCAGCCGGAAGCGCGCAACACGCAAACCAAGGAGCAGACCAGTGCCTCATTCAGCTCATTTGGAATTCGACACGTCCCACGACCGCGTGGCCACCCGCGTCAAGAAACTGCGCTCGTCACCGGTGCGCGACCTGTTTTCCGCAGCCACCCGCCCCGACGTCATCTCGCTGTCGGGCGGCATGCCCGACGTGTCGCTGATTCCCTACGACGCCATCCGTCAGGCAACCGACGCGGTGCTCGACGACGACGCCTTGCGCGCCGTGGCACTGCAGTACGGCTCGACCGACGGCGCGCCGGGCATGAAGCAGGTCGTGTGCGACCTGATGCGCGACATCGGCGTGCGCTGCAACACCGAGCAGGTATTTCTCACCTCCGGCGCGCAGCAGGCGCTCGCGCTCATCGCCAAGGCGTTCCTCGACCCGGGCGACATCGTCATCACCGAAGGCCCCACCTACCTCACGGCGCTGTCGGCGTTCAACGCCTACGAGCCCGAGGTGATCACCATCCCGTTCGACGACGAAGGCATGCGCATCGACCTGCTGGAGGAAACGCTCGAGCGCCTGGGCAAGGGCAATCCGCGCCTGAAGTTCATCTACACCATCCCCAACTTCCAGAACCCCGGCGGCGTGACCATGTCGGATGCGCGCCGCAGGCGCCTGATCGAACTCGTGGACGAATACAAGGTCATGCTGCTGGAAGACGACCCCTACGGCCGTCTGCGCTACGAAGGCGGCCATCAGGTGCCGCTGAAGGCGATGGACTCGCGCGTGGTGTACCTGGGCACCATCTCGAAGACGATGGCACCGGGGCTGCGCGTGGGCTGGATCGTCGCGCCGCACCACGTGCTGGCCAAGATCAACCTGGTGAAACAGGGCACCGACCTGTGCTGCAGCTCGTTCGACCAGGCGCTGGTCGAGCACTACTTCACGGACACGAACTGGCAGAAGGTGCTGCAAGGGTTCATCAAGGTGTACGGCGAGCGCCGCCAGGCGATGCTGGACGCTCTGGAGGAATTCTTCCCGCCAGAAGCCAGCTGGACGCGTCCCGAAGGCGGCTTCTTCGTGTGGGTGACGCTGCCCGAATACGTCGACACGGGCTCGATGCTTCCCGAGGCTCTGGAGGCCGGCGTGACGTACGTGCCCGGCGACTCGTTCTTCCCCGAGGGGAAGATGGGCAAGAACTGCATGCGCATCAACTTCAGCTACGAGTCGCCCGAGAATATTCGCGAGGCGATCCGCAGGCTTGCCGAGGTCATCGAGGCGAAGCTTGAACTGTACCGCGTGTTCATCGAGGCAGGAGCCATCAAGCCCGACGAGGCGCCCAAGCTGGAGCATCCGAAGGGCAGAAACGCGTGACGGGCGCGTCGAGGGCGTTCGCTTTTGGCATGCAGCCCCCGACACACCGGCACACCATAAGCAGGTCCTGCATGACAGACGAGGAGAGACAATGGGTTTGAAAGTTGCCGTTTTGATGGGTGGCTCGTCGTTCGAGCGCGAGTTCTCGCTGGAAAGCGGAAAGCGCGTGTGCGACGCGCTGGAGGAGGCCGGCCACAAGGTGGTGCCGCTCGACACGAACAGCGAGCTGGTGCCGACGCTGCGCAGCGAGAAGCCCGACGTAGTGTACAGCGCGCTTCACGGAAAGCACGGCGAGGACGGCACCATTCAAAGCCTGCTGGAGTTCCTGGGCATTCCGTTCGTCGGCTCGCCCGCAAGCGTCTGCCACCGCGCGTACAACAAGGATGCGCTGCATTCCAGCCTGGCGAAATACCGCGACCTGACCGGCGAGGACGGCATCGCCTCCTGGCCGCAAGGCGTGTTCCTGTCCCGAGACGCCTTCCAGGAAATGGGTGCGGCCACCGCGCTCGACCTGGTGGCCGAGCGTGTTGCCGGCGGCTATCCCGTGGCGGTCAAGCCGGCCCACGGCGGCAGCGCGCTGGGCGTGCACAAGGTGGAGTCGCAGGAGCAGCTGGGCGAGGCAATCCTCGACGCGCTTTCGTACGACACCGCCGTCAACATCGAGCAGTGGATCGAGGGCGTCGAGCTTTCCGTGTCCATCCTGGGCACCGGTTGGGACGCGCATGCGCTGCCGCCGGTGGAAATCGTGCCGGAGGGGCAATTCTTCGATGCCGCCGCGCGCCTTGACGCCGACCTCGTGGAGTTCCGCTGCCCGCCGCGCCCGGAGTCGCTTTCCGACGACCCGGTGCAGGCGGAAGGCATCCGCGCCGAGATAGAGCGCGCCGCCCTCGAGGTGTACCGCGCCTACAGCGTGCGCGACCTCGGCCGCATCGACATGATCTGGGACGGCGCGCAGGCCAAGTGCTTCGAAATCGACGTGTCCCCCGGCATGACCAACCATTCGTTGTTCCCGCTGTCGTGCGAGACAGCCGGCCTGTCGATGTCGGCCGTGCTCGACGAGCTGGTTCAGGTCGCTGCCGGCCGTGCGGCATTCCAGCTGTAGCTGCGAACCTGCGAGCAGGGCCACAACCACAACTCGGCCAGCATCACCCGTGGCGGCACAACCATCCGCAGGCCGCGAGGTACGATTCCAAATGCGGGCAAATTGCAGTGAATTTTAAACCGCATGGAAAGCGAATGCCAAGAGTCGGGCTCTCCGTGGACAAAAATTGCGGAAATCGGTGTTTTTGGGAATGTCCGAGCGCGAAAAAGGCTCGTCGCCAAAAGCGCTGCTCTACGAAACCCCAGGTAGAGGCGTTGCGGGGTATTGCGATCATGCAAAAGCAGGTCGAAAACGCTCGCAATAGCACCGATTTCCGCAATTTTTGTCCACGAAGCCGCTGTTTTTTGGCATCGACGCCAACGTCAGCGCAAAATACGCCATTAGATGCGCTCTAATGGCGTATTTTGCTTTTAGGAATAAGGCGGGGCAACGGTCGCGCTCGCCCTTTTTCGTCATCTAACTGCTTTTGACGGTGTCGATCGCTTCCTGCACCTTCGGCGCAATGTCCTCACCATGCTGCTCGGAAAACTCGGCCGTGCCAGGCTCGGGCATCCCGTCCGCCTCCTCGGCCTCCACCATGCGCTCGTAAGCGCGGTCGCTCTCCGACTTGGCCGACGGCGGCTCGATGGGGAACTCCTTGGCGGGCGTGAACAGGCTCACCACCGGCACGATGACCAGCGAGACGATCATGCACAGCGCGCCGCAGTTGATGGGGCTGGCGATCAGCGGCGTGCCCGCGAAGCCCATGCACATATTGACCGCGGTCAGCCCGACACCGAACGCAAACGAGCACCACACGGCCGCCTTCGACACCTTCTTCTTGTACAGGCCCCAGAGGAACGGCCCCAGGAACGCGCCGGCCAGCGCGCCCCACGAGTAGCCCATCAGCTGGGCGATGAACACGATGGACGAGTGGTACTGCAAAAGCGCGATGGCCGCCGAGATGACAACGAACGCCACCAACAGCAGGCGCATCGACACGAGCTGTTGCTTCTCGTTCATCTTCTTGACGACGTTGCCCTTGATGAAGTCGATGGTCAGCGTGGACGAGGACGTGAGCACGAGCGAGCTGAGCGTCGACATGGACGCCGACAGCACCAGTACGATGACCAGGCCGATCAGCACGTCTGGCAGCGTCGACAACATGGTGGGAATCACCGAGTCGTAAATGGGCGTGCCATTGGCGGCGTATTCGATCTGCCCGCTGTACAGGCGCCCGAAGCCGCCGAGGAAGTACGACCCGCCGGCCACCACGAACGCGAAGATGGTGGAGATGATCGCGCCCTGCTTCACCGCCGGGCCGCTCTTGATGGCGTAGAACTTCTGCACCATCTGCGGCAGTCCCCACGTGCCCAGCGACGTCAGCACCACCACGCCGAGCAGGTTGAACAAATCGGGTCCGAAGAAGCTGACGAACGGCCCCGCCATCGACGACCCCTCGGCGGAAATCTGCGACAGCTGCACGACGGCCTCCGAGAAGCCGCCGTTGCTCATCACGACCGCCACGATCACCGCCGTGATGCCCAGCAGCATCACGATGCCCTGGATGAAGTCGTTCATCACCGTGGCCATGTAACCGCCGACGATCACGTAGATGCATGTGACCAGCGCCATGCCGATGACGCACACGTCGTACGGCAGGTCGAACGCCATGCCGAACAGGCGCGACAGGCCGTTGTACACGCTGGCCGTGTACGGGATCAGGAACACGAAGATGATGGCCGCCGCTGCGATGCGCAGCGCCTTGGAATCGTAGCGCTTGCCGAAGAACTCCGGCATGGTCTGGGCGCCCAGGCGGTGCGTCATCTCGCGCGTGCGCGGCCCCAGCACCCACCAGGCCAGAAGCGACCCCAGGATGGCGTTGCCGATGCCAGCCCACGTGGCCGCGATGCCGTACTTGAAGCCGAACTGCCCGGCGTAGCCGACGAACACCACCGCCGAGAAGTAGCTGGTGCCATAGGCGAACGCGCTCATCCACGGACCCACCTTGCGCCCGCCCAGCAAAAAGCCGTCCACCGTCTTCGTGGAGCGGCGACAATAGACGCCGACGCCCACCGCCACGGCGACGAAAACCAGCACCAACGCGATCTTTGAAACCATCTCATCCCCCTTGTGTTACCTGCCGACGTTGCCCGGCACGACCCTCTGGCTGCGCACCGGGACGCAACGCGAATTTGTTACAGAGACTTGGAAGCTGGGCACGCGAAACGGCGCAGGGCATTAAAAAAAGCACCCGGTCCGTGGAACCGCGTGCTTTCAGTATCGGTCAAAAATTCGGTTGCCGAATCCTTCGCGAATGGACTGCTGGGCAACGTGCTGGCTCATGACGGCAGCCGCCGCCTCGCCGGTGCACTTCGCGGCGAAATGCGCGCTCATGATGGCATTCTCATCGGAAGCGATGCCCTTGATATGTCCATGCGCGAAAAACATGGCGTTCACTTTAGCACAATAAAGCGCATGCAGTAGAAAATTGGCACCGCGGGCAGCATGCGCAACCGGCATGTGCGATCGGGACGTTCCAAATTGCACATGCGGCCTTCCCCACGCCCCCAGGTGACCGCAATGCATCAAAAAGCCGGCCCGGCTTGAAAACACCCAACGATAATCTATCATCGTTCTAACTGTGCAAACGCGCCGCGCGGGCTTCTTGCGCCCCGTGTCGCATTGCGTTCATGCAAGCCGATTCGAAGGAAGAAGCATGATTACTGGAGACATGGAAAAGCTCTATCCGTCGGCCAAGACGCTGGTCAAGGACAAGGCGGCAAGCCGCGTGTTCGCCAAGGACGCCTCGCTCTACGACTTCTCCGAAGAGGCGCGCGCGTGCGCCGAGCGCTTCATGGGCTGGGCCGACCTGGGCACCAACCCGCACTGCGACGTCGACGAGATCGCCCGTTTCGCCGACGAGGTGGCTGCCTCCCAGATCGACACCATAGTAATCATGGGCCAGGGCGGCTCCACCCAGGCGCCCATGACGCTGACCAAGTACAACAAGATCGACAGCAACCGCGTGTCGGTCAAGACGCTCGACAGCGACTCGCCCGTGCGCATGCGCGAGCTGTTCGCATGGTGCAAGCCGGAAAGCACGCTGTTCATCGTGTCTTCGAAGAGCGGCGGCACCATCGAGCCGCGCATGTACCTCGCGGCCATCACCGACCACTACAAGCCGCTGCTCGGCGACGAGTTTCCCAAGCACCTGGTGGCAATCACCGACCCCGGCACCATGTTGGAAAAGCAAGCGATCGAGGAAGGCTGGCTGAAAGTGTTCTCGGGGCTGTCCGAGGTAGGCGGCCGCTTCTCGGCGCTTTCGGTGTTCGGGCTGGTGCCCGCCGCCATCGCCGGCATCGACATCCGCGCGCTGCTGCAGCACGCGCGCGAGGCCGAACGCATCTGCAGCGAAGACGCCATCGACAACCCCGCCATCAACCTGGCGGCGTTCCTTTATGACAACTACGTGCAGGGCCGCAACAAGTTCTCGTTCCTGTCCCCCAAGCGCGGACGCGTGCTGGGCCTTTGGATCGAGCAGCTGATCGCCGAATCGCTCGGCAAGGAAGGCCAGGGCATCCTGCCCAACATCGAGATCGACACGCTGCTGCTCGCGGACGACCCGGGCGACCGCTCGGTCATCATGTACGAAACCAAGACCGACCTGTGGGACGAAAGCCGCAACTTCGAGATGAGCCTCGCCTACCTCGATGCCAACATCCCGCGCCAAAGCTACAAGATCGACAGCGTGGAAGAGCTGGCCGAGCATTTCGTGATGTGGGAATACGCCACGGCGATGTGCGGCTACCTCATGCGCATCTGCCCGTTCGACCAACCCGACGTGCAATCGACGAAGACCGCCGTGCTGACCATCCTGGAAGACGGCATTCCCGAGCCCGGCTTCACCGAGACGTTCACGCCACGCATCGACATGGGCACCATCGAGGTGCGCACCTCCCCTCAGTTCGCCGACTGCAAAGACCTGAACAACGCGCTGTACGAACTGTTCGCGTCCATCCGGCAGGGCGACTACCTCGCCATCAACGCCTTCCTGCCGTTCACGGGCGAAGGACGGCGCGAGGCGCTCGAAGCCATTCGCCACAGCGCCGCCACGCACTTCGACGTGACCTCGTGCCTGGAGGTGGGGCCGCGCTACTTGCACTCCACCGGCCAACTGCAGAAGGGCGGCCCGGACACGGGCGTGTTTCTGGTGGTTTCGGCCGACGAGCTGAAGGACATCCCGCTGCCTGCAGGCTCGGAGGCCAGCTCGCTGGGGACGCTCGCGAAGGCGCAGGCAGTCGGCGACGCCGAAACGCTCGCAAGCAAGGGACGCCGCGTCGTGCACCTGCACCTGCCCGACAATTCCAGCATCACGCTGCGCCAGCTGTCCATCGTGGCGCGCCAGGCAATCTGGAAAGCCGCCAGCGCGCGCGGCGTGCGCCTTCCCGTCGGCCTCAACCTGAAGGCGTCGGCGGAAGACCGCGAGGCTTGAGGCGCGCCATGGTCGAAGCGCTCGACATCCATGTGAAGGGCATCGTGCAAGGGGTGGGTTTCCGCCCCTTCGTGTATCGCCTGGCGAAGAAATACCTCATCAAGGGGTGGGTGCTGAACGCCGCAGACGGCGTGCACATCCGCGCCGAGGGCGAAGAGAAGCTGCTCGACGAGTTCGTGATGGAAATCTCGGAAGGTGCGCCGGCCGCCGCGCAGGTCACCGAGATCGAGATGAAGGAAGTGCCGCTTGAGCCGTATGACGGCTTCGAGATCCGCACGTCCGACGACGCACCGGCCGAAGAGGCAACCCTCGTGTCGCCCGACCTGGCAACGTGCGCGGACTGTGCACGCGAGCTGTTCGACCCGGCCGACCACCGCTTCCGCTACCCCTTCGTCAACTGCACGAACTGCGGCCAGCGCTTCACCATCATCGACGAGCTGCCCTACGACCGCGCCCGCACGTCCATGAGCGGCTTCGCCATGTGCGACGCGTGCCAAGCGGAATACGACGACCCGGCCGACCGCCGCTTCCACGCGCAACCCAACGCGTGCTTCGCGTGCGGTCCGCACCTCAGCTTCAGCGCGGACGCCGGCAGAACCGTGCGCTGGGGCCTCACGCGCGAGGAATCGGACGCCATCGTCGCCGAGGCCGTGCGCCTGCTTTGCGACGGCAAGATCGTGGCCGTGAAAGGGCTCGGAGGCTTCCACTTGGCATGCGACGCCAACAACGCCGACGCCGTGGCGCGCCTGCGCGAGCGCAAGCACCGCTTCGGGAAGGCGTTCGCGGTGATGATGGGCTCCCTCGACGACGTGCGCCAGGTGTGCGAAGTGGGCGTGGAGGAAGCCGCCGTCCTGGAAGGCTCCGCCCGGCCCATCGTGCTGCTGCGCAAGCAGCTGGGCGCGACGCTTGCCCCGGGAGTGGCCGACGGGCTGCCCGAGCTTGGCGTCATGCTCCCCTACACGCCGCTGCAACATCTGCTGCTGCACGACTTCGCCGAAGCCAAGGCTGCGGGTGCAAGCGCCAATGCGGGCATCAATGCGGACGCCGGCGGCACTGCCGACGTGAACGCAGCCAAGGCCGCCGG
>CAJUSL010000053.1:9753-10936 GCA_910589135.1 uncultured Eggerthellaceae bacterium
CACGGATGCCTGCGGACCCGGCAGCACGAACGCAACCGTCGACGCAAGCACGACCGACGCCGCCCTGCCGCCCATGCTGGTCATGACCAGCGGCAACGTGCACGACGAGCCGATCTGCATCAAGGACCAGGCGGCCTACGAGCAGCTGGCCGACATCGCCGACGCCTTCGTCGGCAACGACCGCGAAATCCTCACGCGCTTCGATGACTCGGTAGTGCGGGTCATCCGCGCCGGCAGCGCAGGCGAAACGGTGCAGATGATCCGCCGCGCGCGCGGCTATGCGCCTGCCGCCATCGAGGTGAAGGCGGCGGCCGATGGCGCTCCGGTTCCGCAGCCGACCATCTTCGCCGCAGGCCCCGAGCAGAAGAACACCTTCTGCTTCCTGAAGCCGAGCGACGCGACCGGCAGCACCAACGATGCAGCCGGCGCATCCACCGCTGCCGGCGCGCTCGCCTTCGTCTCGCAGCACGTTGGCGACATGGAAAACGCCGACGCGTTCGACGCATGGCTGGAGGCGAAGCAGCGCTACGAGCGCCTGTTCGACCTGCATGCGGACGAGATGGCCTGCGACCTGCATCCCGAATACATCACCACCAAGTGGGCACGCGAGCAAAGCGCGCTGCACCGGCCGCCCCTGCCGCTCGTGTCCGTGCAGCACCACCACGCGCACGTGGCGTCGGTCATCGCCGAGTGCGGACTGGCGCCCGACGAGGCGGTGTGCGGGATCGCGTTCGACGGCACCGGCTACGGCGTCGACGGCAACGTCTGGGGCGGCGAGGTTCTGATGGCCAACCAGGGCGACTTCGAGCGCTTCGCGAACTTCGCCTACGTGCCGATGCCCGGAGGCGCCAGCGCCGTGAAGCGCCCTTTGCAGATGGCCTTCGGCGTGCTGTGGGAGTTCGACCTGCTCGACCATCCGGGAGCCGCGCACCTGCGCGATGCGCTCGGCGCGGACGTGTGCGCAAATCTGACGACAATGATCGACCAGGGCATCAACACGCCCGTCACGTCGTCGGTCGGGCGCCTGTTCGACGCGGCAAGCGCGCTGCTGGGCATCTGCACCGAGCCCACCTACGAAGGCGAGCCGGCCATCCTGCTGGAAGCGGCGCTTTGGGAAGCCGACGCCACGCAGACGCCTTCCGCCACCTTGGAAGACGCCTACCACATCGACGTGGTGAAGAAC
>CAJUSL010000054.1 GCA_910589135.1 uncultured Eggerthellaceae bacterium
TTCCGCGACTCGTGGAACCAGCGCTTCCGCTGGGCCAAGGGCTTCTACCAGGTGTTCGCGCACTACGCGCTGGGGCTCGTGAAGGGCATCTTCACCAACGAGCGCGGCTACCGCTTCGCCTGCTACGACATGCTGATGACCATCGCGCCGGGCATGCTGCTTTCCATCATCTCCATCGTGTTCAACGCCGTCATCCTGGTGCTGAGCTTCACGGGCGTCATGAGCACCGGCGTCGCCGTGGCCAGCTCCATCTCGTCCATCTTCTTCTGCCTGTTCAACTACTTCATGTTCATGTTCGTGTTCGGCGTGCTGACCACGTTCGTCGAGTGGAACAACATCCGCGCCTCGAAGGCCCGCAAGATCGGCAGCATGTTCACGTTCCCGCTGTTCATGCTGACCTACATCCCCATCGCGCTGGTCGCCCTGGTGAAGAAGGCCACGTGGAAGCCCATCGCGCACACCATCTCCGTCGACGTCTCCGAGTTCGCCGAGGCCGGCGACGTGTCCGACAACAAGGCGGTCAGCGCCTGATCCCGTCCGGTCGACGAAGGCGGGCGTCTCCCGACATGCCCTGCGGCCGGAACCGTCGCGCCTAGTCCATCACCTGGCCGAACGTGAGGGCGTGTATGCGCCGGACGCCTGCTTCGCGCAGGGCGGCGCAGGCGGCGTACATGGTCGCGCCCGTGGTGCACACGTCGTCGACCACCAGCACGCGCTCGGGCATCCGCACCCCCTCCTTCACGTGCATCGCGTTGCGCATGTTGTCGATGCGCTGGCGCCTGCCCAGCTCGCGCTGGTCGGTGCTCTTCGGCCGCTCGAACAGCTCGACGCATTCCAGGCCGCATCGCCGGGCCAGCTCCTGGGCGATTTCCCGCGCATGGTCGAACCCGCGCCGACGCACCGCCTCGGCAGTGTCGGGAATGAACGCGACCGCGAACCCTTCCGCGCGCTCGAGCGGGCCGACGTAGGCTTCCATGCGCTCGGCGATCGTCGTGCGCAGCCTGCGCTCGTCGCCGTCCTTGTAGGCGCTGACGATGCGCCGGGCCGCGTCGTCGAGCACGAGCGCGTGCGCCATCGCGTCGATGGGGAAGGCGTCGATGCCGGCCGCGTTCAGCATGACCTCGTTGCATTCGGTGCACTGCACGATGCCGTGGGGCGCACCGCACCGAGGGCATGCCAGGCATGCGTCCACCACCACGAGCGCGCGTGCGCAGTCCGGGCACAGCACGTCCTCGCCCGGAAGGTCGCACACGGCGCACCGCGTGGGCCACAATGTCTCGAGCGCCACCTCCAGCGCGCCGCGCAGCATCTTCTGTATTGCCTCCTTCGCCATGGGGCCATGGTAGCGAAGACGCCTAAACGGAAACTAACCGCTGCCTTGCGTGCGCGTTCGGCGCCGCCCGTCCCGGACGCTTGCGGCCGCTGCCTCCTGCGCGTTCTGCTAAAATCACAGGTGCTTCTTCGAGTCTGTAGTTGCGGGGCGCAATCCTAACTCTTGCGCCCTCAGCCCAAGGCAGATGCGGTCGAAAGGGCCCACGTAAGCAGCGCCGCCGAGGGCGGCCTGCGAGCATGGCGTATTCTAGACGTAAGCCGCACCGCCTGCGATTCAGGCACGGGGCCTGACAGGCGAGAGAGTGCGAGCGTTGCGGCGTCCTTGCGACGGCGCGGCGCGGACCTCCGGTGCGCGAGTGTGGGGGCAAAGACTAGGTCAGTCGGGGAAGCGTTTTGATAGGAGGACAACCTTGAAAAGGCTCTCTAAGGCAGTGCGCGCGGCAGTCGCCGCCTGCATGGCGTTCGCGGCATGCGGCGCCCTGGCCGGCTGCTCGTCCAGCGAGGACTACACCCCCCAGCTTGGCTCGCCCAAGATCTCCAGCCCCGCGATCGGCGAGGACGGCACCCTCCGCGTGGGCGTGAACACCAACAACTCGCCCCTCGCGGGCAAGAGCGGCGAGCGCATCATCGGCATCGACGTCGACATCGCGGCGGCGCTCGCCGACCAGCTGGGGCTCGCCCTCGAGGTCGTGGACGTGGGAAACAACGGCACCGACGCCATCGACGGGGGCGAGGTGGACATGGTCCTCGGGGTGGACAGCACCTCGAAGGAGGACGGCTACTGGATGTCCAGCCAGTACCTGCCGACGGGCGTGGTGCTGTTCGCGCCGGAAGGAAACGACGAGCCGGCGCCTACCGCCGACAGCGACGTGAAGATCGCCGCCCAGGTCTCTTCCAAGAGCGCGTGGGCGGTCACGAACACCTTCGGCGAGGATTCGCTCGAGTCCGCAAGCGACCTTGCCGCGGCCTTCTCCGACCTCGGCTCCGGCAAGGTGGAATACGTCGCCTCCGACGCCATCATCGGCATGTATGCCGCAAGCAGGCAGGACGTGAAGGTCGAGATCGCGGCGCTGCTCGACACGGCCGGCGGCTACTGCGCCCTGTGCTCCAAGGACAACACCGAGCTGCAGGAGGCGCTCGGCGCCGCGCTGGACGACCTGGTCGCAAACGGCGTCGTGGACGTCATCGAAGACAAGTGGCTCGGGCAGCCGGTCAACCTGAACGGCGTCCCGAAGATCGCTTCCAATGCGCCGAAGTCCACCAACGTCGAAGGCGGGGAAGAGGGCGCCCAGGAAGGCGGGGAAGGCGCTGACGCCGACGCGGAGGGCTCGTCCGGCTCGTCCGGATCAAGCTCGTCGTCCTCGGCATCGTCGTCCGCGAGTTCCAGCTCTTCCCGAAACGCAGCGTAAAGCCTAAGGAGCCTCCATGACCCATTCCGGAATCAAGCCGTGCGCGCAGGCGTGCGGTTTCGACCTGTTGCACGAGGCACCCCTCCAAGAGATAGCCGGCACCGCCTACGTGTTCTCCCATGCCGCCAGCGGCGCGCGTCTGCTCTACCTGGCCAACGACGACAACAACAAGGGCTTTTCCATCACGTTCAAAACGCCTGCGTCCGACGACACGGGCGTTTTCCATATCCTGGAGCACTCGGTGCTCTGCGGCTCGCGGAAGTTCCCGGTCAAGGAGCCCTTCGTCAACCTGCTGAAGAGCTCGATGCAGACGTTCCTGAACGCGATGACCTTCCCGGACAAGACGATGTACCCGGTCGCGTCCACCAACGAGCGCGACCTGCTGAATTTGGCCGACGTCTACCTGGACGCGGTGTTCCATCCCAACATCTACGAGAACCCGCGCATCTTCGAGCAGGAAGGGTGGCACTACGAGCTGGAGGGACGCTGCGACGGCGGGAAGGATTGCGAAGACGCAGGCTCCCTTGCGTACAACGGGGTCGTCTACAACGAGATGAAAGGCGCGCTGTCCGACCCCGATTCGGTCCTCTACGACACGCTTTCGGCGGCGTTGTTCCCCGACACCACCTACCGCTTCGAGTCGGGCGGCACGCCCGAGGGCATCCCGACGCTGACCTACGCACAGTTCCTGGAAACGCACGCGCGCCACTACCATCCGTCGAACAGCTACATCGTGCTGTACGGCAACATGGACCCCCAGCCGTTCCTGGCCCAGGCCGACGAGTGCCTGCGCGGCGCGATGGAAGGGCTTGGCTGCGCGCAGGCGGGCTGCGCCCGCGCGAGCGCACCTGCGGCCCCCAACCCTATGGAGATGCAGGAGCCGGTCGTCGCCGAGGGCGTGCGGCGGACCATGGCCACTGCGCCGGAGAACTCGTGCGCGGCGCTGGGCTTCGTGGCCGGACGCGCCGACGAGCGCGAGCGCATGGTGGCCGCCTCGGTGCTGCTCGACGCCATCATGGGGTCGAACGAGGCGCCCATGAAGCGTGCGCTGCTCGACGCCGACGTCGCCGACGACTGCGACGGCTTCCTGGCCGATTCCGTGCTGCAGCCCTTCGTCGCCATAACGGCGCGCGGCCTGCACGGCGACGATGCCGCCGACCGGCTGCGCGACACGGTGGCGGACACGGCGGCGTCCCTTGCCGACGGCGGCCTCGACATGCGGCTCGTGGAGGCCGCGCTCTCGCACGCCGAGTTCGTGATGCGCGAAGGCAACTTCGGGTACGCGGACGGCGTCGTCGCGTCGATGGCGGCCATGAACGGATGGCTCTACGACGACGACCCCGCGGCGGCCGTGGCCTACCTGCGCTACGAGGACGCCTTCGCGTCGCTGCGCGAGAAGCTCGCGGGCGACTACTTCCGCCGCCTCGTGGCAGAGCTGTTCGTGGAGTCCGGCCATCGCGCCCAGGTGCAGGTCGTGCCCGTGGACTGCGACGAAGAGGCCGCCGAGCATGCGCGGCTGGCGGCGCTCGAAGCGGCCATGACGCCCGACGAGCTCGCCGCCATCGCTGCCGAGGCGGCGGCCTTGCAGCAGGCCCAGACGGCTCCCGACGATCCGGCGGACCTCGCGAAGCTGCCCCGGCTCGCGCGCACCGACGTGGGGGAGGCGCCCGCGCTGCCGGCATGTCGCAGCGAGCGGCTCGGCCCGATGGAGGTCCTGCGCCACGACGTCGACACGCGCGGCATCGTCTACGCCACGCGCTATTTCGACCTGGGCTGCGTCGCGGCCGACGAGCTTCCCTACGCCACGGTGCTCGCCATGACGCTGGGCAAGCTGGACACCGCGCGGCACACCGCCGCCGAAATCGACACCATCGTGCAGGGCAGCCTCGGCTCGCTCGACTTCGCCTGCGAGGTGTTCGACGTGCTGGACGCGGGCGACGATGCGGGCATGCGACCTGCCGAGGAGGGCGCATGCGGGGGCGACGCGCATGCCCTCGCGCGCAAGCGCGGCTGGAGGGCGACCTTCACGGTGGGCACGTCGGCCCTTTCCGAGAACGCGGACGTGGCGGCCGGGCTGGCGAACGAGGTGCTGACCCAGACCGACTTCGGCGACACGGGCAAGCTGCTCGACGTGCTCGTGCAGCGCAAGGTGGCCATGGAGCAGCGCTTCGCCATGGCGGGCAACTCCGTCGCCGCCGCACGTGCCGCATCGTACGCGTTTCCGTCCGCGGCGCTGCGCGAGAGGGCCGGCGGCATCGACTTCTACGTCTTCCTGAAGCGGCTCATCGACGACTTCGACGCCCAGGCCGACCTGCTTGCGGCCAAGCTTGCCGAGTTGGCGGGCCGCCTGTTCAAGGACGAGGGATGCCTGCTTTCCTTCGCCGGCGCCGAGGATGCCTTCCGCCGGTATGCGCAGCTCGTCTCCATCGTGCCCGACGCGCTGGACGGCGCTGCGGCCGCCACGCGCCAGGCGCCAGGCGCTTCCGCGGATGCCGCGCACGCGCTTGTCGCGCCCAGCCCCGTCGACCGGCGCGAGGCATTCGCCGTGCCCACCGACGTGACCTATTCCGCGCTGGTCTCCGACCGTCTGACCGCGCCGGGCGCAGGGCTTCTCACCGGCAGCTGGATGGTGGCTTCGAAGGTGCTTTCCTACGACTACCTGTGGAACGAGGTGCGCGTCGTCGGGGGCGCCTACGGGGTGGGGTTCAGCACCTCCCGCGCCGGCGCGAGCAGCTTCTCCTCCTACCGCGACCCGCGGGTTGCCGAGACCTTGGAGCGCTTCCGCGCCTCGAGCGCGTGGCTTGCCGCATTCGACCCCTCCGAAGAGGAGTTCGAAGGGTACGTCGTGAGCTGCGCCGCGTCGTTCGACAAGCCGCTCAAGCCGCGCGATTTGGTGCGCAGGCAGGCCGCCATGCACCTGGCGCGCTATGGCGTCGACGAGTTTTTGAGGCGCAGGCAGGAGGTCCTGGATGCGCGCATCGACGACGTGCGGGCCTTGGCGGGCGCGCTTGGCGAGATGTGCTCGCGCGGCTGCGTCTGCGTGGTGGGGAACCGCGACATCATCGAGCAGGCGGCGACGGGCCTGAACGTGGTCGACCTGCTTGCGATGTGACCGGCGCCCTGCGACTTGCACTATAATAGTGCCCCAAGAACCTCGCCCGCGCCCTGCGCGGGAGGCAAGGCGGAAGAAATGGCTGGCCAAACCGACTTCAAACACATAACGGTCAACCCTGCTGAAGCCGACGACGTCGTCATTCATGCAGGCGCGCCCGTCCCGCGGGACGAAGGCGCGGACGCGCACGCGGAAGCGGCACCCCAGGCGCAGGCACGCCCGGCACTCGACGCCGGCGCTGCGGCCGCAGACGCCGTGCCCGCGCCGCAGGCTGCGGCTGCATCTCCCGACGCCGGCACCTCGAATGCGTCTCCTGCACCCAAGCGGCAGGATGCCTATCGCCAGACCACCCTGGAAGACATCCAGAGCTTCAAGATGTCCAAGACTCAGATCGCGGTGATCGTCGTGGCGCTTGCCGCCATTGCCGCCTTCGTCGTCTGGTACCTGGTTTTCTCGTAAAGGAGCACCGATGAACCCCAACGACCCCACGACCAGCAGCGAGAACGTCTACAAGTCGGCCGGCAAGTCCGACAAGAAGGCCGGGGGCGCGCACGCCAAGGCCGCCCAGTCGGCGTACATGCAGCGCTCGTCGCGCATGCGCAAGGTGCTCATCGTGGTCATCGTGCTGCTGGTGCTGCTCTTGGCCGGCGTCGGCTACTTCGGCTTCAGCATCTTCCGGTCGGCGCAGGACGCCGCCGTGCAGCAGACGCAGGTGTCCGACGTCGAAACCATGCCCGAGGGCGATTCGGAGGCCAACGCCTCGTCGTCCACGTCGAAGAAGACCACCGTCCCCGACCTGGTGCAGCTGCTCGGCCACACGCAGGAAGAGGCGGTCGCCATGCTGCAGCACGGTGCGGAGGTGACGCGCTCCATGGAGGTCAACGAGGAGGGCAACCCGGTGCGCCTCGAGCTGCAGGTGGCGCTCGCCGACGAGCCGTCCGACTCGCGCAGCGGCACGCCCACGGTCTACCTCAGCCTGAACGAGGGCGGCGTCATCATCGAGACCGGCTACTCCGTGGCGACGTCGTCTCTGGGCTATGGGTCGGTGAGCTTCACCGACGCGGTGCAGAACGAGAACATCGTGGAGGAGACGCTGGCCGAGGCCGGCCTCACCGTCAGCTACGGCACCGCCCAGCTCCCCGAGGACAAGATGCAGTACTCCACCTACGACTCCGACGGCACCACGCTGGTCAAGGAATACTGCTCGTTCAACGGCACCGGCATGGCCGACGGCGTCGAGCACGCCTGGGACGCCATCCTGTCGTACGACTATTCGGTCGCGAACGCCACCGACAACCTGAACGACACCATCCGCACAATCTACGTATACGTGTCGTAGGGCCGCGGGCTGCCGCATTACCGGGCGGAGCGCGTCGAGTGCGCCCTTGCCCGAAAGGCGATGCTTCGCCGTCGGGCGCATGCGCTTTCCGCAAGGCGGCTCGCTTCTTGCGTCCTGCGGCCTGATGCTATAAACTGTTCGGGCTACACAAGCGAATGCGCATGCATTCCACCTGTTTCGGCGCACATGGCAGCTGATGGGTTTCTCGAATAGAACGCTTGGGCGCGCATGCGCCTGGCCGCATCGACGAACCTGCGCAACTGCCGCAGGTTTTTTTGTTCGAAGGGGGCGCCAACCCTTCGGGGGAGAGCAGGCGACCAATCGCCTAAGAAGGAGGTGAGCGCAATAGCCGCTCAGGAGCCAAGGCTCAACGAAGAGATTGCAATCCGGGAGTGCCGCCTGATCGACTTCGACGGCAACCAGATGGGCGTGTTCTCGATCGAGCAGGCGCAAAGCATCGCGGACGCGGCAGGGCTCGACCTTGTCGAGATCGCTCCGAACGCCGACCCGCCGGTATGCCGCGTCATGGACTACGGCAAGTTCAAGTACGACCAGGCCATCAAGGCCAAGCAGGCGCGCAAGAACCAGACCAAGATCGAGATCAAGGAAATGAAGTTCCGCCCGAAGATCGACGTGGGCGACTACCAGACCAAGAAGAAGCACGTTCTGCGCTTCCTGTCCGCCGGCAACAAGGTGAAGATCACCATCATGTTCCGCGGCAGGGAGATGGTCCATCCCGAGCAGGGCCTTTCCATTCTCGAGCGCCTTGCGGACGACTTGAAGGACATCGCGGCGATCGAGAACCAGCCGAAGATGGAGGGGCGCAACATGCACATGCTCATCGCGCCGCTTCCGCAGAACGCCAAGAAGAAGGAATCGAAGGGCGGCAAGGACGATGCGTCCAAGCCGGCCGACGCGCCGTCAGGCGACGACGCCGAATAGCGAAAGGAACGAAAACATGCCCAAGATGAAGACGCATCGCGGCACCGCGAAGCGCTTCCGCGTCACCGGAAGCGGCAAGATCATGCGCGCGAAGGCCTACAAGAGCCACATCATGACCAAGAAGAGCCAGAAGCGCAAGCGCGACTTCCGTCACGAGACCGAGGTTTCGCCGGCCGACTACAACGTGGTCGCCCGCAACCTGGGAATGAAATAGTCAGGGGGATGATCAGACATGGCACGTGTGAAGCGATCCGTTAACGCAAAGAAGAAGCGCCGCAAGGTACTTGCCCGCGCAAAGGGCTACTATGGCATGAAGTCGCGTTCCTACCGGAACGCGAAGCAGCAGGTGCAGCACTCGATGCAGTACCAGTACCGCGACCGCCGCAACAAGAAGCGCGAGTTCCGCAAGCTGTGGATCACCCGCATCAACGCCGCGGCGCGCCTGAACGGCATGTCGTACTCGAAGTTCATGAACGGCCTGTCCAAGGCCGGCGTCGAGCTTGACCGCAAGGTGCTCGCCGACATGGCCGTCGCCGACCCCGAGGCGTTCGCCGCCATCGCGGAGGTCGCCAAGGCTGCGCTGTAGGCGCCCGACGGCATCTCGTTCCGCAGACGGGAAGACACCCTTCGGGGTGTCTTTTTTATGGGCTGCGCCGGGGGATTGTCTTGGATGCCGCGCGCATCGGAGGGCGTCCGGCCTGCGTGGCGGGAGCGAGCGCCCTCCGATGCGTCGAAGGCGAACGCCCCGTCGCGGCCTTAGCGGATGTGGGCCGGCTTGTGCCCCCAGTAGAAGTGCATGAAATGCCGGCGGTACAGCGGGCTCAGCTCGTCGCGTTCCTCGCCGATCAGGCGGATCGTCGCCCTCGCGATGTCGAACGAGGCGTGCGGCCGGCGGATGAGGGAGGCGTTCGTGAGGATGGCCGACGTGATCTCGGGGTGGCGGCTCACCTGCGCCAGCAGCTCCAGAAGCTCGCGCGAGGTGGTCACGTGGAACGCTCCGCCCGTGGAGGTGAGCATGGTGACGTTGGCCTTCTCCTGCCCGTACGCGCGCCCCATCAGCACCATGGGCGTCTGCACGCACAGGCATTCGGTCACGGTGAGGCCCCCGGACTTGCACACGATGAGGTCGGCAGCCGCCATGAGCGCCGCCATGTCGGTCACGAAGTCGAACACGGTCACGTTGGCGAGGCCGCGCTGCTCGACCTCGCGGCGCATATGGGCGGCGTATTCCTTGTCCTTGCCTGCGACGACGACCATGTGCATGTCCTCGAAGCGGTGCAGGTAGGGCAGTATCTCGTCGATGGAGTTGCGGAAGTGCACGTAGGGCCGGGGAAGCGTGGCGCCAGCCTGGAACAGCACGACCTGCTTGTCGGCGGGAAGGCCGAACTTCCTGCGCGACTCGGCGGCGTCGTACGTCTCGCTGAACGCGGGGCTGGCCGGGATGCCGGTGACCTGCATGCGTGCCTCGGGCACCTTCCGTGCGCGCAGCGTCTCGGCCATGTGCTCGTTCGCCACGCAGAACAAGTCGGTGTATCGATGCGGCCAGAGCCCTTCGGCTTCGTAGTCGGTGGGCACGCACACGATGGGGAAGCGCGCTCCGAGCAGCATGCGGGCGCTCACGGCGACGTTGGCGGCCGTGATGTGCGTGCAGATGACGGCGTCGGGCTTCACCTGGTCGACGTATTCCACGAACTTCGGGAACATGACGCGCGCCCAGATGGTGCCGCCGCCCCAGAGCAGCCGCCCCGTCAGGATGAAGCGCCAGGTGATGTCGTAGAAGGGGCGCGTCGCGCCCGTGAACATGGAGGCGGTGTTGTCGCCGTTGAACACGATGCGGCCGAACTGCAGGATGTCGAGCACTTCGACGTCGTAATAAGGGACGGCCTCGTGCTTTTCGCCCTTGGCGGCCGCGTCGGCAGCCTCGAGCTCGGCCTGGGCGTCAAGCATGTCGAAGGCCTTCTGGATGGCCAGCGCCGCGCTCTTGTGGCCCGACCCGACCGACGCGTGCACGACGAGCACCTTGCGCACGCTCTTCGGCGAGCTGGACAGGGCGTTGCAGGCTTCGCCGTCGGCAGTCATGTAAGTTTCTTCGAGTTTCATGTGTTGAACCGTATCCTATTATATAGAATGTATGGGGTGCAACCGCACCTGCCGAATCGAAAGAAAACGCATATGCTGTACGCCGCGAACAAATACGACATGGAGGCGGAGCAGGCGCACGTCGCCGCTGCATGCAGCGGCAAGGGCGTGGCGGTGCTGATCCCCTGCTACAACGAGGCCGTCACCATCGGGAAGGTGGTCGACGACTTCCGCGAGGCGCTTCCCGAGGCGGACGTCTACGTCTACGACAACAACTCCTCCGACGACACCGCGCGCATCGCCTTCGAGCACGGCGCGTTCGTGCGCACCGAGCCACGGCAGGGCAAGGGCTACGTCGTGAGGCAGATGTTCCGCGACATCGACGCCGACTACTACCTGATGGTCGACGGCGACGACACCTATCCCGCCAGCGCGGCAGCCGACCTCATCAAGCCGCTCGCCATGAACGACGCCGACATGACGGTGGGCGACCGCCTGTCCAACGGCAGCTACGGCGAGGAG
>CAJUSL010000055.1 GCA_910589135.1 uncultured Eggerthellaceae bacterium
CCGGTGACGCCGAGCAGCGGCTGATAGCGCAGGCCGTCCTCGATGCCCTTCGCCAGCTTTTCGATGGCCTGCGGCTGGTCGCCCGACGGCTGGTAGGGCGACACCACCTTGAGAGGGGTGTTGGCAAGGCGGGCGAAGTCGGTCTTGCCCTCCATTTCCATGCCTTCGATGTTTTGAAGATGAGTGGACAAACGGCGCCTTTCCTATAGAACTTATGTTCGTATAGGAAATGTATCACACGCCACCGCGGGTGGCAACAAGAACACGAAATACGCACGCGGCGGGAATCGGGCTCGACCCCATCTACGCCAGGGCGTTGCGGTGCTGCCTCATGAGGGCTCCGGCAAGGCCGAGCAAGGCGTCGTAGTAGCCGCCAGGAAACGCCTCGTGCACCTTCGCGCGGAAGGCATCGACCCAGCTGAGCGGCCGGTCCTCCAGAAACGCCGAAACGGCCGCCCCGTCGAACTCCCCCGCTTGCGCGCGCGAGCACATCTCGGAAAGCGCCAGCAGCTCGATGCCCATGTGGTCGGCGTACTGGTTGCTCTCGCCGCCGACGGCCAGGCCCATGCCGCGCAGGACCTCCTGCATCTCGAAGGTCGGCTGGCCGAAGCCCACCGTCACGCCCTCCTCCCGGTTCATCGTCTCCCAGGGCGGCGCAGCGGGCGACGGCGGCCCCACGAAGAGCCTCGTGTACTCCACGGCCGCGTCCTGGACGACGTCCCTGCCGGCCTCGGCATCCGACTGGGCGCGCTGGGCCTGCGCCTTGCAGACTCGAACCGCACCGGCGACGCAATCGTCCCCGAAGTCGGGGAATGCGTCCCAAAACGCAGGGTCGAGGCCCACCGTCTGGGTCTGCGTCAGAGGTTTGAGCAGGGAGTTTCCAAGGAACGCATACGCGTCGGCGTAGGTCTGCCAGATGCCGTTGTCCATTGCCGAGCCTTTCCTTCGTGGCTAAACGCTTGGCGGCCGATGCGCGCATCCGTGCGCACGGCCGCGCCTTCGCCGCAAGGCCGCCGCCCCGTCCGGGCAACGGCCCCGCAGCAAGAAAAGCGCCTGCAGCGGCGAGAGGGAGACCGCCGCAGGCATCGGGATTGCTAGGCCGAAGCAGCCGGCTGGGGCGTTCCCTGGGACGCCGCATCGCCGGAAGCCTCGGGGGCCTTCACGAACATCGTCTTCTGCGCGATGGCCCAGAAGATGATGGCGCCCACGCTGACGACGCCCACGGCGACCAGCACCTCGGGCAGCGTCGGCGCATAGGACCCGTACACGGCCCACATGCCCATCCCGCCCTCCTGGGCGGCGAACGTGCCCAGGGATATGCCGGGCGCGCCCTCGACGTTGGGCACCACGAACGAGGTCAGCAGCAGCCAGACGCGCTTGCAGAAAACGCCCAGCACCACGAGCACGCTGGCGCCCACCACGAAGCCCGTCCTCTGGCGGTTCTTCGCGAACACGAGGATGCAGAACGGCACCACCAGGCCGCCGATGACCTCGAACCAGAAGAACGGCGCGGTGGGCCCGGCCAGCATGATGGCGAGCGTCTCGGCTCCGGCGGCGCCGGGGTATGCCATGGTCAGCACCTCGCAGCCGATGAGGAACGCGTCCACGGCGATGCACGTGGCGAGCAGCCCGGCCAGGCTGGCGAAGAGGTCCTTGCCCGTGTAGAACTTGCCCACCTTCTTGAGGCCGGCCAGCACGCACAGCAAGAGGGCCAGTCCCGAGTCCATGGCCGAGGCCACGAAGATGGGTGCCATGATGGCCGAGTACCAGCCCTCGCGCGAGAGCTGCAGCCCGAAGATCCAGGCCGTCACCGAGTGCACGAGGATGGCGACAGGCAGGGCGAAGCGGCTGACGATGGCCACCTTGCGCTCTGCGCCCTCCTTCTTGGAGTTCATGAACACGAGGTACAGGACGTTGATCGCCAGGTAGCACGTGATGACGCACACGTCCCACAGAAGGGGGCTCGCGAAGTTGGGGCTGGCGAGCAGCAGCCAGACGCGCTGGATGCCGCCGAGGTCCACCAGGACGAACATGCCGGCCACGCAGATGCAGGCCGTCGACAGGATGACCGCCGGCATGGCCACCGCCTTGAACCTCTTCACGTGGAACACGCTGGCGGAGCTGGCCACGATCAGGCCGCCGGCCGACAGGCCCACGAAGAACATGAACATGATGATGTAGAGCCCCCACGAGTTCACGTTGGACATGCCCGTGACGCCGAGGCCCATTGCCAGCTGGTACACCCAGCAGCCCACGCCCGCCAGCGCCAGCGCGCACAGCACGACGAAGGCCGGTTTCTTGAACAAAGCAGACATATCGGTTCCCAACCTTCCTAGTTGTGGTAATGGACTTGCGGACGGGTGCCTTGCTCGGGCAGCAGCACGTGGGCGTCCTTCTCCTTGATGCGCCTGGACACCTCGGAGTTCGGGTCGTCCAAATCGCCGAACACGCGCGCCTCGGCAGGGCACGAGCGCACGCACATGGGCACGTCGCCCGCGTCCGTCCGCTCCTTGCACAGCGTGCACTTCTCGGCGACGCCGCGCGGGCGCACCGGCACGCGGGAGTCCCCGTAGTTGAAGTCGGGGTCGCGCTTGGGCTCCTCCCAGTTGAACGAGCGCGCATTGTACGGGCACGCCGCCATGCACATGCGGCACCCGATGCACTTGTCGTAGTCGATCTCCACGCGGCCCTTGCCGTCCTTGTAGGTGGCGCCGGTGGGGCAGACGCGCTGGCACGCGGGGTTCTCGCAGTGCTGGCACGCGACCGGAACGTAGGTGCGCGTCAGGTTCGGATAGGCGCCTTGCGCCTGCACCTCGGATTCGCAACCCTCCACCACCACGCGGTTCCACATCATCCCCATGGGCACGTTGTTCTGCATCTTGCACGCCATGGAGCAGGTGTGGCAGCCCGTGCAGCGGTCGAGGCTGATGGCTATTCCCAATCTCGTCATGGTCTCACCTACGCCTTCCGTATTTCGACAAGGGTGTCGTTGAAGGGAATCACGCGCCCCTTGGCGAGGTCTTTGCCCCGCGGGTTGGCGGTGTCGTTCGTCACCTGCTGCATGCACCCTGCCTTCATGTATTTGTTCCAGATGCCTTCGACGATCGTCGCCGTCCCCGGCCTCACCGCCTGCGTGAGCGTGCAGGCGCATTTGAAGGAGCCGCGGTCGTTGCGGACTTCCACCTCATCCCCCGACGAAAGCCCGCGCCTGGCGGCGTCGTCGGGATGCATCTCCACGGTTGGCTCGTAGTACTGGCGCAGCCACGTGCCGTCCACGAAATTCTGGTGGATGAAGTACTTGGAACGCCGCTGGGTGAGATTGATGGGGTACTGCCCGGCCAAGGGGTTGCCCGCATAGGCCTCGTTCGGGGCCTCGTACTGCGGAAGCGCCTGGCCGTGCTTGACCATCTTCTCGTAGTAGACGTCGATCTTGCCCGACGTGGTCTTGTAGGTCTGCCCCTTGTAGCTGCGCGCGATTTCCGGCTGGTCCTTGAGGGCGACGACGCCGTGGTTGGCGACGAGGTCGTCCAGCGTGATGCCCTTGACGGCCTTGTCCTTCGTGTTGTCCAGCTGGTAGCGCGCAAGCTCCTCCTGGCTCTTCGGCATGGCGTCCTCATACCCAAGGCGCTTCGCCAGCTCCTTCTCGATCCAGAAGTCGGTCTTGCTCTCGAACAGCGGGTCGAGCACCTTGCCCTGCAAAAGCACATGCCCACGCAGGGCGCGGAGCGACCCCGTCGGCTCGTCAAGCTCGAAGTGCGAGCATACCGGGAGCACGATGTCGGCCCAGTCCACGGTAGGCGTGTGCCAGATGTCCTGCACGACGATGAAATCCAGGCCGCGCGCCCAGTCGTCCGTGCGATTCTGGTTCCCCGCAACCTGTTGGAATGCGCCGTTCTGGGCGTATATGAAACGAATCTTGCTCTTGTCGTCGCGCATGTCGACGCTGTCCTTGGGGGCCTTCGCCGCCTTGCACTCCTCGGGCATCGGCCAGTCGGCAAGCTTGCCGGCGCCGAATATCTTCTGGTAGGCGTTGACGTAGGCGCCGGCGCCCCAGCCCGGCTCGTCCGTGCCGAAGGAGCCCACGAGCGTGGCGAGAAGCACCGCCGCATGCCCCGCGACGTCGGCGTTGTAGAACTTTTCCCCGCCGCCGAACCCGAAGGAGAGGATGGAAGGGCCCCGGTTGGCGTACTTGTCCGTTATCTCGCGGAGCACGTCCTCGTCTATGCCCGTGACCTCGGCCGCCCACGCCGGCGTGTACTGCTTCTGGCTTTCGCGCAGCAGCGTGAACACGGTGGCATAGTCCTCGCCCTCGTGGCTCATCTCGTGCTCGAGGGCCGGCGAGACGCCCGGGGCGTTGTAGGGAACGAGCGCCGAGAGAGCCTCGTCCCACACCATGAAGGGGTTCTCCTGGCCGGGCTGCTCGATGTCGTCGGTCGGCGTCTGGCGCAGAAGCGACCCGTCGGAGCGCTTCACCAAAAACGGCATGCTCGTGTTCGCCTTGAGGTAAGGCGCGTTGTGCCAGTCGTTGTCCAGAATGATGGAGGTCATCCCCAGGTACAGCGCCGGGTCGGTCCCCGCAACGATGGGAATCCATCGGGAGCTCTTGGCCGCCGTCGTGCAGAAGTTGGGGTCGATCGAGATGATCTCGGCCCCGGCGTCCTTGGCGTCGAAGAAATACTTGGCCGTGACCATGCACGTCTCGAGCGGGTTGCACCCTACGTTGATGATGGTCTTGGCGTTCTTCCAGTCCGTGATCTCGTTGGACGCCGCGCCTTGCTGGCCCGATTCCGCCAGCGCCGGGGAGAAGCCGTTTCCGTACCCGATGTCGATGCCGCGATGCGGGTTCTCCTGCCCCTTCATGAGCTTGTTCAGGTTGGTGGACAACGTGTCCACCGCGCGCTGGAAGCAGATGGCGTCCGAGCCGTACTTCTCCTGCGTTTCCTTGATCTTGTCGGCGACGGTGTCCAGGGCCTCGTCCCACGAGATGGCGACGAACTCCCCCTTGCCGCGCTCTCCGACGCGCTTGAGCGGCGTTTGGATGCGCTCCTTGCTGTAGGTGTGTTGGATCTCCGAAATGCCCTTGAGGCATACCGTCTCGTTGCGCTTGTTCGGCCAGTCGTTGGGCTCGATATGCACGAGCCTGCCGTCGCGAACGGTGCACTTCAAATGGCAATTGCATTGGCAATGGCGGTAATGGAACGTGTACGCCTGATGCTCGTCGACTTCGGCATGTGCCTGCGCCGGCTTCAGCCATCCCCCCGTGCCCGTCATGCCGGCGGCCCCGGCAAGGCCCACCGCTCCTGCCGCGACGCCGCTTGCCTTGAGGAAGCCTCTGCGCGTTATCCCGCCGTGCGGGTTCGCTGTTCCTGACATCTCTCCTCCTAGATGCTTCAGGGACGCCACGGCCTCTGCATCAACCGCGTCGCGAGCGCGTCGAAGCGTGATTGTGCGGACATCCCCTCCGGCGCCGCGCTGGCGCCCTTCGTTTCCACGGATAGAGAATCGGCCGGATTCTGTTGGCCCCACTATAGCAAGTTGTCCTATGACAATCAAGGATAATCATAGGACAATTTTTTTGAAATCGCGAATGTTGGGGAACTACCTTACAAGGCGTTGGCGAATGATGTCGTAAAGGGCGGCCACATTGGAGCCGTCGTCGTATTCGTACACGATAAGAAATGGCTTGAGATCCAACGTCAAACAGCTTTCGCCATATTCTTCTTCCAAATGGTCGCGGGTCAGCGCCGAACCTATCGTCGGGACTTCGCTTAGAAGTTCCAAAAGGCCCTCCAGACGCGCACGCAACTTGGGGGACGTTATAGAACCAGCCTTGTCCAGGAACCTCGCGGTGGCTCGCAACTCGGTCATTTTTCGTCCCACGCGTCATGCAGGCTGGCTTTTATGTTGTCCAGTCCAGAAACATACCGGCCGGCTGCGATATCCGCGCGCCCTCTCTCGATGGCCTCACGCAACTCCTGGTCGAACCGGGCTTCGTCGGCCGCCTTCGCCAGCTCCCGGGCGAACACCTCCTCCGAGCAAAGGATGTAGGCGGCGTTCCCGTTTTCCGTAAGATGAACGATTTCGGAATTCGCACGGTCTTTCACCTCTCGCTGCCGGCTTTTCAGCGCTGCAAAAGAATAAATCGGGGTCGTGCGAGGCCTCTTTATTGGAGTTCGCATAATGCCCCCCTTGATTTAGTATCCAATATGGTACTGATATTATACCCGGATTAGATTTCCGATTTGCAGCCTATTGAGGTTCACCCCGGAACCATTGCCGGAGAGTTGACGAATCGTTCCGCACCTCCCCAACACCTGTCACGTTGCCGCCTTCGGAAGTCGTCAAGGATTCCCTTACAGCCGAACCTTCTTCAGGCTTTCCTTCAGCACGTCGGCAGCGTCGCCGTTGAAGCCCTCGGCGAAGGCGCTGGGGATAACCACGGTGCCCTTGCCCTCGCGCAGCGACTCGTTCAGCAGATGCATGGTGCGCAGATGCATGGCCGCCTCGTTGTCCCCGTAGAGGCCCTCCATCTCGTTCAGCATCTCGAAGACGTCCTGCTCGGCCTCGATCAAGATGATGCGCGCCTTCTTGCGCTGCTCGGCCTGGGCCTCCAGCGACATGACGTCCTGCAGCTCGCGCGGCAGCAAGATGTCGCGCACCTCCACGGACAGGATGCTAACGCCCCAGGGCGCCACCTTCTCTTCCAGCACGCCCTTCAGTTCGCGGTCCAGCTGGTCGCGGCGGATGGCCACCTCGGCGGCACTGGCCCGCCCGATGGCGTCGCGCAGGGCCGTCTGGGCCGACAGCTCCACGGCAGCGGTGAAGTCGCCCACCTCGGTGCAGGCCGCCTTCGCGTCCCACACATGCCAGAACAGCACGGCATTCACATCCAGCGGCACCAAATCGGCCGTCAGCGTCTCCTCGGCGCCGAACGTGGTCGCCCTAAGGCGCGTGTCCACGCGCATGGCGTTGCTCTCGACGACCGGCCAGGTCCAGAAGAGCCCCGGCCCCGACACGCGGTCAAGCTTCCCCAGGCGCAGCACCACCACGCGTTCCCACTGCTGCGCGATGTGGCACGACGCGGCCAGAAGCGCCGCCACGACGGCGCCAACGACGATGGCCTCCAGCGTCACCTTCCCCTGGAGCGCGAATCCGGCGGCCAGGCACGCAGCCAGGCCCACGAGGAACAGCGCTGCCGTGAACACGACCACGCCGATGCCGGACGCACGCTCCCCCACCACCTCGGTCTGGGCCTCGGGCTTCACGCTGAACCGCCTGCCCTGCCCCGCAACCTGCGCGGCTGCCTCCGATGCCTTCCGATTCCTGCCCATGGCCTACGCCTCCCGCGCCCGCTGCTTGCTCTTCGCCTCGCGGAACTCCACGATGCGGCCGCCCGGCTCGTCGTCGTGTTCCGCGTTGTAGCGCTTCCTTTTTATGTGACGGACGAAGGCCTTCTCGATGTCCTCGTAGCCCATGCCGAGCCCCAGGCACGCGTTGATGGCGTCGTCCATGATGTCGGTCACCTGGTCCATCTCCTCGTCGCCGATCCTCGACGCGATGTCGGTGACGAACACGCCGCGGCCGCGCGTCGACTCGAGATAGCCGTCGGACACGAGGCTGAGGTACGCCTTGTTCACCGTGTTGTAATTGATGGAGACGTCGGCCGCCAGGCCGCGCACGGTGGGCAGCTTCTCCCCCGGCTTCAGCGCTCCCGAGTTGATGAGGTACGCGATGCGCTGGCGCAGCTGCACCCACAGGGGCACGTCGCTCGCTTCGTCGACTTTGAAGGAGATCATGGGCAACCTTTCTACGAGATGAACGCGGGCAGCGGATGCAGGGCGACCTCCACGACGAGAAGCCTCAGCAAAAAGCCTCCCGCCAGCACGCATGCGGCGGTGCCCAGCACGAGCAGCGGACGGCCTGCGGCACGGCTTGATGCCACGGCCGTGCGGGAGGCGCGTCCGATGACGACGTCCTGCACGAACGGGACGGCCAGCCCGACGAAGACGAAGCCGGCCCAGAACAGCACGGCCCACGGTCCCGCAAGCAGGCTCTGCAGCGACACGGCCGCAGCCTGCGCGGTGCCGTCCGCAGGCCCCGAAGCGCCTCCGGCCATGCCCCACACCGAAAGCAGGCAGAACGCGCCCACCACTGCCTCGACGGCGATGACGACGGCGTCCACCTTGGCCAGGTTCGCAAGCGTGGTCGCGAAGGCGTCCGTCGAACGCGACGCGAACGACGCGACAAGCGTGAGAGCGATGCCGCACGAAAGCGCCGACAGGACGAACAGGAGCGCAAGCCACGGCGTGTTCCAGAGCGGAACCGCCCGCATGTCTGAGAGCATGAGGCCCGTGTAGACCATCGTCGCCACGGAGGCGACCCCCGCCAGCGCGCTTGCCGCCAGCAACAGGCGCCGCGAGCACGAAACGACGCCGCCCCACAACAAGGCGCACAGCAACGAGGCGGCGATGCAGGCCACCAGCGACCAGGCACCGAACGCCACGTATGAAGGCGACGGCTGGAACAGCATGAGCAGCAGGCGGTCGGGACGCCCCACGTCGGCGAAGAGCGCGATGCCGCCCAGCACGAGAAAGCACAGAGCCGCAACGTGCATGGCGCCGAAGAAGCGCCTCCATGCCGCATCCTGCGGCGAGCGCAGCCGGCGGGCAAGGGCCCATGCCAGCTCGTCGGCGTCGGCGAAGAAGGTCAGCAGCGAGGCAACCAGGCAGCATCCCGCGCCCGTCCCCCCGAGGAAGAGATATGCGACGATCAGGTCGCTGAACACATGCGCGCCTTTCCACTGCTGCGAATGACTTGGAATTATCATAAGACAATTAGCGAAAGACCGCAAAGCCGCGCAAGAAAAAGGGAGCGCCCGTAGGCGCTCCCCGCACAAGCAATCGTCGCTGGCCGCCTAGGCCGTCGCCCTGTAGCCGTTCCACCAGCAATGCACCTGGTTGTACAGCTCCTCCTTGGTGGAATCGTTGTTGAACACGACGTCTGCCGCCTCGACGCGGTCGGCATCGGTGATCTGGCGGGCGATGCGCTGGCGCACGTCGTCCTCGTCGAAACCGGAGGCCACCGCGCGCTCGATGCGCAGGTCGACCGGCGCAAGCACGGCGATGACGACGTCGGCGCCATAGGCCAGCGACGTCTCGCGGTTGCGGAAGACGGAATACTCCACCACGGCGGCCTCGGCGCCCTTGGCCTCCAGCTCGTCGATCATGTCCGTGAAGGCCTCCTCGATGCGAGGCATGGTGATGCGGTTCAGCTTGCGCGTGTCGGCAGGGGTGGCGAAGGCCTTGGCCGCAAGCCTTGCGCGCACGACCTCGCCGTCGGAGTCGAAGATGTCGTCGCCGAAGGCCTCCTGCAAATCCTCCTTGACGACCTCCCACCTGAGGATGTCGTGCCCGACCTTGTCAAGGTCGATGAGGTCCAAGCCTTGGTCGACGAGCGCCTTGCTTGCCGTGGACTTCCCCGACCCCATTCCCCCGATGACGAAAATCTGCTTCATGGCGCATCCACTTCCTGCTTGGTTACAGAGACTGTAGTGCATCTTACAGCAAAAGAGGGCCGCTGAACCCAGCGCGCCCCCTTTTGTCGGTGGTGCAAGATTGTTGGCGGAGCCGTGGGCTATTCGCCCTCAGCCTCCTCGAGCGCCTCTTCCTGAACGGCGGCAGAAGGCTCTGCGGTCTCCATGCCCTGCTCGGCGGTCTCGTTGGCGTCAACCTGCGCCTGAATCTTCTCGTCAGCCATCTCGGACTCCTTTTCCGGCTCTGGTGCCGCCTCTTCCTGAGCGGCATCGGATGCCTTCTCATCGGCTTCTTCCATTGCCTTTACCTGCTCATCCGAAGACGGCTCGGCGACCGGCTCTTCAGATGTTGTCTCATTATTGCCCGCAGAGGACGGGGCGGAGACGACATCTTCCTTCTTGTCACCGGGCTGATTGCTTTCTGCAAGGCTCTCGTCAACGTCGATCTCGAAGCCGAGCTCCTCGGCCGCTGCCTTCATGGACAGCGAAATGCGGCGGCGGTCGGTGTTGATGTCCATGACCTTGACCTTGACGGCGTCGCCCTGCTTTGCGACCTGCGCGGGGGTGTCGATGTGCTTGGGAGCCATCTCGGAGATGTGCACCAGGCCCTCGACGGAATCCTCAAGCTCGACGAACGCGCCGAACGGCACGAGCTTGGTGACCTTGCCGTCGACGATGGTGCCCACCGGGTAGTTCTCGACGAGCTTCAGCCACGGGTCCTCGGTGGTCTGCTTGAGGCCGAGCGAGATGCGCTCGCGCTGCAGGTCGACGTCCAGGACCTCGACCTCCACCTCGTCGCCGACCTTGACGAC